>NZ_JCACER010000021.1:0-100568 GCF_059502445.1 Kumtagia sp.
AGCAGCGTCGGCACTCTGGATTCCGGGTTCCGCTGCGCGGCCCCGGAATGACGACTCAGAGCTGTCCGCCGCTCCTATACAACTCATATGCGATTGCCCCCGCCAGCGGGAGAAGAAGCTCACCCGAACGCGTAGAGCGCCGCCAGCCCCAGCGTGCCGACGATCAGCCGCCACCAGGCGAACAGGGCAAAGCCGTGGCGCGAGACGTAGTCGAGCAGGTAGCGCACGACGATGACCGCCATCACGAACGCCGCGACGAAGCCGGTCGCGATGATCGGCAGGTCGGCCGCCGACAGGATGTCGCGGTTCTTCATGAGATCGTAGGCGAAGGCGCCGGCCATGGTCGGCATGGCGAGGAAGAAGGAGAATTCCGCTGCCGAGCGCTTGTCGGCGCCCATCAGCAGGGCCCCGACGATGGTGGCGCCCGAACGCGACGTGCCGGGGATCATGGCGAGGCACTGGAAAAATCCGATCTTCAGGCAGAGCGACAGCGGAAAATCCATCGCCTTGTCGTAGCGCGGCTTCAGCGCCATGCGGTCGACGGCAAGCAGCACCAGTCCGCCGAGGATGAGCATGATGCAGATCAGCTTCGGCGTCTCGAACAGCACCGACTTGATGAAGCCGTGCGCCAGCGCGCCGATCACCGCGGCAGGCAGGAAGGCGATGAGGATGCCGATCACGAAGCGGCGCGCCGAAGGATCGTGCGGCAGCGCGGCGGCGATCTTCAGCAGGCGCGCCGAATAGACCGACAGGATGGCGAGGATGGCGCCGAGCTGGATCAGCACCTCGAAGGCCTTGCCGGTCGACTGGAAGCCGAGGAAATGGCCGGCGAGCAGGATGTGGCCGGTGGACGAGACCGGGATGAATTCCGTCAAGCCCTCGAGCAGCCCGAGCATCAGGGCGTCGACGATCGTCTGGTTTTCCATGAACGGTTTCCGGTGCGCGTCAGGACATTCTTCGATGGTGTTCCGGCTCGGCGCCAGGAGCGAAGCCGGCGAAGGCGGTTCGGGTGGCACTATCTGAGTCGCGCACCCGGCTTCAAGCGATGCGGTTGCTTGTCACGGCGCGGCAACCCTCCTATAGGTCTTGCGCCTTAACGCCCTGTTGACGAAGGCCGGCGACGCTTCTATCCGCGCAGACCTCACTCCGCCAGTCCGTTCAATCCTCGCAGGACCATGCTGACGCTTTTTCATCACCCCATGCTCGCCTCGTGCCGTTTCGTCCGTCTCGCCTTCGGCGAATATGGCGAGGAGCTGGCGCTGATCGAGGAGAAGCCGTGGACCCGGCGCAAGGAGTTCCTGTCGCTCAACCCGGCCGGCTCGCTGCCGGTGCTGCTGGCGGAAGGCGACGTGCCGATCGTCGGCGCGCAGGTGATCAGCGAATATATCGACGAGACGCGCGGCGTGCTCAAGCGCGAGCGCCGGCTGTTCGCCGAGGACCCGATGCAGCGCGCCGAGATCCGCCGCCTCGTCGACTGGTTCCTGACCAAGATGGAAAGCGAGGTGACGCGGCATCTGGTGCGCGAGCGCGTGCTGAAGCCGATGATGCCGGACACGCTCGGCGGCGGCGCGCCCGATTCGGCGGCGATCCGCGCGGCGCGCGCCAACATCCGCCAGCACCTCAAATACATCAACTGGATGGCCGGCACCCGCCATTGGCTCGCGGGCACGCGCCTGACCTATGCCGATCTTGCCGCCGCCGCCGCCATCTCGACGCTCGACTATCTCGGCGAGATCGACTGGCGCGAGCACAACGCGGCGCGCGAATGGTATACGCGCATGAAGTCGCGGCCGTCCTTCCGGTCGCTGCTCAACGATAGGGTGCGCGGCCTGTCGCCGGTGTCCCACTATGCGGACCTCGACTTCTGAGGCTCCGGCCTCCGTCCGCCGCTTCCTCGAGCGCGAGGCGAAACTTGCCGGCTTCGATTGCGTTGCCGTGACGTCCCCCGACGCGATTCCGCTCGCGGCGGAACGGCTGGCCGATTTCGTCCGCGAGGGCCTCCACGGCTCGATGGCGTGGATGGAGGAGAAGCTCGCCAGGCGCGGCGATCCGCGCACGCTGTGGCCGGAGGTGCGCTCGATCGTCATGCTGGCCATGAACTACGGCCCGGCACATGATCCGCTGGCCGTGCTGGAGCAGAAGGACAGCGCCGCCATCTCCGTCTATGCGCAGAACCGCGACTACCACGACGTCGTCAAGGGCAGGCTGAAGGGCGTCGCCGGCAAGCTCGCCGCCAGGACCGGCTGCGACGTGAAGGTGTTCGTCGACACCGCGCCGGTCATGGAGAAGCCGCTGGCGCAGGCCGCCGGCATCGGCTGGCAGGGCAAGCACACCAATCTGGTTAGTCGCGAGCACGGCTCCTGGCTGTTCCTCGGCACGATCTTCACCACTGCCGCGCTCGCCCCCGACCGCCCGGAGACCGACCATTGCGGCTCCTGCCGCGCCTGCCTCGACGCCTGCCCGACCGACGCCTTTCCGGCCCCCTACCGGCTCGATGCGCGCCGCTGCATCTCCTACCTGACCATCGAGAACAAGGGGCCGATCCCGCGCGAATTCCGCGAGAAGATCGGCAACCGCATCTATGGCTGCGACGACTGCCTTGCCGTCTGTCCCTGGAACAAGTTCGCGCGCGAGGCCTCCGAGGCCAAGCTCCGGGCGCGCGAGGACCTGCGCGAGCCCAAGCTTGCCGACCTGCTGGCGCTCGACGACGCGGCGTTCCGCACGCTGTTCTCCGGCTCGCCGGTCAAGCGCATCGGCCGGGATCGATTCCTGCGCAACGTGCTGGTCGCAGCCGGCAATTCTGACGACGCTTCGCTGATCGCGCCATGCACGGGCCTGCTCGACGATGCCTCGCCGCTGGTCCGCGGCGCCGCGGTCTGGGCCCTGGGCCGGCTGCTGGAGGCTGAAGTCCTGCTGGATCTCATGCGGGACAGGACCGACGCCGATCCGCTCGTGCTTGACGAATTGCGGGCGGCGGTCGAGGCTGCGGAACGCCAGGTCGAAAACGCCTGACGAGCAGCATCCCGGCGCCGTTCCTGCGCGCCCGTCCCCCGTTCCGTCATCTTCGGAGACTGCATGAACATCTTCATCTTCGGCGCCGGCTATTCCGGAAAGGCATTCGCCGCCGCGAGGCCCGAGGCTGCAATCGCGATCGCCGGCACGACGCGGTCGGCCGAAAAATTCGGCGCCCTGGAAGCGGCCGGCATCGTGCCCTTGCGGTTCGACGGCGCCAGCATCTCCGGCGAGATCGCCGGCGCCCTGGCTGATACCACCCACCTGATCGTCTCCATTGCGCCGGACGAGGGCGGCGATCCGGTTCTCAACCTGTTCGGCGACCTCCTTCGCGAAAAGATGCCGCGGCTTGCCTGGATCGGCTACCTGTCGACCGTCGGCGTCTATGGCGACCACAAGGGCGCCTGGGTCGACGAGGCGTCCGAATGCCGGCCGTTCTCGGCGCGCTCGCGCCTTCGGCTGGAAGCCGAGCAGGCTTGGCTGGCGCTCGGGCGCGAAAAAGGAGGCCTGCCTGTCGCCGTCCTGCGGCTGTCCGGCATCTACGGGCCGGGCCGCAACGCCTTCGTCTACCTGCGCGACGGCACGGCGCGGCGACTGGTCAAAAAGGACCAGGTGTTCAACCGCATCCACGTCGCCGACATCGCCGGCGCGCTCTGGCACCTTGCGCAGCGCGATCTCGCCGGCGTCTTCAACGTCACCGACGACCTGCCGGCGCCGCCGCAGGACGTTGTGGCCCATGCAGCCGCGAAAATGGGCGTCGAGCCGCCGCCCGAAATTCCGTTCGAAACGGCCGAGCTGACGCCGATGGCACGCTCGTTCTACGGCGAAAACAAGCGCGTCTCCAATGCGCTGATGCGCCAGGCCGGCTATGGTTTTCGCTATCCGGATTACCGCGTCGCCCTCGATTCCATGTGGGCCGACGGAAGCTGGCCGGGTGGCCGCACCGACGCCCGCAGTCCGATGCGGCGGGGTTGATCGAGCCGCGAATGCAAGGCTCCCGACGATTCCGGGGGTCGCGGTTTGCGGTGAAAAAACGCGCATCCGCCGCTTTCGCGGGCGCTCCGGCATGTGTCCGAAGCCGACAGCGCATTGACCGGGCGGGGCCGGCAGGATAAGCGCTAACGTCGAGTTTCTGGCCTGAAACGCTTCGTGATAGCGGTGCGGCCGGATGCAGGGGTACGGCCGGGCGCCGGACTTCGAAACTGAGCGCGGAGACCTGACTGCGGTGGCGAAATCGAGCTACGACTACGAAGACCTGCTGGCCTGCGCGCGCGGCGAGCTGTTCGGTCCCGGCAACGCGCAGCTGCCCTATCCACCGATGCTGATGTTCGATCGCATCACCGAAATCAGCGAGACCGGCGGCGCCTTCGACAAGGGCTTCATCCGCGCCGAATTCGACATCAAGCCGGACCTCTGGTTCTTCGGCTGCCATTTCATCGGCAATCCGATCATGCCCGGCTGCCTCGGCCTCGATGCCATGTGGCAGATGACCGGCTTCTTCCTCGGCTGGCTGGGCGAGCCCGGCAAGGGCATGGCGCTGTCGACCGGCGAGGTGAAGTTCAAGGGCATGGTCACGCCCTCGGTCAAGAAGGTCGAATATGGCGTCGATTTCAAGCGGGTGATGCGTGGTCGTCTGGTGCTCGGCATCGCGGATGGCTGGTTGAAGGCCGATGGCGAACCCATCTATGCGGCATCCGACCTGAAAGTCGGCCTCGCCAAGCAACCTGCTGCCTGACGGACGCCGCCAAGACAATACGAGGAGCGCAGTATGAGACGAGTCGTTGTGACAGGCCTCGGTGTCGTGTCCTCGATCGGCAACAATGCCGCGGAAGTGGAAGACTCCCTGCGCCACGCGAAATCCGGGATCACCCGTTCCGAAGATTTCGCTGAGCATGGCTTCAGGTGCCAGGTGTGGGGCAAGCCGACGCTCGACCCGACGGAGCTTGTCGACCGCCGCGCCATGCGCTTCCTGCACAAGGGCGGCGCCTGGAACCATGTCGCCATGAGCCAGGCGATTGCCGATGCCGGGCTGGAAGAGAGCGACATCACCAACGAACGCACCGGCATCATCATGGGCTCCGGCGGTCCGTCGACCAGGACCATTGTCGAGGCAGCCGAGACCACGTTGAAGAACAACAGCCCGAAGCGCATCGGACCGTTCGCCGTGCCGAAGGCGATGTCGTCGACGGCCTCGGCGACGCTCGCCACCTGGTTCAAGATCCACGGCGTGAACTATTCGATCTCGTCGGCCTGCTCGACCTCGGCGCATTGCATCGGCAACGCCTACGAGCTCATCCAGTGGGGCAAGCAGGACATCATCTTCGCCGGCGGCCACGAGGACCTCGACTGGTCCATGTCGAACCTGTTCGACGCCATGGGCGCCATGTCGTCGAAATACAACGACAGCGCCGCCACCGCCTCGCGCGCCTATGACGTCAACCGCGACGGCTTCGTCATCGCCGGCGGCGCCGGCGTGCTGGTGGTGGAGGAGCTCGAGCATGCCAGGGCGCGCGGCGCGAAGATCTATGCCGAGGTCGTCGGTTACGGCGCCACCTCGGACGGCTACGACATGGTCGCGCCCTCCGGTGAGGGGGCGGTGCGCTGCATGAAGCAGGCGATTGCCACCGTCGAGAGCCCGATCGACTACATCAACACCCACGGCACCTCGACCCCCGTCGGCGATTCGCGCGAGATGGCGGCGATCCGCGAGGTGTTCGGCGACAGGATGCCGGCGATCACCTCGACCAAGTCGCTCACCGGCCATTCGCTGGGTGCCGCCGGCGTGCAGGAATCGATCTATTCCATCCTGATGATGCAGGGCGGCTTCATCGGCGAGAGCGCCCATATCGAAAACCTCGATCCGGAATTCGAGGGCATGCCGATCGTGCGCAAGCGCATCGACAACGCCAAGATCGATGCCGTGCTGTCCAACTCGTTCGGCTTCGGCGGCACCAACGCGACGCTGGTGTTCCAGCGATACAACTGAGCGATTAGTGGATAGCGAATAGGGAGTAGCGAATAGCGAGTAGATTCGCGATTCTATTCGCTACTCCCATTCGCTCTATTCATCAAGGACCCTTCACGATGACCCCACTTATGCAAGGCAAGCGCGGCCTCGTGATGGGTGTCGCCAACGATCATTCGATCGCCTGGGGCATCGCGCAGAAGCTGGCCGAGCACGGCGCGTCGCTCGCCTTCACCTATCAGGGGGAGGCCTTCGGCCGCCGGGTGAGGCCGCTGGCGGACAAGGTGGGCGCCTCGCTGGTGCTGTCCTGCGACGTGGAAGACAGTGCCTCGGTCAGCAGCGTCTTCGAGACGCTGGGCAACGAATGGGGCAAGCTCGACTTCATCGTCCACGCCATCGGCTTCTCCGACAAGAACGAGCTGAAGGGCCTCTACGCCGACACCAGCCGCGAGAACTTCATCCGCACCATGGTGATCTCCTGCTATTCCTTCACCGAGGTGGCGCGCCACGCCGCCGCGCTGATGACGGAGGGCGGCTCGATGGTCACGCTGACCTATGCCGGCTCGGTGCGCATCATGCCGAACTACAACGTCATGGGCGTCGCCAAGGCCGGGCTGGAGGCGAGCGTGCGCTACCTCGCCAACGACTACGGCCCGCGCGGCATCCGCGTCAACGCCATCTCCGCCGGTCCGGTGCGCACGCTGGCCGGCGCCGGCATCTCCGACGCCCGCTACATGTTTTCCTACCAGCAGCGCAACTCGCCGCTCAGGCGCACCGTGACGCTGGATGAGGTCGGCGGCTCTGCGCTCTATTTGCTGTCGGATTTATCGTCGGGCGTCACCGGCGAGATCCACTATGTCGATTCCGGCTACCATATCGTCTCGATGCCGACGCTGGACGAGCTGAAGCGGAGCGACGCCGGGCAATGACTTACCGCCGCGCGGCGATCACCTTGAAGGTTCTGTCGCCGGCGATTTCCTTGAACTCCGAAACCACGTCTGCCAGCGTTCTTTCGTAAGGAAGCTGGCGGTTGGCGACCAGAAAAAGCCGTCCGCCCGATTTCAACGCGGCAGCGGCCGTCTTGATGATCGCCTGCCCGAGCGACGGTTCGGCTTGCCGGCCGGTGTGGAAGGGCGGGTTCATGACGATGGCGTCGTAGCGCTCCGAAACCGGCTCGCCGGCGAGGTCGTGCCAGAAGAAGCGGGTCGGGACGGCGATCTCCGCCAGATTGGCCTTTGCCGCCTCGAGCGAGGCGAAATCGGCCTCGTAGAGGTCGATCGATTTGGCCCGCGCGCAGCGCGCGGCGACTTCGGCTGCGAGATAACCCCAGCCGGCACAGAAATCCGCGACATGGCCGGAAAGATTGTCGGGCAGGCTTTCGGCGAGCAATTTTGAGGCGGGGTCGATGCGGTCGTGCGAAAACATGCCGGGCGCGGTGCGGAAACGGCCTTCGACCAGCGTCGGCGGATTTGCGGCGCGAAGAACGCTGGCGGCGTTTGCGGCCGCTTCCGTTCGCCGGAACCAGAACGCGACGCCGTGATACTTCGACAGATGATCGTTGATCGCCGCCAGACCATCCATCCGCTTGCGCAGGCTGGCGATGCCGTCATCCTTGCTGCCTGCAACCACGATCAATCCGCCGGGCTTGGTGCGGGTGATGGCTTCGGCGATGCGCAACTCGTTCTCGCCGCGGTGGCGGCCGGCGAGCACCAGCGCCGCGTCGAAATCGCTTCCCTCGGGAGCGGGGTGGACGGTGCGGCCCTCGCGTTGCAGGGCGAGATGGAGCGGGCGAAAACCCTGGATGGCGACGATGTCCGTCGAGAAGTCCGACGGCGGCCGAAAACCCGGTTCCGCGCCGAGGAAGAGCACGCGCTGGCCGTTCCCAGGTACCGGGATAGCATCCGCCTCGAAGGGGTGGAGCAGGGTTTTCAGGGCCTCCTTCATGCGAAGAATGCCAATGTCTGAGGGCCTGACACCCTACGTCGCCCGGTCATGAAAACCCCCTCGACGTCTTTTTCCGCTGGCTCGATCGTTCATATTAAAACGGGCGCGGCTTTCACCGCGCCCGTCTCGAGTCCAGATGCAGCGCCCGATCAGGCGGCGTTTTCTTCGCCGTCCTGCCTCTTCTCGCGGGCGAGCTCCTTGCCGGTCTTCTGGTCGACGACCTTCATCGACAGGCGGACCTTGCCGCGCTCGTCGAAGCCCATCAGCTTGACGAACACCTTGTCGCCTTCCTTGACGACGTCGGTGGTCTTCTGCACGCGGTCGCTGGCGAGCTGCGAGATGTGAACGAGGCCGTCGCGCGGGCCGAAGAAGTTGACGAAGGCGCCGAAATCGGCGGTCTTGACCACGGTGCCCTCGTAGATCTCGCCGACTTCCGGCTCGGCCACGATGGTGTGGATCCACTTCTTCGCCGCCTCGATCTCCTTGGCGTTGGCCGACGCGATCTTCACCGTGCCGTCGTCCTCGATGTTGATCTTGGCGCCGGTCTTCTCGACGATCTCGCGGATCACCTTGCCGCCCGAGCCGATCACTTCGCGGATCTTGTCAGTCGGGATGTTCATGACCTCGATGCGCGGCGCGAACTCGCCGAGCTCCTTGCGGCCTTCCGACAGCGCCTTGGCCATCTCGTCGAGGATGTGCTGGCGCCCGCCCTTGGCCTGGTCCAGCGCCACCTTCATGATCTCCTCGGTGATGCCGGCGATCTTGATGTCCATCTGCAGCGAGGTGATGCCGTTAGAGGTGCCGGCCACCTTGAAGTCCATGTCGCCGAGATGGTCCTCGTCGCCGAGGATGTCCGACAGCACCGCGAAGCGCTCGCCTTCCTTGATCAGGCCCATGGCGATGCCGGCCACCGGCTTCGCCAGCGGCACGCCGGCATCCATCAGCGCCAGCGAGGTGCCGCACACGGTCGCCATCGACGACGAGCCGTTCGACTCGGTGATCTCCGAGACGACGCGCAGCGTGTAGGGGAACTGCTCGACCGTCGGCAGCATCGGACGGATGGCGCGCCAGGCGAGCTTGCCGTGGCCTATCTCGCGGCGTCCCGGCGAACCCATGCGGCCGGTCTCGCCGACGGAGTAGGGCGGGAAGTTGTAGTGGAGGAGGAAGGTCTCCTTGTACATGCCGGTGAGCGAGTCGACATACTGCTCGTCCTCGCCGGTGCCGAGCGTCGCCACCACCACGGCCTGCGTCTCGCCGCGCGTGAACAGCGCCGAGCCGTGGGTGCGCGGCAGGATGCCGACTTCCGAGACGATCTTGCGGACGGTCTTCAGGTCGCGGCCGTCGATGCGGCTGCCGCTGTCGAGGATGTTCCAGCGGACGATCTTGGCCTGCAGTTCCTTGAACACCGAGCCGACCTGCTCGGCCGACCATTTCGTCTCCTCCGCGCCTTCCGGCAGCAGCACCGCCTTCACCTTGGCCTTGGCGGCGTCGACGGCGGCGTAGCGCTCCTGCTTCACCGTGTTCTTGTAAGCGGTGCGCAGCTCGTCCTCGATCAGGCCGAGCATGGTGGATTCGAGCTCGGACAGGTCCGGAACGACATGATCGCGCGGATCCTTGGCGGCCAGCTCGGCGAGCTGGATGATCGCGTCGAGGACCGGCTGGAAACCCTTGTGGCCGAACATGACGGCGCCGAGCATGACGTCCTCGGGGAGCTCCTGCGCCTCGGATTCGACCATCAGGACCGCTTCGCCCGTGCCGGCGACGACGAGGTCGAGCTTCGACTCGCCCATCTCGTCGATATGCGGGTTGAGCTTGTACTCGCCGCCGATATAGCCGACGCGGGCGCCGCCGATCGGACCCATGAAGGGAACGCCCGAGAGCGTGAGCGCGGCCGACGTGGCGACGATCGCCAGAACGTCCGGATCGTTTTCCAAATCATGCTGCATCACGGTGACGACGATCTGGGTGTCGTTCTTGTAGCCGTCGGCAAAGAGCGGGCGGATCGGGCGGTCGATCAGGCGGGAGACCAGCGTCTCCTTCTCGCTCGGGCGGCCTTCGCGCTTGAAATAGCCGCCGGGGATTTTTCCGGCCGCATAGGTCTTTTCCTGATAGTTGACGGTGAGCGGGAAGAAGTCGAGGCCGGGCTTCGGCTCCTTCATCGAGACGACGGTGGCGAGAACCACGGTCTCGCCGTAGGTGGCGAGCACGGCGCCGTCAGCCTGGCGGGCGATCTTGCCCGTCTCGAGGATCAGCGGCCGGCCGGCCCATTCGATTTCTACTTTGTGATGATTGAACATGTCTTGTCCTTGCTGTGCGGGCGGCGCCGCGTCGGCTTCCGCCGGCAGCGCCTCCCCTATTGGCTTCGGTTCGGACGAGCCACGGGCAAGACAGCGGGAGGTCCGGATCGTCGGCGCATCGTCGTGCGCCTCCGGGCATCCTGCAATCCTGCCCCATGACCGGTCCATGGGCGGCTCCGATCCTGCCTGTGGGATCGGGCCGGTGGAGCGCCAGGGCCGCTTCGGCCTGTCGCGCTCCGCGGGCAGCGCCTGGCGCATGCCCGAATGCGCGACCGGCGGACCTTCGAGGGAAGGCCCGCCGGTCAGTTCGTCAGCGGCGCAGGCCGAGCTTCTCGATCAGCGTCGAATAGCGGCCTTCGTCCTTGCCCTTCAGATAGTCGAGCAGGCGACGGCGCTGCGACACCAGAGCAAGCAGGCCGCGGCGGGAGTGGTTGTCCTTCACGTGGCCCTTGAAGTGCTCGGTGAGGTTCTTGATCCGCTCCGACAGGATGGCGACCTGCACTTCCGGCGAACCCGTGTCGCCGGTCTTGGTCGCGTATTCCGTCATCAGTTCTTTCTTGCGATCAGCAGTGATCGACATCGCGTTTTTCCTTGATGGTTGGAGGAAACGGGACGCCCACAGCCGGGATGTCGTCCAGCAGGGGCCGTTTTCATCGCTCGTTTGCATGCGATGGCGCGCATATAGGGCAATTCCCGCACAAAAGCCATAGCGTTTGTGATGCGCCGGCGTGGAGGCACCTGGGACGCTGCCGCATGGCTTCCGCCACGGCTGGAACGAGCGCGGGCGCCGGGGACAGTTACCTTTTTTCGGCCCGCGCGACCTCTGGACTGCTACGGCCTTTCTGCCGAAAGAAAGTAAACTGTCCCCTGTAGCCAAGCTCCATCCTCACCACGCCCTGCATCGCAGTCTGGCCATTGAAAGGAAAGTGCGGGAAGCGGGGCGCGGGGCCGAGCCTCTCTAAGTAAATACGTGGCGCGGTGACCCGCGCCCCGCCGGCGTTCTTGCCCGTCCGCTAGCTCTGCATTTCCGCAGGTGTCGCGGCTGGGGCCCGGGTCTCCAGCTCTCGCCAGCCGCGCTACCGATTGCACGACCGACCCGGCGCCGACGCTCCCTCCTGATACCCGGTGCGCACCAGATTCCCGCAAGGGCGCGGCTTTCGAGGCCAAGTATAGGGGAGGCGGGAAGGGAGGGGATAAAGTCGCTGCCGCCGGTCTGTTCGCCCGAGGCAGCGGAAACGGCCAAGTGCCGGAGGAATTTCGCTTTTCTGGTTCGCGCCGGCTTTGAAGCGGCAACGTTTTTCGGCGGAAGGAAAGAAAACTATCCCCTTTTATCCAGGTCGTCTCCGTCGTCGAGCGAGCCGAAATGCGGCGGAGATGCGGGGCTTCTGCACCGCCGGAGCACTTCGCCACCGGTACGGCATGGATCCTAGGGTCTCCGCCTCCGCTTCGCTCCGGCTCCGCCCTAGGATGACGAATTCGTCGGACGTCTCCGCCAATCGCCGACGTCGGAGACTAGCGGTAAACCCCTTTTGCCTTCGTCATCCTATGGCGGAGCAGGCCGAAGGCCGTCGCGGAGACCATAGGATCCATGCCGGAACTCCAGCGAAGTGCTCCGGCGGTGCGGAACGGGATGACCGGGCCTCGTAGAAAATCGGCGCAGGTGTTCGTCGCCGACGCCGGCGACATTCTCAGCTACCCCGCGAAAACCCGCTTCGGCTTGAACATGCCCGCCTCGATCTCGCCGATCGCCACCAGCTTGCCGCGCGCGGTGGCGCAGGCCTCGTCGGCCTGCACCGGCGCGTCGCGGCCGCGCAGGATGATGGGATTGCCGAGCCGGAGCTTGGCCGCCGCGTCGTCGGTGATCGCCACCTGCGGCAGGCAGTCGAGCGCTTCGCCGGTGTCGAGCAGGAAGGCGTCGAGGGCGACAAAGCGCTCGCCCTGCGCCGCGAACGGGCGGCCGCCTTCCGGCGCAGCCTCCTCGCGCTGGGGCGCGGCGGCCTCCAGTGCGTCGAGGGGCACGAGGTCGTCGACCGTGAACGGAAAGACCTCGGTGCGGCGCAGCGTGGCGATATGGCCGTAGCAACCGAGATCGCGGCCGAGGTCGCGGGCGAGCGAACGCACATAGGTGCCCTTGCCGCACTCGATCTCGAAGACGGAATTGCCTTCCGGCGTCGTCTCGATCAGCTCCAGCCGCCCGATCTCGACCTCGCGTGCCGGGATGTCGACCGTCTCGCCCTCGCGGGCAAGATCGTAGGCGCGCTCGCCGGCGATCTTGATGGCGGAGAACTGCGGCGGCGTCTGCATGATCACGCCGGTGTAGTTCGGCAGCAGCGCGCGGATCTCCGCCTCGCCGGGCCGCTTGTCCGAGGTTTTCGTCACCGGGCCTTCGAGGTCGTCGGTGGAGCGCTCCTCGCCCCAGGCGACGGTGAAGCGGTAGACTTTTGCGCCGTCCTGCACATAGGGCACGGTCTTGGTCGCCTCGCCGAGCGCGATCGGCAGCATGCCCGACGCCAGCGGGTCGAGTGTGCCGGCATGGCCCGCCTTCTCGGCCTGGAACAGCCATTTGATCTTGGACACCGCCTCGGTCGAGCCCATGCCGACCGGCTTGTCGAAAACCAGCCAGCCGGAGACCGGCCGGCCCTTCTTCTTGCCGCGACGGGCCATCAGTCCCTCCCCCTCGAGGGCAGGGTGGCCGCATATCGGATTTCAGCGACTGCTGCCCGGCCCGCACCCCCACCCCTAACCCCTCCCCACATGGGGGAGGGGGACTTCGCGGCCGTTGTGCAACGCGAAATCGCCGGCGATTGTGCCTGGCGGAGAGCCAGCCGGTCCCCCTCCCCCTTGTGGGGAGGGGTTAGGGGTGGGGGTAATTCCATATGCGATAGCCCTGCCCTCGAGGGGAAGGTGGCCGCGAAGCGGCCGGGAGGGGTCGCCCCGGAAGGGCTGGACCCGATCAATACGTCCCGCGCTGCCGCGATTACCCCCTCTGGCTGCTTCGCAGCCATCTCCCCCGCAAGGGGGGAGAGCATGTCGGCGTCAATCATTCCTCGTCCTTGTCCAGATCGCGCGCCACCTCGGGCGACTTCAGCAGGCGGTCGATCTTCGAAAAATTGTCGTAGCTGGTGTCGAGCCGGAAGCGGAATTCCGGCATGTATTTCATCTGCCTGAGCGCGGCTGCCGCACGCCCGCGGATGAAGCGGGCGTTGCGGTTGAGCGCGGCGATGACGGCTTCGTCGTCGGCCGCGCCCAGCGGCGCCACGAAGGCGGTGGCGATCTTGAGATCGGGCGACATGCGCACTTCCGAGATCGAGATCACCGTCGTCTCGATCAGGTCGTCGCGCACCTCGCCGCGCTGCAGCACGTCGGAAAGCGCGTGGCGCACCTGCTCGCCGACGCGCAGCATGCGCTGGGAGGGGCCTTTTTGTTGTGACATCTACGCCTTTCGAATATGGAGTTTCAGGCTCAAAGCCTGCGAGTGTATGCCGACAAGATCAAGGCCGACTGTAAAAAGGGTCAGGCGGCAACCATTGATCTGATCTCGGCATCTTTCAGCGAACGCTGTTTGGCTTCTTCCGACAACCGGTCGAAAACCGTTGTTACTAGCGTCCTGATCTGCTCCGCACTATCAAACGCACGGTAGGGGATATACAAAACATGGGCACCGGAAAGAAAACCGACTAGGTCGGGGGTCACAACGATTCTATCTATGTCCAAGAAGCCGAGCTGGGCAAAGGTCTGGCTTTTGCGCCATTGGAGCCCGTCCGGTTCAAGAGAGAACTGCGTCGGACGTTCGGGGTTATTCTGCCGGAGCCAGTGCGCTGTCAGGCGACGGCCGAGACGCACGCCGATCACCGCGCCTACAACGTAAAGAACCACGATCGTACACATGGTTAGGATGCCCGCCATGTGGCCGCCGATAGTGGATCGTAGTGAATCGCCCACGGCATATCCCACTGCAATGGAAGCAATGGCTACAACGACATAGTACGGCCAGCACCAGTAGCGCTGCCATGGGCTGAAAATACGGCGAGCCGCTATGCGGCTCGCCGTAATCGCTTCAGCGTAGTCAGGCGTATAACCCAACTGCATCGTGTTACAGCGTCCTCGTCACCATCTCCACGCGGAAGCACTCAATGATGTCGCCCTGGCGGATGTCCTCGTAGTTCTGGAAGGCCATGCCGCATTCCTGGCCGACCGGCACCTCGGGCACCTCGTCCTTGAAGCGCTTGAGCGTCTTCAGCGTGCCCTCGTGGATGACCACGTTGTCGCGGATCAGGCGCACGCCCGCACCGCGCTCGACGCGACCCTCGGTGACGCGGCAGCCCGCGACCTTGCCGACCTTGGTGATGTTGAACACCTCGAGGATCTCGGCATTGCCGAGGAAGGTCTCGCGGCGCTCCGGCGACAGCAGCCCCGACATCGCCGCCTTCACGTCATCCACCAGATTGTAGATGATGTTGTAGTAGCGGATCTCGATGCCGGCGTGTTCGGCCGCCTGACGGGCCTGCGGGTTGGCGCGCACGTTGAAGCCGATGATCGCCGCGCCCGACGTATCGGCCAGCGAGATGTCGCTTTCCGTGATCGCTCCCGCGCCGCTGTGCACGATGCGGGCCCGAACCTCGTCGGTGCCGAGCTTGTCGAGGGCGACGATGATCGCCTCGACCGAACCCTGCACGTCACCCTTGATGACCAGCGGAAACTCCTTGATGCCGGTCGCCTGAAGCTGCGACATCATCTGTTCCAGCGAGCCGCGCTGGCTGACATGCTTAGCGACGGCCTTGTCGCGCGCCTTGCGCTGGCGATATTCGGTGATCTCGCGGGCGCGGGCCTCGGAGTCGACCACCGCGAAGCGGTCGCCGGCCATCGGCGTGCCTTGCAGGCCGAGAACCTCCACCGGCTGCGAGGGCAGGGCGCCCTCCAGCTGATCGCCGCGGTCGTCGAGCAACGCCCTGACGCGGCCCCACTCGTTGCCGGCCACGATGATGTCGCCGACCAGCAGGTCGCCGGTCTGCACGAGCACGGTGGCCACGGGGCCACGGCCCTTGTCGAGCTTGGCTTCGATGACCACGCCCTCGGCGGTGCGGTCCGGATTGGCCTTGAGGTCGAGCAGTTCGGACTGCAGCAGGATCGCTTCCAGCAGCTTGTCGAGGCCCTGGCCGGTCTTGGCCGAAACCTCGACGTCGAGAACCTCGCCGCCCATCGATTCGACGAACACCTCGTGGCGCAGCAACTCGCTGCGCACTTTCTGCGGATCGGCCTCGTGCTTGTCGATCTTGTTGATCGCCACGATGATCGGCACGCCGGCCGCCTTGGCATGGCTGATCGACTCGATCGTCTGCGGCATGACCGAATCGTCGGCCGCCACCACCAGCACCGCGATGTCGGTGATGTTGGCGCCGCGGGCGCGCATCGCCGTGAAGGCGGCGTGGCCCGGCGTGTCGATGAAGGTGATCTTCTGGCCGTTCTTCTCGATCTGGTAGGCGCCGATGTGCTGGGTGATGCCGCCGGCCTCGCCGGAGACGACGTTGGCGTTGCGGATGGCATCGAGCAGCGAGGTCTTGCCGTGGTCGACATGGCCCATGATGGTGACGATCGGCGGACGCTGCCGCAGGTCCTCCGGGTTGTCGGGGCCGCCGAAGAAGCCTTCCTCGATGTCGCCTTCGGCGACGCGCTTGACCGTGTGACCGAACTCGGACGCCACCAACTCGGCCGTGTCGGCGTCGAGCACGTCGCCGGGCTTCAGGATCTGGCCCTGCTTCATGAAGTACTTGACGACGTCGACGGCGCGCTCGGACATGCGCTGCGCCAGTTCCTGGATGGTGATCGTCTCGGGCAGCACCACCTCACGCGAAATCTTCTCGCGCGGCTCCTGGTGCATGGCGCGCTTGAACTTCTCCTGGCGCCGGCGCATCGCCGACAGGGAGCGCGCGCGCGCATCCTCGTCGCCGGTCGCCGAGCTGACGGTGAGCTTGCCGCGCCGCCGGTCGTCGTCGCCGCGCGTCTTGGTGGGCTTGGCGACTTCGGGCGTGACCGGCCGGCGAACCGGAGCGCCGCGCGCGGCACCCGCGCCGGCGCCGATGCCGAGACGTGGACGAGCCGCAGGCTCTTCGTCGTCGCTGGCGGTCTCCAACTGCGGAGCGCGACGACGCGCTTCCTCCTCGGCGCGCTTGCGCGCCTCGGCTTCCTTCTGCAGCCGCGCCTCTTCCTCGGCCTGGCGGCGGGCGGAGGCCTCGCGCTCGCGCTTGCGCTGCTCTTCGTCCTCGGCGCGGCGGCGTGCTTCCTCCAGCGCCCGGTGGCGGTCTTCCTGCTCGCGCGCCTTGGAGCCCTCGAGCGCGCGGCGGCGTGCCTCGATCTCGCTGATCGAGAGTTCGTTCAGAACCATGCCGCTGCGCTCGGGCTGCGGGCGCGGCGCCTCGCGCGGCGGCGGGGCCGGCTGCGGCCGCGGCGGGCTCTGGGGAGCGGGCGCAACGGCCTGCGGCGCGGCGGGCTGCGGCGCCGCGACCTGCGGACGCGCCTGCGGCGGCGGGGCGGACGGCGTCTGCGGGCGCGGCGTGAACACGGGTGCCTGCTGATGCGGTTCCGCACGCTCGCCCGGCATCGAGAACTTGCGCTTCTTGGTCTCGACGACGACCTGCTTGGTGCGGCCGTGCGAGAAATTCTGGCGCACGGTGCCCTGCGTGACGCCGGCCGGCTTCAGGCTCAGCGTCTTCTTGGTGTTGACGGTCAACGTGTTGTCGTCGCCGGATTTCGTATCGCTCATTCCATATCCTCTGCGGCTGTCTCGTCTTCGGCGATCGCCGCAAACATCGCTTCATCATCCGGGGATCCGCCCCGGTAGCGGTCGAGCGCCGCCACGCGCCGTGCAGCCGCTCTTCCCGCTTCCTGCGCGAGAACGGCAGCATGTATCACATTTGTGCCGCCCAATGCCAAACCCAATTCGGCTTCCGAGAAAAGTTTGTAGGCACGGATTTCCGGTCCGCCGAGATGGGCGGTCGCTCGCCTGGCCTGGGTTACCTTGCGGACACCGTCCGGAGAGGCATCCGTGGCATGCAGCACGAGCAGCGCTTCGCCGCTGCGCACCGCATTGTCGACTTTCGCGGCACCCAATGCAACCGCCCCCGCCTTGCGAGCGAGCCCGACAGCCCCGAGCGCCGATTGGGCAAGAAGGCCGTCCACCATATCCGCGAGGGCGGGAGGGACGCCGACCTGCCGTTTGAAGGCGCGCGCGAAAAGGTTCTTCGCGACCGCCTTCTCCACATGTAGGCGATCGGCGCTCACCCAGCAACCGCGGCCGGGCAGTTTTCTCTTGAGATCGGGTACGACCGTGCCGTCGGGAGCGACGACGAACCGGATCAGCTCATCCGGCTCGCGCCGTTCGCGCGAAACGATGCAGGTGCGATCGTTCATCTCGTCGAGAAGGGGTTGCCTGGCGATGGGTCACCTCACGCGTCCGCCGCCACGGCGTCTTCTTCGACGGCGGCCTCGTCCTCGGTGATCCAGCCGGCCTTGAGCCGGGCCGCCAGCACCATGTTCTCGGCGTCGGCGCGCGACACCTCATGCGCCGCGAGCACGCCTGGATAGGTCTTGGTTTCGCCGTCCTTGCGTTCCTTCCAGCCGACCAGATCGTCGACGGCGTAGCCGGCGAAGTCCTCGATCGTCTTCACGCCGTCCTCGCCCAGCGTCACCATCATGGCGGTGGTCATGCCAGGGATCTCGCGCAGCTCGTCCTCGACGCCGAGTGTTTTGCGCTTCTCGTCGTGCTCGGCCTCGATCTTCGCAAGATAGTCGCGGGCGCGAGCCTGGATCTCGCTGGCGGTGTCCTCGTCGAAGCCGTCGATCGAGGAAATCTCGTCGGCATCGACATAGGCGACCTCCTCGACGCTGGTGAAGCCTTCCGAGGCCAGCACCTGGCCGACCATCTCGTCGACGTTGAGCGCTTCCATGAACAGGTTCGAGCGCTCGACGAACTCCTTCTGGCGCCGCTCGCTCTCTTCCTGCTCGGTGAGGATGTCGATGTCCCAGCCGGTGAGCTGCGAGGCGAGCCGCACGTTCTGGCCGCGCCTGCCGATCGCCAGCGACAGCTGGTCGTCGGGCACCACCACCTCGATGCGCTCGGCATCCTCGTCGAGCACCACCTTGGCGACTTCCGCCGGCTGCAGCGCGTTGACGATGAAGGAGGCGGCCGACGGCGACCACGGGATGATGTCGATCTTCTCGCCCTGCAACTCGGCCACCACCGCCTGCACGCGCGAACCGCGCATGCCGACGCAGGCGCCGACCGGGTCGATCGAGGAATCACGCGAGATCACCGCGATCTTAGCGCGGCTGCCCGGGTCGCGGGCGACCGACTTGATCTCGATAATGCCGTCATAGATCTCCGGCACTTCCATGGTGAACAGCTTCGCCATGAACTGCGGATGGGTGCGCGACAGGAAGATTTGCGGGCCGCGCTGCTCGCGGCGCACGTCGTAGACATAGGCGCGGACGCGGTCGCCATATTTGTAGTTCTCGCGCGGGATCAGCTCGTCGCGGCGGATGATCGCCTCGCCGCGGCCGAGGTCGACGATGACGTTGCCGTATTCGACGCGCTTGACCGTGCCGTTGACGATCTCGCCGATGCGGTCCTTGTATTCGTCGTACTGGCGGTCGCGCTCGGCCTCGCGCACCTTCTGCACGATCACCTGCTTGGCCGACTGGGCGGCGATGCGGCCGAAATCCATCGGCGGCAGCTGCTCGGCGATGAAGTCGCCGATCTCGGCGTCGGGATTGCGCTCGCGCGCCGACGACAGCGCGATCTGCGTCGCATAATCCTCGACCGTCTCGACCACTTCCATCAGTCGCTGCAGCTTCATCTCGCCGGTGTTCGCGTTGATGTCGGCGCGGATGTTGGTCTCCTGGCCGTAACGCGAGCGCGCCGCCTTCTGGATCGCGTCGGCCATGGCGGCGATGACGATCGACTTGTCGATCGACTTCTCGCGCGCGACAGCGTCGGCGATCTGCAGCAGCTCGAGCCTGTTCGCACTGACTACCATTTTGTCGTCTCCCTGAACCGTGCCGGATCCGCCGGCCGTCCATTCACTCTTCTGTTTCGTTGTCCTGGTCGGCCTCGCTCTGGCGCTTGCGCGCCTCCTTGCGGGCCCTGTTGTCCTTGCTCAGCGCGTCGCGGACGAGATCGTCGGTCAGGATCAGCCGCGCCTCGGCGATCGTCTCGAACGGTATCCGCGCGGTCGGCTCGTCGCCATAGGCCGGCTGGTCGCGGGCGATAACGATGCCGTCCTCGTCCGTCTCCTCGATCCTGCCGCGGAAACGCTTGCGGTCGGCGACGAGGACCGACGTGTCGACCTTGACGAGATGGCCCTTCCAGGTCGCGAAATCCGACTTGCGCACCAGCGGCCGGTCGATGCCCGGCGACGACACTTCCAGATGATACGCCTTGTCGATCGGATCGTCGACATCGAGGGCTGGCGATACCGCCCGGCTCACCTCTTCGCAGTCCTCGACCGTCATGGTGCCGTCTTCGCGCTCCGCCATGATCTGCAGCGTCAGCCCGTTCTGCCCCGTCAGGCGGACCCGCACGAGCCGATACTGCATGGCGCGCAGCACCGGCGCGATGATCGTCGCGATCCGTGCCTCGGTCCCGCTCTCGCGGATGATGCGGTCGTCCTGTACGCCGTTTTCGGCCGTCATTTGTGCTCCACCGGGTCGGGTAACAAAAAAGAGCGGGACCGGGTGGACCCACTCTTCGCCATACCGACCAAGAATTTGTACCCCAGATAGCCTAGCGGCCGCGGCTTTTCAAGTGCCGTGCGGCGAATGAAGCCCTGCGCAGTGTTGCGAAGGAATGCAGTTCGGCCGGCTCGGCCGTCCCGATGTCGAGCAGTGAATATGCCGGGGTTTACAAAAGTATTTTCCATAACGGAAAAAGAAAACGCCTCATTTTCGTTGTAGTGTTGCTTGCTGGCATCGGCGCGAGAGAAGGATGTTTCTCGAATGGGTGAGCTTTACGACAGGATAGCTGCGTTCGACCGGGGCATTGCGGACCGCTGGAAGGCAAGGACGAAGGAAAAGGCCGACTACAAGCTGCGCGCCTGGGACATCGACGCGATCATCGCGCCGATGATGAGGGGCCGGAAGAAGATAACGGAAAAACAGGCCAACGCGATCGCCGAGGTCGTCAAAGGCACCAAGAGAGACCTGAAGGACGTGGATCCCATCCGCGCCCGCCTCACCTATTACGTACGACTGGCCGAGGAGTTCGGAGGTATCGAACTGGAGCCTCTGGTCGGCGAGGCGGCGCTGGCGCCCGTCTTCGAGGCGCTTTCGGGACCGGCGATCCTGAAGATTGCGTTCAAGAGCCCGAAGACGGGCGTCTCCTACATGCCGATCGACTACCTGTCGGTGCGCAAGCTGGTCGAGGCAGGCAAGGTCACCTGCGCCGAGGCCCGCGTCGGCGGCCTTTCGATGCTGACGCAAGCGCAAGGCGAATATCATTCGGGCTACAACATTCTCGTCGTCTATGCCGGCCTCTCGCAAACCGACCGGGCCATGACGATCGTCCATGAGGTGACGCATCTCATCCAGGATTTCCGCGACGCCAGAGGGATGGTAACGCATTTCGAAGCGGACGCCTTCATCGCCGGGGCGATGGTCGAGCACGTGCTGCTCGGCAGACAGGAGGCGGGGGGCGCCATCTACGACGCGGCGTTCAAGGCGGCGAAGTTCGTCGTCGACCGCAAGGTCGGGCCGGGCGACAAGGACTGGCTGGCCGCCTATGACGCCGTGGTCGCCGCGGTGAACGCGAGCGACACCTACAAGGCCAAGGCGAGGCTTCGGGTGGACAAGGGCAAGGGCGAGACGGAGTCGGAGCCCGCAGCCCTGGCGGACGCGATCGGGAAGCGGGTGAAGGACGCGCAGGATTTCGCCAACTGGGCCAAGGACGCGCTCGACGAAACGCTCATTGCCCCGCTGCGGCGGATCAAGGATGTCATCCCATAGTTTTCGCGGCGGTTTGAGTATTTTCTTCGATTCACCGGAGCTACTCTAACTTTCCTGGTTTTTTTCAACTCCGGACGCAAAACGGCAGTGGGTCAATTTGAACTCTGACCCACCGGTTTCGTCAAACTGATGCAGTAGAAACAAATCCCGGCGAGGACAGCGGCCAGCGCCCCGAGTGTAGCAAATGATCTGAAGTGCCCGTTATATATGGGAGAGTAAGGAAAGAAAAGCTAGCTGCGACAAAAACTGCCGCTAAAGTCCACACTCCCGGCCTTGCAGTGAGGGCGATTGGAAAGGCGAAAGCTGCAACAACTGCCGCCAGATACAGCGGCCAAGACACTATGAAGCCAGCCGCGACATAAACGGCGAACAACGAGAACGTCTCCGACCAAAGAAGTTGCGGCGAAGGGCTCGACACGGCCAGCAAACTTCCAACCACGCCAAAAACGTATGACAACGTAATTCGAATGGCGAGCGAAACCCTCATGCCCTCACTATGGCACCGTAGGTGCCGGGGCCCAAGTTGGATTTCAACTGACCCACTAGCCACGCCCACACTTTTGCTAGAATTGCTTCAGCTGTCCCGGCTCTCACGCAATGCGCGCGCCGCATGGCTCCCCTGCGCGCCATTCGCTGGCGCCGCGGCCGGCATCCTCCTATCTATGTTGCGTTGCACAATGCCAGAGGACAGGACAATGTCGACCCGTAGCCGTAGCACTTTCGGCGAGTTGATTGGCATCTTCGGCAGCGCCATCGCCGCCGCTTCCGCCGTGAACCATGGCCGCCAGCCCAACGCCCGCGACCTGCGCGCGCTCGGAATCGATCCCGAGCGGTTCCGCGAGATCAAGCACTTCTGACAAGCACATGGTGGCAGCGCGCAGCCTTTGTAGCGGGCGCGGGGTAACGCGACTGTCGGCAGCAGCCAGAGCGCCGGTGGCCGCTTGCCTGATCAGCGCCGCCGGAAGGCGAGATAGGCCGGTCGCCGGCCTTCGCGGATCGCCTTGGCCTCGTAGCGCGTGCCCGGCCAGTTGTCGAAAGGCCGATGCCAGTCGGCTGCTTCCTCCGCGAGCCATTCGAACGCGGGGTGCGCCCGGCAGGCAAGCAGCGTCCAGTCGACATAGGTGTCGATGTCGGACGCGAAGCGAAAAATGCCTCCGCCTCGGAGCGCGCGGGCAAATCGATCGAGATTCTGCGGACTGACGAAGCGCCGCTTCCAGTGTTTCTTCTTCGGCCAGGGATCGGGATAGAAGAGGTCGATCCGCTCCAGCCCTCCGGGCTGCAGCCAATCCAGCACCTGGATGGCGTCGTCGTCATGGACGCGCAGGTTGGCGGGCCGCGTCTCTTCGACCCGCATCATCAGCTTGGCCATGCCGTTGACGAACGGCTCGATACCGATGAAACCGACGCCGGGTTCGGCTTCGAGCGCGTGCAGCAGGTGCTCGCCGCCGCCGAAGCCGATCTCCAGCCGCACCGACGACACCGGCTCGACAAACAGGTCACGCGGATCGGCCGGAGCAGGGACCGAAAGATCCAGCCGATACCGTTCCAGCCCGTCGGTGAGCGCGGTGGCCTGATGCGACCGCACCGGCCTGCCGCGCCGCCGCCCGAAAAAACCTTCCGTCGAGCGGCTGCGCGGTCCGGTTGCGGTCATGAGGACGTCTGCAAGGATGTCAGGCGACAGCCTGCTTGAGCGCCTTCACCAGGTCCGTCCTCTCCCACGAGAACGAGCCGTCACGGCCGGGCTTGCGGCCGAAATGGCCGTAGGCCGTGGTCTTGGCGTAGATCGGCTTGTTGAGGTCGAGATGCTTGCGGATGCCGCTGGGCGACAGGTCCATGACCTCGCGCAGCGCCGCCTCCAGCTTGCCTTCCTCGATCTTGCCGGTGCCGTGCAGGTCGACATAGACCGACAGCGGCTGGGCAACGCCGATGGCGTAGGAGAGCTGGATCGTGCAGCGGTCGGCCAGCCCTGCGGCCACCACGTTCTTGGCGAGGTAGCGGGCCGCATAGGCCGCCGAACGGTCGACCTTGGTGGTGTCCTTGCCGGAGAACGCGCCGCCGCCATGCGGGGCCGCGCCGCCATAGGTATCGACGATGATCTTGCGGCCGGTGAGGCCGGCATCGCCGTCGGGGCCGCCGATGACGAACTTGCCGGTCGGGTTGACGTACCACTTGCAGTCCTCGGCGATCTTCAGATCACCCAGCGCTTCGCGGATGTAGGGCTCGACCACCTTGCGCACCTTGGCCGAATCCCAGTTGGCGTCGAGATGCTGGGTGGACAGCACGATCTGGGTGACGTCGGCCGGCTTGCCGTCGACGTAGCGGACCGTCACCTGGCTCTTGGCGTCCGGGCCGAGCCTGCCGGCGTCGCTGGAATTGGCGCGGCGGGCCGTCGACAGGTTCTCGAGGATCTTGTGGCTGTAATAGATCGGTGCCGGCATCAGTTCCGGGGTCTCGCGGCAGGCATAGCCGAACATGATGCCCTGGTCGCCAGCGCCTTCGGCGTTGGAATCCTGGGCCTTGTCGACACCCTGCGCGATGTCGGCCGACTGGCCGTGCAGCAGCACGTCGATCTTGGCATGCTTCCAGTGGAAGCCGTCCTGCTCGTAGCCGATGTCGCGGATGGCGCGGCGGGCGGCCGCCTTGAACTTCGACGGATTGACCAGCGGATTGCCGGCGGCGTCCTTCGCCACCTTGCCGTCCTTGTCCTTCTTCAGCAGCGTCTCGGGGACGCGCACTTCGCCGGCGATCACCACCCGGTTCGTCGTCGCCAGCGTCTCGCAGGCCACGCGCACGTCCCAGGGGCTCATGCCGGCCTTCTTGGCTTCACGATAGACCAGATCGACGATTTCGTCGGAAATACGGTCGCAAACTTTGTCGGGATGTCCTTCGGAAACAGATTCCGATGTAAAGAGATAGTTCTGGCGCGCCACGGGTGTCCCCTCTTGAAAGCTGCATCGGGAGGATGCTTCAGCGGGCGACGGATAGCGAAGCAACCGGTGGCGCGTCAAGCCCGCGCGACAAACTACCTGCCTTGCCGGCGCCGCCCGGGCCGCTCCGCGAGCCTTCGATCACTCGCTTTCGCCGGCGGCCAGAGCCTTGACCAAGTCAATGATCTTGCGGCGGATCTTGGCGTCGCTGATCTTCACGAAGGCCCTGTTCAACTGGAGGCCTTCGGTGCTGGTGGCGAAATCCAGGGCGAGGGTGGCCGAAGCGTCTTCCGCCAGCCCGCGCACCGTCCCGTCCTGGCCTGGCGCGTCCTCGAACAGGAAGGACACCGGCACGCCGAGGACCTCCGAGATCGCCTGCAGGCGGCTGGCGCCGACGCGGTTGGTGCCCTTTTCGTATTTCTGGATCTGCTGGAATGTTATTCCCAGCGTCTCGCCGAGCTTTTCCTGGCTCATTCCAAGCATGTTCCGGCGGAGCCGGATACGGCTTCCGACGTGAATATCCGTTGGATTCGGCTTTTTCTTGCTGTCTCTCCCGTTCATTTTTCCCCTCGCTGGTTAGCGACTTAAGGTTTTTATACGGTGTCGAGTCTGCAGTTGGTCCGTCTGCCTGCGGATCAGTTCGGCAGCCAGCGGCGGCTGGCGGAGGTGCCTGCCGCAAGCAGGCCGAATAGGGCAACAATGGCGAGGCCGATGGTAGCGGCCGGAAGCGCCGGCCGAACGGCCTGCGCGGCTATGGAAAGGTCTATATCAAAGTATCCACGAGCATTGATCGCAAGGGCGTCGATCACTCGGCCGTATTGGTCGACGGCGCCGGAAATGCCTGTATTTGCTGCGCGCACGAGTGGCAGTCCCGTTTCGACGGTGCGGAGTTGCGCCTGCCTGAAATGCTGATAGGGCCCAGGCGTGTCTCCGAACCATGCGTCATTCGTGACGTTCACAATAATATTCGCTGACGTAACGTCAACTGCTACCAGTTGCGGAAAGATGATTTCATAGCAAATGAACGGCACGGCAGCCAACCCGCCGGGAATGTCGATGGCCTTTCGCAAGGTTCCGGGTGCGAAATTCATGGGGCCGGCGACGATTTGCTTGAGGCCGATGCGCTCAAAGAAGTCTGCAAAGGGAAGGTATTCGCCGAAGGGAACAAGATGCACCTTGTCCACGGCGTCGACGATCTCTCCGGAGGAATCGATCGCCAGGACGGAATTGTAGTCGATCGCCATCCGGCGCGTCCCGTCGCTTTCGGTGCGCACGGCTCCCGCAAGCAGCATCTGTCCGTCCGCCAGCGTGTCGCCGATGGCAGCCAGCGCGTCGGGTCTGTCGGTGAACAGGAACGGCACCGAGGTCTCCGGCCAGACGATCAGCACGGGCCTGTCGCGCCCGGCGGCGGCAGGCTCGGCGCTCAGGCGCAGCAGGTCGGAGAAAGCCTTGTCCTGCTCTTCCGGGTTCCATTTCACGGTCATGTCCACCGAGGGCTGGACGACCCGGACCGCAAGCTTTTGCTGGTCGGGCCGATCGACCGTGGACAGGCGGTAAATGCCGAAGCCGGCATGCAGCACGCATAACGACAGGGCGAGCGCCAGCCCTATCCTGCGGTGGCGCGCGCCGGAAAGCAGGGCGGGCATGGCGAAGACGAAGACGGCGAGCGCGTTCATGCCGACAAGGCCGACCACGGTGACGCTTTGCATCAGCACGGGCACCGGCATGGCGGCGTAGCCGATCGCGTTCCACGGAAAGCCGGTGAACAGGAACGTCCTCAGCCATTCGGCGAGCCCGAAGCCGAAGGCGAGCGCGGCGATGCGGCCGATGCCCTCGCTCCACAGCAGCCGCGCCAGCGCCGTCGCGAAGCCGTAGAAGAAGGCCAGCAGCAGCGGTACGCCGAGCACCGCGAAGGGCAGGGCCCAGGCGAAGCTTTCGGCCTCCACCAGCAGGGCGCTGCCGATCCACCACAGGCCGGCGAGGAAATAGCCGAAGCCGAACCACCAGCCGATTGCGAAGGCCGGGCGCAGGCGGCGCAGGAAGGTGGCCCCGACAGGCGGCGACGCACCGTCCAGCAACCAGACCAGCACCGGGAAGGAAACGAAACCGGCGGCGAAAAAATCGTAGGGAGCCTGCGCCAGCACCGCGAACGCGCCGGCAAGGAACGCCGCCAGCGCACGGCGCCAGCCCCAGAGCAGAATAAAACGCCCCGACAGGCGCTCCATACGCAGTTCCCCGTCGCGAATCACCCCGACCCCGGTTTAGCAGCCCGACCGATATTAGCGAACGCCCAAACGTGCCGCCGGCTTTCCTGGCCTGAGGGCATCGTGCTATCCGCGCTCGCTTACCCTGCCCTTCTCGACGCTCAGGAATTGCGCCTTGCCGTCAAGGGCCGAGAACAGGGCGGACTCGGTTCCGGTCATGAAGGTCTGGCAGCCTATGTCATCGAGGATCGAAAACAGCGCGGCGCGACGGCGCAGATCGAGATGCGCGGCGATCTCGTCGAGCAGCACCAGCGGCACCTGGCCCGCCATGTCCGCGGCGAGCCGCGCATGCGACAGCACGATGCCGACGAGCAGCGCCTTCTGCTCGCCGGTGGAGCAATATTCGGCGGCCATGGCGTTCTGCCGGTGCCGTACCAGCAGGTCGGAGCGATGCGGGCCTTTGAGCGTTCGGCCCGCCGCCTGATCGCGCATACGCGCCACCGCCAGGCTTTCGCGGTAGCTTTCCTCGACGTCGGTCGCGGAGCGCTTGGCGATCTCATCCTCGAGTGTTCCCGAAAGCCCGATATCGGCCTGCGGAAACGGTCCGGAGCCGGGCATGCGTCCGATCATCGCCTCGAGCAGGCCGAGCAGCTCCAGCCGCGCCGCCGCCATCGCCACGCCGGCTTCCGCCATCTGCGCCTCGATCGCCGTCAGCCAGCCCTGGTCGCGGCCGCCTTCGGCCAGCAGCCGGTTGCGGCCGCGCATGGCCTTCTCGAAGGCGAGCGCGCGCTGGCCGTGGCCCGGATCGACCGTCAGCACCATGCGGTCGAAGAAGCGCCGGCGGTCCGCCGCCGGCCCGGTGAACAGCGCGTCCATCGCCGGCGTCAGCCAGACCACCCGCACCCATTCGAGCAGGGTTTCGGCGGATTTCGCCGGCGCCCCGTTGATGCGGATGCGCCGCCCGCCGTCGGACCCGGCCGCGCCGACGGTTCCGGTACCGATCTCGACGGTGTCGAAAGGGCCGTCGAGCGCCGCATGGACGGCGAAGCCGCCCTCGCTGCCCTCGCGCGCCATTTCCTCGTAGGTGGCGCGGCGCAGGCCCCGCCCGGGCGCCAGCATCGAGATCGCCTCGAGCAGATTGGTCTTGCCGGCGCCGTTGTCGCCGGAAAACACCACCGATCGCGGCTCGAACGGCAGGTCGAGCGTCTCGTAATTGCGGAAATCGGTCAGGCGCAGCCTGGTCAGGTGGACCGGCGCCGGATGGTCGGACATGGGAGGCGACAGGTCGGTCCGGCTCACACCCGCATCGGCATCAGCACGTAGAGCGTATCGTCATCCGTCGTGTCGTGGATCAGCGTCGGCGAACCGGCGTCCGCCAGCATGAAGCGGGCGTTTTCGCCGGAAAGCTGCGCTGCGACATCGAGCAGATATTTGGCGTTGAAGCCGATCTCCATGGGGTCGGCCGAATAGTCCGCGGCCAGCTCCTCGGTGGCGCTGCCGGAATCCGGATTGTTGACGGTCAGCGTCACCAGGGCGTCGGCGATCGAGATCTTGACCGCCCGGCCGCGCTCCGAGGAGACGGTGGACACGCGGTCGACGGCGCGGGCGAAACTCTCCCGGTCGATCATCAGCCGCTTGTCGTTGCCGATCGGGATCACCCGCTGGTAGTCGGGGAAGGTGCCGTCGATCAGCTTGGAGGTGAGCACGACGCCGCCGATGGTGAAGCGGATCTTGGCATCCGACAATTCGGTCGTCACCACCACGTCCGGTGTGTCGACCAGCTTCTGCAGCTCGCTTACCGTCTTGCGCGGAATGATGATGCCGGGCATGCCCTCCGTGCCGGTCGGCGCATCCATCTCGGCGCGCGCCAGCCGGTGGCCGTCGGTCGCCACCGCGCGCAGCTTCAGCTTTCCGTCGACCTCCACGGCATGCAGGTAGATGCCGTTGAGGTAATAGCGGGTCTCCTCGGTGGAGATCGCGAACTGGGTCTTGTCGATCAGCCTCTTCAGCGCCGCCGAATCCATCCTGAAGAAGTGCGAGAACGATCCCGCGGTCAGTTGCGGGAAATCCGACTGCGGCAGGCATTGCAGGCGGAAGTTGGAGCGCCCGGCGACCACCGACATGGAATTCCCGTCATCGTCGGTGCGCAGCATCACCTCGGCACCGTCCGGCAGCTTGCGGACGATCTCGTAGAGCAGGTGGGCCGGCACCGTCGTGCCGCCGGCCTGCTCGACCTGCGCCGCCGTCGCCTCGGTGATCTCGAGGTCGAGGTCCGTCGCCTTCAGCTCGAGGCTGCTGCCTTCCGTGGCGAGCATGACGTTGGACAGGATCGGTATCGTGTTGCGGCGTTCGACCACGCGGTGGACGTGGTTGAGGGACTTGAGGAGATTTGAGCGTTCCAGAACTACGCGCATGACGAAACCGGCTCGATTTGCTTGACACTGACAGTCGGCGGAGGGTCACCGCCGAACCGCCTGTTATGGCGGGACTCCGGAACAGACTGACAGCAAAAGACTCGCAATGGCAAGCCCGCGGAACGGCCTGGCGGCCGTTCCGTGGGCTTGTGTGGAAAACGGCCGCGGCCGCGGATGCGCTCAGGCTTGGTCGCTGATCAGCCGCCGCAGCAGTTCGAGCTCCTGGGCGAGCGAATTGTCGCTGCCCGAGAGGTCCTCGATCTTGCGCACCGCGTGCAGGACCGTGGTGTGGTCACGGCCGCCGAACCGCCGGCCGATCTCCGGCAGCGAGCGCGGCGTCATGACCTTGGCGAGGTACATGGCAACCTGACGCGGCTTGACGATGGTGCGCGTGCGCCGGTTGGACAGCAGCTCGGTCTTCGACACGTTGTAGTGCCGGGCGACGATGCGCTGGATGTCCTCGATGCGCGGCCGCTTCGGTTCGCCGGAGCGGTACATGTGGCGCAGGATGTCGTCGATCCGGTCGATGGTGATCTGCGGCTCGAAGCTCTGCCGGAACAGCAACTGGTTGAAGGCGCCTTCGAGCTCGCGGCCGCTGCCGGTGACGGTGCGGGCGACATGCTCCAGGATTTCGTCGCCGATTTCCCCGGCACCGTCCTCGGTCCTGGCCGCGGCCCGGCGCAGCCTCAGCATGCCGAGACGCATCGCGAAATCGGGCGCCGCCATCTCCAGCGCCACCCCGCCGACGAGGCGGGAGCGCACGCGCGGCTCCAGCGATTCCAACTCGGCGGGCGGCCGGTCCGCCGCCACCACGACCTGCTTGGCGCTGTCCAGCAGCATGTTGATCAGGTGACAGAACTCGTTCTGGATCGACTTGCCCTGCAGGAACTGCATGTCGTCAATGATCAAAAGGTCGATGTCGCGCAGTTGCTCCTTCAGCGTCAGCGCATTGTTGTCACGGATGGCAGTGGCGAAGCGCCACATGAAATATTCCGCGGTCAGATAGACGACGCGCGACTTGCCGTTCTGGCGCACCGCCTCGGCGGCGATGGCCTGCAGCAGGTGCGTCTTGCCGAGCCCCACCGAGGCATGCAGGAACAGCGGATTGAAGCGCGAGGCCGATTCCGCGACCGCCTTTGCGGCGGCCAGCGCCACCCGGTTGGCCGAGCCTTCGACAAAAGACTCGAAAGTATAGCGCGGGTCGAGCGGCGAGCCGAGCACGCTCGACCTGGTTTCCGCGTCCGAAAGCGGGCGGCGCGGCTGGTCGCGCGCCGCGGCCGGCATGGCCGTGGTGCCGGCCGACAGTGCCGAGTGGATCTGCCGCGCGGCCTTGCGCGGGGCGTCGGCCTCCGGCGCGGGAAGCGCAGCCCGGGTGGCGGTGCGCGCGATGAACTCGACCTTCAGGACGCTAGCGTCCTCCTGCCTCCAGATGTCGGACACAAGATCGAGATAGTGCCCGTTGATCCAGGACCGGAGGAAGGCGGTGGGAACGGAAATGCGCACGAGCCCCTTCGAAGCTTCTGCAAGCTTCATGCGTCCGAACCAGCTCGAATAGACCTCGCTTCCCAGTCGCGCCTTGAGTTGGGTCTTGACCCGTTCGAAGACATTGTCGGCGCCGTCCGCTGCCAGCATGCCTTTGTCTTCGGCTCGATTCGTCGGGAGAAGGAAACCCGACTTGGCCTCTCCTCCAGCGCCGCCGTGCATGTTGTCCACCTCGACTTTCCTTCCTCGTATCGCCGCCGGGGCCCGCCGCGCCGGCACGAATGTCCGCATTTTGATCCGCGGCAGAACCCCGGACCGCTCTCGTGCTGAAACCCGACCGCAGCGCGGACCGGTCCGCACCGATCCTGCTTCTCGGGCAACAACCAGCACCCTCCGGCCAGAGGCCGAAGCGCACCCGTTCCCAAACGCGTTGGCTACCCCACTCGTCAGTCGCTCGAGAAGACGCATGCATCCTCAACACGGAATCGCTCCGCGTTGTGCATCCCGCCGCATTTGCTAGGATTGGTCGGCCGCAGGCCTGTCTTCTCAATAGGGAGACTTTACAAAACCGGGGGGGCGCCCCGCAAGGTCCGAGCCAACTGTTTTTTAAAGTTAGCCGACGACGAAAGTGCTGAATTCCGGCCGTTCCGAGACGAAAGTCGCGGCCAAGACCTTATGAATCATCACCTTCCGTCCGGCGGTCTTCGGAAGGAGCGTGTCGGCGAAATAGTTTTTAATTTTTTTCCTGATAGCCCAAACCTCCGAAAATCCCCGCAGGTGGTGGACAGCCTGTGGATAATATCATACTAACAGGCTGAAAACGCTTGGATTTTGGATTTTGACCAAATTGCGACGCCTGCCGCAACGGGATGCCGATTTTTGTGCGGTGCGGGGCAAACAGCAGCGGCCGCGCGCGCGCCGCGGCGTCGGCATCCGGCACGTCGCGCCGCCCGTCGACGAGGGGTCGGCGGGTGATCCGGGATGTTAGATGACAAACGAAAACCCGGCCTTTAGCGGCCGGGTCGGCATGCTCGCGAAGCGTGTGTGGAGGTCAGGCGGAAAGGGTCTTAAGGCGCTGCGCCAGGCGCGAGACCTTCCGGGAAGCCGTGTTGCGATGCAGCACGCCTTTGGTGGCGGCGCGCATCAATTCGGGCTGCGCGACCTGGAAGGCGGCCTCCGCGGCGGCCTGGTCGCCGGCGGCCAGCGCCTCTTCGACCTTGCGCACGAAGGTACGCACACGCGACCGGCGGTTCTTGTTGATCGCGGTGCGACGGGCGATCTTGCGCGTAGCTTTCTTGGCCGAAGACGTATTGGCCATGGTGCCTCTCTCGTATCTCGTGATGGTTGTCCGGCAAGATCACCTAGACAACAAAATAACCGGGCGGCTCCAGGCCACCCCCTCATCTGGCGCGGCTTATAGAGGAGCTTTGCCGCCCCGTCAACGCCGATTCCGGCCCGCCTCCCGACTCACCGGTTCTGGAAATTCGCCGAGCGTTTTTCGGCGAAGGCGGCCATGCCTTCCTTCTGATCCTCGAAGGCGAACAGCGAGTGAAAGAGCCGGCGCTCGAAGCGCAGGCCTTCGCCGAGCGTCGTCTCGTAGGAGCGGTTGACGGCTTCCTTGGCCATCATCACCGCCGGCAGCGAGAAGCCGGCGATCTTGTCGGCCGCCTTCAGCGCCTCCTCGATCAGCTCGCCCGCCGGCACCAGGCGCGACACCAGCCCGCAACGCTCGGCCTCGGCCGCGTCCATCATCCGCCCGGTCAGGCACATGTCCATGGCCTTGGACTTGCCGACGAAGCGGGTCAGCCGCTGCGAGCCGCCCATGCCGGGGATGACGCCCAGCGTGATCTCCGGCTGGCCGAACTTCGCCGTGTCGGCGGCGATGATGAAGTCGCACATCATGGCGAGCTCGCAGCCGCCGCCGAGCGCGTAGCCGGCGACCGCCGCGATGATCGGCTTGCGCAGCCGGGTGAAATCCTCCCAGCCGCTGAAGAAATCGCCGAGATACATGTCGACATAGGTCTGGGACTGCATCTCCTTGATGTCGGCGCCGGCGGCGAAGGCCTTGTCCGACCCGGTCAGCACAAGCGCGCCGATCCTCGGGTCCGCTTCGAAGGCGCGGGCGGCGGCGAGCAGCTCCGTCAGCACCTCGGTGTTGAGCGCGTTGAGCGCCTTCGGGCGGTTGAGGGTTATCAGACCCACCTTGCCCCGCGTCTCGACCAGGATCGTTTCATACGCCATGCGATCTCTCCTCTCTGATGGACCGGGGGTTAGCCTACTTCTGGCAGGAGCGGCAATAGAAGGTCGAGCGGCCCGACTGCACGACGCGCTCTACGTGCCCGCCGCAGCCCGGCCGCCGGCATGGCTCGCCCTCGCGGTCGTAGACGGAGAAGGAATGCTGGAAATAGCCGAGCGAGCCGTCCGTCTGGATATGGTCGCGCAGCGACGAGCCACCCGCCTCGATCGCCTCGGCGATGACCGCGCGGATCGCGTCGGCGAGCGTGTCGGTGCGCACCGCCGCCTTTTTGCCGCGCCCGGCGATGCTGCCGGCCTCGCGCAGCGGGGACAGGCCGGCGCGCCACAGCGCCTCGCAGACATAGATGTTGCCGAGCCCGGCAATGGTGCGCTGGTCGAGCAGTGCGGCCTTCAGCGGCGCGATCCGGCCGTGCAGCAATTCGCGCAGCAGCGCGCCGTCGAGCGCGTTGCCGGTCGGTTCCGGACCGAGGCCGGCGAGCATCGGATGGCCGGCGGCCCCATCCTCGGCGAGCAGCATGAAGCCGAAGCGCCGCGGGTCGTTGTAGATCACGCGCGCCGCCCCGCCCGTGGGCGGGTCGAGGTGGAAGACGACGTGGTCGTGCGCCGCCGCTTTCGACCGTTCGTGATGAAATATTCCGGGTACCGATACGTCCTTGTCGCATTCGATGCGGAACGAGCCGGACATGCCGAGATGGCAGACCACCGCCGGCCCGCCCTCGACGTCGAGCAGCAGATATTTCGCCCGCCGGCCGAGCCCGGCGATCCGCTTTCCCGCCAGGCGCTCGGCGAAACGCTCGGGGAAGGGGAAGCGCAGGTCGCCGCGCCGCAGCTCCACGCTGGCGATGCGGGCGCCTTCCATCACCGGCTGCAGGCCGCGCCGGACCGTCTCGACCTCGGGCAGTTCAGGCATGGTCGGCGATAGCCTTCGCGAAGGGGGTTCCGTGTGGACCTTTGTCCAGGCCGAGATGGGCGGCGACGGTCTCGCCGATGTCGGCATAGGTCTTGCGCAGTCCGACCGATCCGCCTTTGCCGCCCGGCAGCAGGCCGAAGATCGGCACGCGCTCGCGCGTGTGGTCGGTACCGTGCCAGGTCGGATCGCAGCCATGATCGGCGGTGAGCAGCAGCAGGTCGCCGGCCCGCAGCCTGGCGAATGCCTCGGGCAGGCGGCGGTCGAAGGCTTCCAGCGCAGCGGCATAGCCGGGCACGTCGCGGCGATGGCCGAAATCGGTGTCGAAATCGACGAAGTTGGCGAAGACCAGGTCGCCGTCGCCCGCCTCGTCCATGGCCGCGAGCGTCTTGTCGAAGAGCGCCAGGTTGCCGGCTGCCTTGCGCATTTCGCTGACGCCGCGATGGGCGAAGATGTCGCCGATCTTGCCCATGCCGATCACCTTGCTCCCCCGCCCCACGAGACGGTCGAGCACGGTCGGCTCCGGCGGCGGCACCGAATAGTCGCGGCGGTTGGGGGTGCGCTCGAAGGTGGCGGCGGTCTCACCCAAGAACGGCCTTGCGATCACCCGGCCGATGTTCAGCGGGTCGACCAGTTTCCGCACCGTCTGGCAGAAGCGGTAGAGCCGCTCCAGCCCGAAATGCGTCTCGTGCGCGGCGATCTGCAGCACGGAATCGGCCGAGGTGTAGCAGATCGGCTTGCCGGTGCGGACGTGCTCCTCGCCGAAATCCTCGATGACCTGGGTGCCCGCGGCATGGCGGTTGGCGAGGATGCCGGGCACCCCGCCCTCGCGGACGATCGCTTCGGTCAGCTCCGCCGGAAAGGCCGGCACGGTCTCGGGAAAATAGCCCCAGGCGAAGGGCACGGGCACGCCGGCGATCTCCCAGTGTCCGGTGATGGTGTCCTTGCCGATCGAGACTTCTTCCGCCGCGCCATGGAAGGCGCCGTCGCGCAGCCGCGCCCCTTCGAACGGATTGCTGCCGCTGGCGATGCGGGCTGCCTCGCCGAGCCCGAGCGAGGCCATGACGGGCAGCGCCAGCGGTCCGCTGCGCAGGCCTTGCTGGTCCGCGCCGCCGGCGGCCGCGGCGCACGCTATATGACCGAGCGTATCGGCGCCGTCGTCGCCGAAGCGTGCGCCGTCCGCCGCGCCGCCGACGCCGAAAGAATCGAGAACGAAGAGGAAGGCGCGTGCCATGGGCGTCCGGAACCGAGCGAGCCAAAAGGTTCCAACACATAGGACCGGCTCGTGGGAATGGCAATTCGCCGACACCTCCCGCTCAGGGCTGCGGGAGCAGTCGAGCGGCGCGAACAGGCTGGATTAACGTTTCGGCAATGTCCTTGAACCGATGCTGAACGCGGCGGCGGGCTCCCGTTCAGCCGCCCCGGCCGACAATGGGTTCCTCATTCGAGGGGAGTGTCCCATGCCTGTTCTGCGTCTTGCCGTCGTCCTTCTGATGGCCCTGGTCTTCGGCATCCTGATGTCGCGGCTTGTCGGGTTCGACATCGATCCGCTGGAGACGCGGTCGACCGCGCTCACCCTCTGCGATTCCGCAGGGCGAAGGCCGTGCCCGTGACACGGCCGCCCATGTGCATATCGGCAAGGGTGGGCTCGCTTCCGGAAAGCGCCGTTGCTAGGGTGCGGCCGACGTCGACAAGGGGAGGGAGACCATGGCCGCCAGCGACTACTACGAAATCCTCGATCCGCGCTTCCGGCGGCTGTTCAACGGCAGCGCCCATGTGGAGAAGCTGTTCACCGGCTGCCGCTGGGCGGAAGGTCCGGCCTGGTTCGCCGCCGGGCGCTATCTCGTCTGGTCCGACATCCCCAACAACCGCATGCTGCGCTACGACGAGACCGACGGCCATGTCAGCGTGTTCCGCAGCCCCTGCGGCAATTCCAACGGCAACACCGTCGACCGCCAGGGCCGTCTGGTCACATGCGAGCATTCCGGCCGGCGCGTCAGCCGCACCGAGCATGACGGCTCGGTCGTCACCATCGCCGACCGCTGGCGCGGTAAGCGCCTGAACTCGCCCAACGACGTGGTGGTGAAGTCGGACGGCTCGATCTGGTTCACAGACCCGACCTACGGCATCGACACCGACTACGAGGGCGACAAGGCCGAGAGCGAGATCGGAGCCTGCCATGTCTACCGGGTCGACCCGGCGAGCGGCGAGGTCGAGGCGGTGATCACCGACATGGTGCGGCCGAACGGCATCGCCTTCTCTCCCGACGAGAGCAAGCTCTACGTCGTCGACACCGGCCGCAGCCATGGTGACGAGAACCCGGCGCATATGCGCGTCTTCGATGTCGATGACGCCGGGAAGGTCTCCGGCGGCGCCGTTTTCGCCGACTGCACCGCCGGGTTTTTCGACGGCTTCCGGCTCGACACCGAGGGCCGCATCTGGACGAGCGCCGCCGACGGCATCCACTGCTACCATCCCGACGGCACGCTGATCGGCAAGGTCAAGGTGCCGGAGGGGGTGGCCAATTGCGTGTTCGGCGGCGAGAAGCGCAACGTGCTTTACATCTGCGGCACCACCTCGCTCTACATGGTCCGCCTGATGGTCAACGGCGCCAAGACCTACTAGGCACCGGACCGGAGGTCGAAAGGCAGCGTCAGTAGCTGCGATGCCTTTCGCCCTGGGCGCCGCCGAAGGCGGTGCGCGATATGGGGCCCCGCTCCGCCGTCACCGGCACGCGGGCGCCCGGGGTCGGGCAGAAGCCGGCTTCGTAGGCGCGGATGGCGCAGGGCGGACCGTAGATGTCGGCGCCGCTGTCGGCCGTGCATGCGGCGATCGCCGGCATCGCCGAAAACGCCGTCAGGAAGAGAAACCGCCGCATCTGCCGACTCCGTTGTCGATTCGAGGCGACGGGTGTTTCAGCTTTCGCGTCGAAAGTCACGTCACGCCGTCGTGACGGCCGGCCGCGCGGGACAGGCAGGAGCCGGGACGGATCAGGCGCCGAGCGCCGCCTTCACCCTCTCCGGCAGGAACGGATAGTGCCGCAGCCGCACGCCGCCGGTGAGCCGCGCCACGGCGTTGGCTATTGCGGGGCCGGTCGGCGGAAGCCCGACCTCGCCGATGCCGGCCGGCCTGTTCTCGGGGGTCGGCGTCACCCTGACGTGGATCTGCGGCATCTCCGACATGCGCATCACCCGGTAGGTGTCGAAATTCGATTCCTGGACTTCTCCGTCGACGATGTTGATCTGCTCGTAGAGGGCGTGGCTGGCGCCGTGCACGATGGCGCCGGCGACCTGCGCCTCGATGTTGAGCGGCTGGACCGCCACCCCCGGATCGACGACGCACCAGACATTGTGCACCCGGATCTCGCCGCTCTCCCGGTCGAGCGACACCTCGGCGACCTGCGCGCAATGCGCGCCGAAGGCGTCGGTATAGGCGAGGCCGAGCGCCCGGCCGTCGCGCGGGCGCTCCCACTCCGCCATCGCCGCGACGGCCTCGATGACTTTTTGCGCGCGCGGCTGGTCGCCGAGCAGTTCCAGGCGGAAGGCCACGGGGTCGACACCCTTGGCGGCGGCGACCTCGTCGATGACGCATTCGACGCCGAAATTGTTCTGGCCATAGCCGACGGCGCGCCAGAAGCCGACGTCCCTGCCATTGTCCTGGCGGATGAACTCCACCAGATGCGCGGGGACGCGGTAGTTGAAGATCGTGCCGTCGGTGACGACCGTGTCGAGGCCGCCGTCGCCTTCGAACATCTCCGGCATGGTGCGGGCGAAGATCGAGTCCGCCGCCACGCGATGGCGCCAGCCGACGATGTTGCCGGCCGCGTCGAGGCCGACCTCGACGTGCTGCGCCGCGAGCGGCCGGTATTTGCCGTGCCGGACGTCGTCCTCGCGGCTCCAGATCACCTTGACCGGCCAGCCCTCGACCTCCCTGGCAAGCGACACGGCGTCGATGATGAAGTCGGCCTCGGCCCTGCGGCCGAAACCGCCGCCGAGCAGCGTGGTGTGGACCTTGACCTTGTCCGGCGTCGTCCCGGCTGCCTCGGCGGCAAAACCCTGCGTCGCGGTCGGTCCCTGGGTCGGTGCCCAGACCTCCACCGTGTCGCCCGCCACCAGCGCGGTGGCGTTCATCGGCTCCATGGTCGCGTGGTGGACATGATCGGTGACGTAGTCGGCGGCGATGACACGCGCCGCGCCGGCGATCGCGGCGACGGCGTCTCCCTCGCTGTGCGCGGCGACGCCCGGCTGGGCGAGATCGCGGCCGGCGTCGCGGTAGGCCTCGGCGAGGCGGCGGCTGTCGTAGCGCCGGACCCGCGAGGAATTGCTCCAGGTGACCTCGAGCAGGTCCCTGGCCCGCCGGGCGGCGTCGTAGCTCTCGCCGATGATGCCGACGCCGTGAGGTAGCGGAACGATCTTGGTGACGCCCTTGACGGCGCGCGCCGCGGCATCGTCGATGGCCTCCGGCTGCTCGCCCGGAACAGGCGCCCGCAGCACCGTGCCGTAGAGCATGTCCGGCAGCTCGACATCGATGCCGAACCGTGCCGAGCCGTCGACCTTCGCCGGCACGTCGATGCGGCCGATATCCATGCGGCCGATGTAACGGCACCGGTCGATGGGCTTCAGGTCGGCCTCTGTCGCCTCCGGCAGCGGATCGGGAAGCTCGCCGGTCGCGGCGATCTCGCCATAGCCCAGCGAGCGTCCCGACCGCGTATGCACCACCCTGTTCGGTTCGGTGGTGAGCTCGCCCGCCGGCACGTTCAGCCGGGAGGCGGCGATCGTCAGCATGATCTTGCGCGTCTGCGCGCCCACCAGGCGCAGCGGCTGGTAATAGCCGCGCATGGTCTCACTGCCGCCGGTGAGCTGGATGCCGTAGAAGCCGGGATTGCCGTATTTCTCCGCGTCGGACGGCGCCTGGACGATGCGGACCTTGTCCCAGTCGGCGTCCATGTCCTCGGCGATGAGCAGGGGCAGCGACGTCATGACGCCCTGACCCATCTCCGAGGCGGGGCAGATGATGGTGACAATGCCGTCGGCGCCGACAGTCACCCAGACATTGGGCTTGAAGCCGCCCGCCGCCGCCGCGGTTTCGGCGCCGAGGCTAGGCGAGGGAAGGCCGCCGAATGCCACTGCGATGCCGGCGCCGCCGACCGTGAGCAGAAAGCTGCGCCGCGACAGGGCGGTGGTGCGGAGTTCGAATGGTTTCGTCATCGCTCAGGCCTCCTGCGCGGCGCGCTCGATGGCGCTGATGATCCGCCCGTAGGTTCCGCACCGGCAGATGTTGCCGTCCATGTGCTCGACGATCTCTTCGCGGGTCGGCTGCGGATTGCTTGCCAGAAGCGCGGCCGCCTGCATGATCTGGCCCGATTGGCAGTAGCCGCATTGCGGCACCTGCTCGGCGATCCAGGCCTGCTGCAGCGGATGGCTGGCATCCGCCGAGAGCCCTTCGATCGTCGTCACCTGGCTGCCGGCGACATCCTGCAGCAGCGTCTGGCAGGAGCGAACCGGCGCTCCGTCGACATGAACGGTGCAGGCGCCGCAAAGCGCGATGCCGCAGCCGAACTTGGTGCCGGTGAGCTTCAGATGCTCGCGGATCACCCAAAGAAGCGGCGTGTCGGGCTCGGCGGCGACGTCGACCTTTCGGCCGTTGATCGTGAACGCGGTCATGAATGCGTCTCCTTGAAGCTGTTGGCTTTGGGCTATCGGCTTTCGAGATAGGCGATGATCGCCGCGCGCCGGGCCGCATCGGGCATGCCGACGGTCATCGTGGTGTCCGGAACCATCGGCGCGGCGCGAGAGGCGTCGGGAGCGCGGCCGCGGCGGTTGGCGGCATGCCTGCTTGGCTCCCGGGCATGGCGCGGGTATCGCCGTAGGCAGATGGTTCATCAGGCAAGGCATCGCTCGCGGAAAATCAACGCGGCCCACGATAGGGGCACGGTGCCGCACGACCAATTCTGCAACGTCTGGCTTTTCTTCGCGATCGTCCGGAATTTCGCCTTACCGGCGCCGAGACGTTCTCGCGCTGCCGGCGGTCCGACACGATCCCGGCTGAGCGTGCCTCTTGCTCCCCGGGAAGGCGAGCCCGCCAGGGCCGCGGTCCCGAAATCAGCTGTTCAGGTGATTCAGGTGGCGAGAGCCCGCGTCGCTGCCGTTCACGGAGACCGGCGCGGGCATCTTACGACCATGTCCGTATTGCCGCGGCGTACACCCCATCACCCTCTTGAAGGCGGTGCTGAAGGCGCTTTCGGATTCATAGCCGAGGGACAAGGCAATCGTGGAAACCGGTTCGCCGGAGTTTTCCAGCCTGTCCCCCGCCAGCAGCATTCGCCAGCGCGCCAGATACTCCATCACGGTTTCGCCGGTCATCTCCTTGAATTTCAGGGCGAAGATCGACCGCGACATGCCGGCTCGCCCGGCCAGCTCCCGCAACGTCCAGCGATGTGCCGGATTGGTGTGGATCGCGGTGATCGCCGCGCAGAGTTGCCTGTCGGCCAGGGCGGCGAACCATCCGGAGCCGCCGTTCAAGCCTTTTTCCAGATGCAATCTCAGGGCCTGGACGAGCATCATGTGGGCGAGGTGCTGCGCGATCAGGTAGCCGCCGGGCTGCTGTTCGTGCATCTCCTGCATCATCCGCTCCACGGACCAGCGCAGCGCCGCCTGTTCCGACTGTCTGCGGATGTGCACGATGGGCGGCAGCATCCGCAGCAGGATTCCCGCGTGATTGCCGCGGACGGCGAAACGGCTGCCGGCCAGGAACAATCCGCCGCCGTCATTCACCGTGACGACGCCGCCGGGCCGCCGGGGAGGAAAGACCGTCTTGGCGTCGACCGGGGCCAGTGCCATGTCGCTGGCGAGGCGGAACGGTCGCCCGCTCGGCAGAACGAAGCAATCTCCCGCTTCCAGGCGCACCGGCTCCGAAACGCCCTCCACCGACAGCCAGCAGCCGCCGGAGACGACGGCGTAGCATTTGATCGTGTCGTGCTGATCGGAAAACCGGATCGACCATTCTCCGCCCGCGTCGAAACCGGCCGACAGATGGCTGTGAGGCTTCAGCAGCGACAGCACGTCTGAGAGTGGGTCCAATGGGTCTCCCCGGACGACTGCGTAGGTGGCCGGACCTTATCGCATGATAGGGCCCGCACGATCGAGTAACATAATCTTTAGGAAGGCCTCGGCCGGCGGCGGAGCTGCCGGGAAAGTGAACTCGTCCGCCGGCGATCCGTCGTCGGGAGGCGGCACCGCGATGCTCGCGGAATGCCGCCGCTAGCGTGCGCAACGCCTCGCGCGATCTGGTGTCGGTGAGCGTGGAGTGCAGCACGATTTCGGACGATGGCAGGTCCGGCAGCCCGAAGCGCCGGCCGACCTCCACCGTGCCGGAAGGCGCAAGCCGGCATCGGCCTCCTTACCCGCCGCGGAACTGCCTGGACGGCAAGCGCTCAGGTGGTCTGGCCGCCATCCACGGTGAGCACGGTCCCCGTGATGTGGCGCGCGGCGGGACTTGCAAGGAAGGCCACGGCGGCAGCGATGTCCTCCGGCTGGCCATAGCGGCCAAGCGGGCTGAGAGAGCGCTGGAAGTCGGCGGAGGCGCCGTCGGCCGGGTTCATGTCGGTATCGGTCGATCCCGGCTGGACCAGGTTCACGGTGATGTCGCGCGACCCGAGTTCGCGCGCGAGGCCTCGCGTGAACGAGTGCAGCGCGGATTTGGTCATGTAGTACACCGTGCCCGTGTCGCCGACGATGCGTTCGGCGCCGGCCGAGCCGATGGTGACGATGCGCCCGCCTTGCTTGAGATGCGGGATGGCGGCCTGCGACGCGAGCACGGGCGAGCGCACGTTGACGTTCAGCAGCGCATCGATGCGATCCACGCTGACGTCGGCGATCGCGTCGTAAAGCGCGATCGCGGCATTGTTGACGAGAATGTCGAGGCCGCCGAGCGCCTTGGCGGCCTGTTCGACCGAGCGCTTGACGGCCGCCGGATCGGCGCTGTCGGCCTGGATGGCAAGGGCCTTGCGGCCTTTCTCCTCGATCGCCCGGACGACCTCGGCGGCGCGATCGGCCGAGCGCTCGTAGGTTATGGCGACATCCGCGCCTTTGTCGGCAAGTGCCAATGCGATGGCGGCACCGATGCCGCGCGAGGCCCCCGTTACGAGGGCGCGTCTTCCATTCAGGTCGGTCATGATCAGCCTTTCTGTATCAATTGACACAGAAATAGCTAGGAACGTTGCCGCGCGGCGTCAATGGATTTATATATCGATTGATGCAGAAATCGGACGAGACACGACAGACTGGAGAGGCCGCCTCCACCCGCGGCCGCGGCAGGCCGCGCGGCTTCGACCGGGAGGCGGCCTTGGCGCGGGCAACCCGCCTGTTCTGGAGCAAGGGCTTCGAGGCGACGTCGATCGCCGACCTCACCCAGGCGATGGGCATCGGATCACCGAGCCTGTACGCGGCATTCGGCTCGAAGGAGGCGCTTTATGCCGAGGCGTTGCGGCACTACCGCGAGAACTACGATACGTTTGCGTGGGCGAATTTCCGCTCCGCCGGCACCGCCCGCGAAGCGGTAAGGTCGCTTCTGATGGATTCGGCCGCGGCCCTGACCGGCTGTCTCGCCGACATCCCGCGCGGTTGCATGGTGACCCTCTCGGCGGTCGGCAGCGAGGGTCATGCGGAACTCGGCGACCTCGTGAGAACCGCCCGCGCGCAAACGCTCGACCGGCTGAAGGCGCGCCTGCAGCAGGCGATATCGGAAGGCGAGATTGCCGCCTCGACCGACATCCACGCGCTCGCCCGCTTCGTGCAGACCGTCCAGAACGGCATGTCGATCCTCGCCCGCGACGGCGCCAGCCGCGGCGAACTGGAAGCGGTGGCCGAACTGGCGATGCTGGGCTGGGACGCCCGCGCCGGGGAGTCATGATCTCCGTATCAGGCGGGCGCAGCCGCCGTGGCGTTGGGCATGGCGGCGCACGGCAGGTTTGGCCCGGCAGAAGTCGGCCATCTACTGCGGCAAACGGCGAATTTCGGCCTCCAGGGCGTCAAACGCTTCGTGCAGCAGATCCACGATCGGGCGCCGACCGCCTTCCCGACTGAAGGCGTCGGTCGACAGGCGCATCGCCCCGATCGCGAGCATGGCAACGAGCCTGAGGCCGGTTTCCCGCTCCGGGGCCGGCCATCTTTCCCGCAAGGCCGAAAAAAGAGCCTTCTCCTGCTGGACATAGCTGGCCTGCTTTCGAGCCTGAACGGCGTCGCTGGAACGCATCAGACGGTCGATGGCGATCATGTCGTCGGCGGGAACAAGGGCACAGACCTTCACGGCCGCATCCCGGATCGCGTCGAGAGGCTGCTTGTCGCGAGGCACGTCCCGCAACGCGTCGAGCAGCATGTCGCTCACGCCACTCTGCAGGGATAGCAGGATCTCGTCCTTGGATTTGAAGTAATAGAAGAACGTCCGCCGGGAAATGCCCGCCGCCGCCGCGACCTGGTCGAGCGTCGTTCCTTCATAGCCCTTCTCGATGAACAGGCGAATTCCGGCCTCCGTGATGCGTTGCAGCGTCTCGCGGCGCTTGCGCTCCCGCAATCCTTCGCAGGGAGCATCCGGCCGGCTGTTTGTCCTCATCCGATCAGTCTCTTGAAAAATTACACTGAGTGCGATAATAATTTTACACCAGGTGCGATTTTATGAAAAGGCAAGACCATGGCAAGGTGGACGACATCCGACATTCCCTCGCAGCAAGGCCGCTCGGCGATCGTCACCGGCACCGGAGGGCTGGGGTTCGAGGATGCCTTGGCATTGGCGCGCGCCGGCGGCGAGGTCATCATCGCGGGCCGCAACCCCGGGAAGGGCGCAACCGCCGTCGCGAAAATCCGGAATGACGCACCGGGTGCGAATGTGCGCTTCGAGAGGCTCGACCTGGCGAACCTCGAATCCATCGCGGATTTCGGCGAAAGGCTGCGGCGCGAAAGAGACAGTCTCGATCTGCTGATCAACAATGCCGGCGTGATGGTGCCGCCCACGCGGCAGCAGACCTCGGATGGCTTCGAGCTGCAGTTCGGCACCAACTATCTCGGTCATTTCGCACTTACGGGCCAGCTCCTGCCGCTCCTGCGCAACGGCAAGGCCGCGCGGGTGGTCACGCTTTCGAGCATCGCTGCCCGGAACGGGGCGATCGACTTCGACGATCTGAATGCGGAGAAGACCTACAGGCCGATGCCGGTTTACAGCCAGTCGAAACTGGCCTGCCTCATGTTTTCCTTCGAGCTGCAACGCCGGAGCGAGGCCGGCGGGTGGGGCGTCGCCGGCATCGCCGCGCATCCCGGCCTTTCCCGCACCGATCTTCTCCACAACGCCCCGGGCCGCTGGAGTGCCGCCGGCATGGCGCGCACGTTTCTGTGGTTCCTGTTTCAGCCGGCAGCGCAGGGCGCTCTCCCCACGCTCTTTGCCGCGACGTCGCCGGACGCCAAAGGCGGTGCCTATTACGGCCCGGACCGGCTGAGCGAAGGGCGGGGATATCCGGCCGCAGCGAAGATACCGCCACAGGCGCTAGACACCGCGGCCGCCGCACGTCTGTGGGACATCTCGCAACACCTCACCAAGGTGGCCTTCTGACGAACTTGGCGGCGTTTGGTGACGGAAGTCGTTCTCAACGGGCTGGACACGGCGGCCCCTGGCAGGCCGAAAACGGTGAAACGCGGAACTCCGTCTACGCCCTAGCCCTCCATGAATGACGACAATCTTCCAAATCAGCGGGTTTCGACTGTGAAATAGCCCGCCTGCGCGATGTCCGTCAGAAGATCGGGTCCTGTGGGACTCCAGCCGAGACAGGCTCGGGTCCAATCGCTGGAGGCGCGCTGGTTTATGGATGCAAAGCCGAAGAACCAGTCGAAGTGCTTGCGCGCCTCTTCTTCCGACAACGACACGCAGGGAACGCCGAGCCCGTTCGCGATCGTTTCCGCGATCTTCCGAAACGCGACGCCCTGTTCGGCCACCGCGTGGTATGTCTCGGCGCTCGCGCCGCGTTCGACAGCAAGCCGAAAGGCGCGGGCGGCATCGTGCACATGCACCGCCGGCCAGGCGTTTTCGCCGTCTCCGATATAGGCCGATCGCCCGTTCCGCCGTGCGATGTCGATCAGCATCGGGACAAAGCCATGGTCGCCCTTGCCATGCACGGATGGAGGCAGGCGCATGACGCTCGTCGGGATGCCGCGATCAGAAAGAGCCCTGGCCGCCGCCTCGGACGCCCGGGGATAAGTGTCCGAAGGCGGGAAAGCTGGATCGGCTTCGACCGCGACAGGACCCGCCGCATCCAGGAAGGCGACACCGGCCGTGACGACGAGTGGTTTATTCGTGTTTTCGATGGCTGCGCCGAGTGTCCCGATCGCGATTCGATCGATCGCGCACGCTTCGGCAAAACGTGAGAAATCATGCACGAAGCCCGTATGAATGACCGCATCCGATATCTCGGCGCCCTGACGGAGCGTTTCGGGCACTTCGAGGTCACCGCGAAGGACCTCCGCGCCTATCTTTCCGAGCCCCTCCGCGCTGCGGTCGGAACGGGCAAGTCCCAGAACCTGGTGCCCATGCGCAAGCAGTTCCCTCACAACGGCTGCGCCGACAAATCCCGTTGCGCCGGTGACGAACACTTTCATGGCCAATCTCCTTCTTGTTCCGGGGGAGAATATCGGCCAAACTCTATCCTGTTAAAATATGTGTGTTTATACCGGTATAATGACTGACAGGCTGAACATCATCGACGACGGAAAACGCCTAGGGGCGTTCCTGAAGGATCGTCGGCAGCGGCTTGACGCCGCCGCGCTCGGTTTCGGAGGCCGGCGCCGGACACCGGGTCTTCGGCGGGAGGAAGTCGCCCAACGGGCTCACATCAGCACGACATGGTACACGTGGCTCGAACAGGGGCGCGGTGGCGCACCGTCGCCGCGCGTGCTCGACAGCCTTGCCGAAGCGCTCATGATGACCGAAGCGGAACGCGAGCATCTGTTCCTGGTCGGCATCGGTCGTCCACCGAAGTCCCATGCCCCTGCGCGCGAGGGCATCTCGTGGCGGCTGCAACGATTCCTCGACGCCATGCCGATGATCCCGGCGACCGTCGCGACCTCGACCTGGGACATCATAGGCTGGAATCGCGCAGCGCAACTCGCTCTCACGGACTACGAAGCGCTGCCTCCCGGCGAGCGGAACATCTTGCGGCGGATGTTTCTCGATCCAGCGACCCGCGCCGCCCAGCTCGACTGGGAGCCTGTGGCGCGGTTTCTGGTCGCAACCTTCCGCGCGGAAACCGCTCGCGTGGGCGAGGACGAGCGGGCCGCGGAGCTCGTCGCCGAACTTTCAGGCAAAAGCGACGAATTCACCCGCATGTGGATAGAGAACGACGTGCAGGCCACCGGGGAAGGGGCGAAGACGATCCGCCACGCGGCGGTGGGGGAGATCACCTTCGAGTTCTCTTCCTTCGCGATCGATGGCCGGCCCGACCTCAAGCTGATGGTCTATAATCCGGCGGCCGAGGTCGACTTGAAAAAGATGCGTCAGCTGTGCAGTCCGGACGGAGCGGCATAGCCGCGACATATCTGGCTATGGTGGCCCACGGTGCCCTTGGCGGAGAGAGGGGGATTCGAACCCCCGATAGAGTTTCCCCTATACACGCGTTCCAGGCGTGCGCCTTAAACCACTCGGCCACCTCTCCGCGCCGTGCCGGCTGAGCCGGTCGGACGCCGGGCTCATCTAGTCGATCTCGCGGCCGATGCCAAGCCGTGTTGTGCCGCCACGATGACGCGGCGGCGCGGCCCGGGAGCCGGCGGGTTCCCGGGCACCGCGACGGCCGATGGCGCCGTCGCTCCGGGCCGGGAGCGGAGGAGCATTCGCCGGCGCGGTCGGCCCTGCCGCCTCTTTGCGATGCCGGCAGCGTGAATCCGTCGCGCCGCATTGAAGCCATGGGAGATGAGGAATATCTCTGCGGTGCAAGCGATGCCCGGGCCAGCATGATACGGTTTTTGTTCCGCCTGTTTTCCATGTTCGCGCTGTCGGTGGCGGTGATCCTGGCAGTGCTCGACGCCACGCGCTCCATTGCCGCCTCGGCGCTCGTGCTGACGCCGCTTGCGGCCAGCTGGGCCGCCGCCGCACCGGCGAGCCTCGCCGCCGCCGAGGCGAGGGTGGCCGAAACCCTGCATCCGCTGGTCTGGGACGTGCTGGTCGTGCCGATCCTCAGCCTGCCGGGCTTCGTCGTCTTCGCCGTCCTCGCCCTGCTGCTTTACGCCGTCGGCCGCCGCCCGCGGCGACCAACGGCCGATTGGGCCGTCTGACCACATCCTGAAGGAAACGATCCGAATGTTCTTCCTGAGCGACATGCTGAACAAGAAGCTGACGCTGCCGAAACCCGGCGAAGCGCTGCCGGGGCGGATGAAGCCGATACCGACAGCGACCCGGCACTACGTCTCGAAACGTCCGCTCAAGGGTCCCTATCCCGACGGGCTGGAGACGGCGCTGTTCGGCCTCGGCTGCTTCTGGGGTGCGGAGCGCATGTTCTGGCAGATGGACGGCGTCTGGGTGACGGCGGTCGGCTATGCCGGCGGCATCACGCCCAACCCGACCTATCAGGAGACCTGCACCGGGCTGACCGGCCATACGGAGGTGGTGCTGGTCGTCTTCGATCCCAAGATCGTCTCCTATGCCGACCTGCTCAAGGCGTTCTGGGAGAACCACGATCCGACCCAGGGCATGCGCCAGGGCAACGACGTCGGCACCACCTACCGCTCGGCGATCTACAGCTTCGGCGAGGCGCAGCATGCCGCCGCGACCGCATCGCGCGATGCCTACCAGGCCGCGCTCGCCGCCGGCGGCGGCGGCAGGATCACCACCGAGATCGCGCCGGCCCCGGCGTTCTATTTCGCCGAGGAGGAGCACCAGCAATATCTGGCGAAGAACCCCTACGGCTACTGCAACCTGCGCGGTACCGGCGTGTCCTGCCCGATGCCGCGGACGACCGCCTGAACCGGCCCCGGCGGCCCTGACGCAACGTTTTCCAAACGGTCAAGATTCTTCGTGAATTTTGCCCGGCGCCATGCCAGAGTGGCCGCCAAGCGGACGGGGTTCCGTCTGCCGCACGCCGCGGCGTCCGGGTTCGGGAGGGCCTCGGCGGCGTCAACCAAAGAAAAACCGACAGGGTGTGGACCACATGAAGCGTATTCTCATAGGCCTCCTGGCCGCAGCCGCCTATGCCGTCCCGGCATTCGCGCAGGACATCAAGCCGGCGATCATCTACGACCTCGGCGGCAAGTTCGACAAATCCTTCAACGAGTCGGCCTATAACGGCGCCGAGAAGTTCAAGACCGAGACCGGCATCGAGTACCGCGATTTCGAGATCCAGAACGACGCCCAGCGCGAGCAGGCTCTGCGCAAGTTCGCCGAGGACGGCAACAACCCGATCGTCATGGCCGGCTTCTCCTGGGCGGCGGCGCTGGAGAAGGTCGCGGCCGACTTCCCCGACACCAAGTTCGCCATCATCGACATGGTGGTCGACAAGCCGAACGTCCGCTCCGTCGTCTACAAGGAGCAGGAGGGCTCCTATGTGGTCGGCGTGCTCGCGGCGCTCGCCTCCCAGTCGAAGAAGGTCGGCTTCGTCGGCGGCATGGACATCCCGCTGATCCGCCGCTTCGGCTGCGGTTATGTCGGCGGCGCCAAGGCGGCCGGCGCGACCGACGTCATCCAGAACATGACCGGCGACACGCCGGCGGCCTGGAACGATCCGACCAAGGGCGGCGAGATCGCCAAGTCGCAGATGGACCAGGGCGCCGACGTGATCTACGCGGCGGCCGGCGGCACCGGCGTCGGCGTGCTGCAGGCGGCGGCGGATGCCGGCAAGCTCGGCATCGGCGTCGATTCCAACCAGAACGGCCTGCAGCCCGGAAAAATCCTCACCTCCATGGTCAAGCGCGTCGACGTCGCGGTCTACAACGCCTTCACCGACGCCAAGGACGGCAAGTTCACCGCCGGCCTCAACGATCTCGGCCTCAAGGAAGGCGGCGTCGACTATGCCATGGACGACAACAACAAGGACCTCGTGACCGCCGAGATGAAGGCGGCCGCCGAGAAGGCCAAGGCCGACATCATCGCCGGCACCATCAAGGTGCACGACTACATGTCGGACAACGCCTGTCCGTATTGATCGGCCATCGTTTCGACCGACAACAGCCGCCGGGTGAAAACCCGGCGGTTTGCTTTTGATCCGTCGAGGCTTTCCGCATGAATCTCGATTCCCGGCCCTTTGTGCGCCGGCTCGCCTCCGCCGATGTGCCGGCCGCCGCGGGGCTGAGGCACGCAGCTTTCTTCGCCGACGGCAAGCGCTCGCTGGACGAGGACGTCGCCGGGCTCTTCGATCTGCTCGGCGGCGACGGCTACGAGGCGGCGTTCGTCGCGGATGGCGGCGGACGGCCGGTCGGCACGTGCCTTTTCGTGCGCGAGGAGATCGGCTCCCTCCACGACCTGAGCCCCTGGCTCGCGGGACTCGTGGTCGCGCGGCCCTTTTTGGGGGCTTGGCCGCGGTTGGTTCGGTCGAGTTCCATGCGGCGGAGGTCGGCTGCCGCACGCTGCATCTCTATACGGACGAGGCCGAGCCGTTCTATCGCGCCTGGGATGGCGGGTGGCCGAGCGCATGAGCGTGGACGGCGAAGCGCTGGTCTTGATGGACAAGGCGGTCGGGCAGCCCACGCCGTGACGGGCCGCCCAAGTCCCTTGCGATCGGGGGAGCCGTTCCTCAGGAAGCGCCGATCGTCGTCAGCGCCTCCACCAGCCGGTCGACCTCGGCCTCGGTCGTGTAGAGGGCCGGCGACACGCGGATGCACTGGCCGGCGGCCACGCCGGCGCGGCGCACGGTCAGCACCTTGAATTCGTCGCGCAGCTTCGCCACCAGGGCGGTGTTGTCTTCCTTTGAGGTCTTGCCCCTGACGCGGAACGAGGTGATGCCGGCATGCATGCCCGCCTCGTCCGGTGTGAGGATATCGAAGGCTTCGATCGGCCGGATGCGCTCGACCCAGTAGTTGCGCAGATGCACGAGCCGCGCGTTCTTGGCCGCCGCGCCGATCCTCTCGTGCAGGTCGAGCGCCGCCGGCACGGTCAGCGCCGCGGCGAAATTGATCGTGCCGGTATGGATGCGCGAGCGGATGTCGTCGGCCGGCCAGTCCTGGTCGGCCAGATGGATGTCGATGTCGGCCAGCCGGTCCTTCCGGATGTGGAAGAAGCCCATGCCGACCGGCGCGCCGATCCATTTGTGCAGGTTGAAGCCGACGAAATCGGCACCGAGATCGGCAACGTCGAACGGTATCTGCCCCCAGGAATGGGCCGCGTCGACGATCGTGGCGATGCCCTTTGCCCGCGCCATGTCGGCGATCTCGCGGATCGGCATCACCAGGCCGGTGCGGTGCGAAAGATGGGTGAGCAGCAGCAGCTTGGCCTTCGGCGTCTGCTCGAGCACGGTCCGATACGTTTCGAGCACGGCCTCCCTGGTCGCCGGCTCCGGAATGGCAAAACTCTTCACCTCGACGCCGCGCCTGTCCCGGAGCGCGTTCATGGCATACTGCATGGAGTCGTAGTCGAGGTCCGCGTAGAGGACCGTGTCGCCGGGCTGCAGCTTGTTGTAGCCGGCGATCAGCGTCTGCAGGGCTTCCGTCGCGCCGCGCGTCAGCGCGACCTCTTCCGGCTGGGCGCCCACCGCGGCGGCGACCCGCAGGCGCACAGTCTCGAAATCGGCGCCGAAGGCGCTGCGGGCATAGAAGGAGTTTTCCCGGTTAACGCGCCGCGTGTTCTCCAGATAGGCCTCCAGCACCGGCCGCGCCATGATGCCCCAATAGCCGTTCTCCAGATTGGCGATCGACCGGTCGACCTCGTAGAGGTCCCGCACCGCGGTCCAGTAGGCGCCGTCGGTCGCCGGCGTCGCCGGGTCCGCCGCGGGCAGGGCGGCTGTCTCCGCGGACGCGCTCCGCATGGTTGCCGCGCCCGCCGCGGCGATCACGCTGCCGATGAGGAAGTCACGCCGTTGCATATGCCTCTCCTGTGATCGCTCGTCCGCGTTGACCGCGTGTCTACGGAGGCTCTGTGACAGGCCTTTGAAGGCGCCGGCAAAAGCGCCGGCCCGGCCATGCCCTTTACAACGAGCCGGCCCGGCGGTTCCATGGGCGGCGCGTCGGCGGGCGGCCGCGCCAAAGGAGGCGGACGCATGACGAAAGTGACCGGCATCGGCGGCTTCTTCTTCCGGTCGCGCGACCCGAAGGCGCTCGCCGCCTGGTACGAGACGCATCTCGGCGTGGACGACATCGCCAAAACCGTATGGACGCAGCAGGCCGGCCATACGATCTTTGCGCCCTTTGCCGAGGACACCGGCTATTTCGGCCGCGAGAAACAGTGGTTGATCAATTTCCGGGTCGACGACCTCGACGCCATGATGGCCGATCTGAAGGCTGCCGGCATTGCCGTCGAAACGCGGGCGGAATGGAACTCCGAGGTCGGCCGCTTCTGCCGCATCCACGATCCGGAGGGCAACCCGATCGAATTGTGGGAGCCGGCGGCGGGATGAGCGGGTGGTTGATGTCCACTCGGCCGACGAGGACAGGGAAGCCAAGCCACCGCCTACCAATGCGGCGGCTTGGTCACCGGCACGTCGGGCTGGACCTGCTCCTCCAGCGCCAGGAAACGCTCCGCCAGCCGGTCGAGCGTCTTCTGCATGCGATCGATGACCTTCCACTGTCCGGCGATCTGGCCGGACAGTTCCTCGATCGTCCGTTCCTGCTCGGCGGCGCGGATTTCCAGCGCCGTGAGGCGGTCGTCCCGTCCTGTCATGATGGTCTCTCCGCGGGGTTCAGTGGAGGCATGGCCGATGCAGGCCGGCCCTCCAGTTCCGTCCGAAATTGACAACCCCCCGCCGATTTGTCGAGAGTAGGCGGACGGTGGGCGATTGGCACGGGACGACGGGCGTGCTAGCGATTTGACCAAACGATAAAAAATCAAGAGGCGGGACAGGTGGATGGCTGAGCCGGCAATCCAGCTCATCGGCATAAACAAAAGCTTCGGCGCCGTTCGGGCCAACCGCGACATCAACCTCGAGGTCGAACGCGGCACCATCCACGGCATCATCGGCGAGAACGGCGCCGGCAAGTCGACGCTGATGTCGATCCTCTACGGCTTCTATCACGCCGACAGCGGCGAGATCCGGGTCGGCGGCCAGCCGACCGCCATCCGCACCCCCAACGACGCCATCGCCGCCGGCATCGGCATGGTTCACCAGCATTTCATGCTGGTCGAGAATTTTACCGTCATCGAGAACGTCATCCTCGGCGCCGAGGGCGAGCCGCTGCTCAACAAGTCGATCGCCAAGGCGCGCTCCGAATTGCAGCGGCTGGAGCGCGACTACGGCCTGGAGGTCGATCCCGACGCGGTGATCGAGGAGCTGCCGGTAGGCCTGCAGCAGCGTGTCGAGATACTCAAGGCGCTGTTCCGTGGCTGCGACATCCTCATCCTCGACGAGCCGACCGGCGTGCTGACTCCGCCCGAGGCCGACCACCTCTTCCGCATCCTCAAAATGCTGAAGGACGAGGGCAAGACCATCGTGCTGATCACCCACAAGCTGCGCGAGATCATGGCGATCACCGATACGGTCTCGGTCATGCGCCAGGGCACTATGGTCGCAACCCGCAGGACCGCCGAGACGACGGTGGAGGAACTGGCCGAGCTGATGGTCGGCCGCCGCGTGCTGCTGCGGGTCGAGAAGGGCGAGGCGAAGCCGGCAGGCGTAAAACTGTCGGTGAAGAACCTGACGGTGAAGGATTCGCGCGGCGTCGTCATGGTCGACGACGTCTCCTTCGAGGTGCGCGCCGGCGAGATCGTCGGCATCGCCGGCGTGGCCGGCAACGGCCAGTCCGAGCTGATCGAGGCGATCGCCGGCACGCGCCGGGCTCAATCGGGCACCGTGCTGCTCGACGGCAGGCCGATCGACGTGACCGGCCATGCCGACCCTGGCGAATTGCGCGACCGCGGCCTGGCGCATGTGCCGGAGGACCGCCACCATGTCGGCCTGGTGCTCGCCTTCGAGGAGGCGGAGAACTCCATCCTCGGCTATCACGACAAGCCGCACTATCTGCGCGGGCCGTTCCTCGATATCGAGGCGATCCACGCCGACGCGCGCGAAAAAATCGCCAAATATGACATCCGTCCGGCCAATGATCGGCTTAAAACCGCCAATTTTTCCGGCGGAAACCAGCAAAAAATCGTGCTCGCGCGCGAAATCGAGCAGGATCCGGACGTGCTGATCGTCGGCCAGCCGACGCGCGGCGTCGACGTCGGCGCCATCGAATTCATCCACAAGCGGCTGATCGCCTTGCGCGACCAGGGCAAGGCGGTGCTGCTGATCTCGGTCGAGCTCGACGAGATACGCTCGCTGTCCGACCGCATCCTGGTGATGTTCGCCGGACGCGTCGTCGGCGAGCGCGGGCCGGACGCCAGCGAAGGCGAGCTCGGCCTGTTGATGGCCGGGGTGGAGAAGCGGGAGGCGGCGGAGTAATGAGCGCACCCTTCGCAAGACTGCCGCGCTGGGCCGACTACGGGCTTGTCCCGGTCATCAACCTGTTCGTCGCCTTCCTCGTCGCCGGCGTGGTCGTGCTCCTGGTCGGCGAGAACCCGCTGGAAGCGGCCGGCATCCTGGTCAAGGGCGCCTTCGGTTCCGGCCAGAACATCGCCTACACGCTCTACTACGCCACCAACTTCATCTTCACCGGCCTTGCCGTGGCGGTCGCCTTCCACTGCGGCCTGTTCAACATCGGCGGCGAAGGCCAGGCCTATATCGCCGGCCTCGGCGTGGCGCTGGTCTCGCTCGGCTTCGACAGCGTGCTCCCCTGGTGGCTGACCTTCCCGCTGGCGATCCTCGCCGCGGCCGCCATGGGGGCTGCCTGGGCCTTCATTCCCGCCTACCTGCAGGCCAAGCGCGGCTCGCACATCGTCATCACCACCATCATGTTCAACTTCATCGCCGCCAGCGTGATGGTCTACCTGCTGGTCGGACCGCTGAAGCCGGCCAGCTCGATGGCGCCGCAGACGCGCGACTTCCTGGACGGCGCGCAGCTGCCGAAGCTCGCCTGGCTGCTGGAGGCCGTGGGGCTGTCGGTGCGCTCCGCGCCGCTCAACGTCTCGTTCCTGCTGGCGCTGCTGATGGCCTGGGTCGTCTGGGTGCTGATCTGGCGCACCAAGCTCGGCTACGAGATGCGCACCTTCGGCTTCTCGCCCAAGGCGGCGCGTTATGCCGGCATATCGGAGGCCCGCATCATCATCGTCGCCATGCTGATCTCCGGCGCGCTCGCCGGCATGATGGCGCTCAACCCGATCATGGGCGACCAGCATCACATGACGCTGGATTTCGTCGCCGGCGCCGGCTTCGTCGGCATCGCCGTGGCACTGATGGGCCGCTCTCATCCCGCCGGCATCGTCCCGGCGGCGATCCTGTTCGGCATGCTCTACCAGGGCGGTGCCGAGCTCGCTTTCGAGATGCCCAACATCAGCCGCGACATGATCGTCATCATCCAGGGCCTGGTCATCCTGTTCGCCGGCGCGCTCGAGCACATGTTCCGCCCGGCCATCCAGACCATCTTTGCCTCGATCAGCCCGCGCAGCATGGGCGTTCCGGCGCCGAAGGGGAAGGGTGCCTGAGATGATCGACGCGCTCGTCCAGCTTCTCGACGCCACCATCCGCGTCTCGGTGCCGCTGCTGCTCGCCTGTCTTGCCGGCCTCTATTCGGAGCGCGCCGGCATTTTCGACATCGGACTGGAGGGCAAGATGCTCGCCGGCGCCTTCGCCGGCGCTTCCGCCGCCGCGGTGTCCGGCTCGGCCTGGGTAGGGCTGCTTGTGGCGATCCTCACGGCGGTCTTCCTGGCGCTGGTCCACGGCTTCGCCTCGATCACCCATCGCGGCAACCAGATCGTCTCCGGCGTCGCCATCAACTTTATCGCCGCCGGCTCCACCATCATCCTCGGCCAGGCCTGGTTCCAGCAGGGCGGGCGGACGCCGCCACTCTCCGGGCCGGCTCGCTTCGAGCCGATCATCCTGCCCGGCGCCGACGCGCTGCGCGACGTGCCGGTGCTCGGCATCATCTATTCCGAGCTCCTGTCCGGCCATTCTCTTCTGGTCTATGTCGCCTTCCTGATGGTTCCGGTCACCTGGTGGGTGCTGTTCCGGACCCGCTTCGGGCTGCGCCTGCGCGCCGTCGGCGAAAACCCCGCGGCGGTCGACACGGCCGGCATCTCGGTGACCTGGCTGCGCTATCGCGCCGTGATCCTCACCGGCGTGCTCACCGGTGCCGCCGGCGCCTATCTGGCGGTGGCGCAGAATGCCGGCTTCGTGAAGGACATGACGGCCGGCAAGGGCTACATCGCGCTGGCCGCGTTGATCTTCGCCAAGTGGAAGCCGGTGCCGGCCATGTATGCCTGCCTGCTGTTCGGCTTCCTCGACGCCGCGTCGATCCGTTTCCAGGGCGCCGAATGGCCGCTGGTCGGCAGGGTGCCGGTGCAGTTCATCAACGCGCTGCCCTTCATCCTCACCGTCATCCTGCTCGCCGGCTTCATCGGCAAGGCGATCCCGCCGCGCGCCGGCGGTGTGCCTTATGTGAAGGAGCGGTGATGCTGTTCTTTGCCCCCTCCACCACGCTTCGCGTGGTCCCCCTCCCCCGCTTCGCAGGGGAGGATCCGGCGGTGCCGCTTGATCCTCCCCCGTTTACGGGGGAGGGGGACCACGCGAAGCGTGGTGGAGGGGGCGCTTTGCGGACATTTTTGCCGGGCGCGCGCCATGTCTCATGACCTCTTCCTCGCCGCGCGCGAAGCGATGGCGAAGGCTTACGCGCCCTATTCGAAATTCCCCGTCGGCGCGGCGATTCGCACGACCGACGGACGCGTCTTTGCCGGCGCTAATATCGAGGTCGCGTCCTATCCGGAAGGCTGGTGCGCCGAGACCACCGCGCTCGGCCACTACATCATGGGCGGCGGTGGCGAGATCGCCGAGATCGCCGTGGTTGCGGAGCGCATGGCCCGCATCACGCCCTGCGGCGGCTGCCGCCAGCGCCTCGCCGAGTTCGCCGGGGCAGAGGCAAAACTCTATCTCTGCGACGATGCCGGCGTGGTCGAGACCGTCACGATCGGCCAGATGCTCCCCTATGGCTTCGAAGGAAAAATCCTGAAATGACGGACGCGGTCGCCACGCTGGTCGAGCGGCTCGCCGGCCGCATGCCGAAGGTCGCGCTGGTGCTCGGCTCCGGCCTCGGCGATCTCGTCGACGAGGTCGAGGATGCCCTGAAGATTCCCTATGGCGATCTGCCGGGTTTCCCCAAGGGCGGCGTCACCGGCCATGCCGGCATGCTGGTCTCCGGCCGCTTCGGCGGCGCCGAGGTGCTGCTGCTCGCTGGCCGCGCCCATTATTACGAGCATGGCGACGCCGCCGTCATGCGCCCGGCGCTGGAGACGCTCGCCGCCATCGGCATCGATACGCTCATCCTCACCAACGCCGCCGGCTCGCTCGATCCGCGCATTGCGCCCGGCTCGGTCATGCTGATCGAGGACCACATCAATTTCGCCGGCGCCAATCCGCTGATCGGCGAGCCGACCGACCGCCGCTTCGTCGGCCTGACCGAAGCCTATGACGCCGACCTGCGGGCGGCCCTGGTGCGCGCCGCCGCGGCGACCGGCACGCCGCTGGAGAAGGGCGTCTACATGTGGTTCTCCGGTCCGTCCTTCGAGACGCCAGCGGAGATCCGCATGGCCCGCGTCATGGGCGCCACCGCCGTCGGCATGTCGACCGTGCCCGAGGTGATTCTTGCGCGCTTCCTGGGCCTGCGGGTCGCCGCCTGCTCGGTCGTCACCAACCTCGCTGCCGGCATGACCGGTGCCGAACTGTCGCACGAGGAGACCAAGGAGATGGCGCCGCTCGGCGGCAGGCGGCTGGCGACGATTTTGCGCAAGATGTTCGAGGAGGGGCTGCCGTGATGGCCGCAGCGTCTCCCTCCCCCTCGAGGGGAGGGTGCCGAGCGAAGCGAGGCGGGTGGGGTACAAGCGGCCGTGCTCCGGCGCAAAGCAACGTTGGCGCGCTGCCGCACCGACCCCACCCGGCCGCTTCGCGGCCACCCTCCCCTCGATGGGGAGGGAGACGCTGATGCTTCCCCAGGAAATCATCCGGCACAAACGCGACGGCAAGGTGCTGGCGCCGGCCGAGATCGCCGACTTCATCGCCGGCCTCACCTCCGGCGCGGTCTCGGAGGGCCAGGCGGCGGCCTTCGCCATGGCGGTGTTCTTCAACGGCATGCGCCGCGACGAGGCGGTGGCCCTCACGCTCGCCATGCGCGATTCCGGCGCCGTGCTCGACTGGTCCGACCTGCCCGGCCCGGTCACCGACAAGCATTCCACCGGCGGCATCGGCGACAATGTCTCGCTGATGCTGGCACCGATCGTCGCCGCCTGCGGCGCCTATGTGCCGATGATCTCCGGGCGCGGCCTCGGCCATACCGGCGGCACGCTCGACAAGATGGACGCCATCCCCGGCTATGTCAGCCAGCCGGATACCGAACTTTTCCGCAAGACGGTGCGAAACACCGGCTGCGCCATCATCGGCCAGACGGCGGCGCTGGCGCCGGCCGACAAGCGCCTCTACGCCATCCGCGACGTCACGGCGACGGTGGAGTCGATCCCGCTGATCACCGCCTCCATCCTGTCGAAGAAGCTCGCCGCCGGGCTGTCCTCGCTGGTGCTCGACGTGAAGGTCGGCAACGGCGCGTTCATGGAAAGATCGCGCGACGCCACCGCGCTGGCGAAAAGCCTCGTCGAGGTGGCGAACGGCGCCGGCCTGAAGAGCTCGGCGCTGATCACCGGCATGAACGAGCCGCTGGCCTCGGCCGCCGGCAATGCCGTGGAAGTGGCGAACGCGGTGGATTTCCTCACCGGGCGCGTGCGCGATGCGCGCCTGGAGAAGGTCACGCTGGCGCTGGCGGCCGAGATGCTGGTGCTGGCCGGGCTGGCATCGTCGCAGGCCGACGGTCTTGCCCGGGCGCGCGCCGCGCTCGGCGACGGCAGCGCCGCCGAGCGCTTCGCCCGCATGGTGCATGCGCTGGGCGGCCCGGCCGATTTCGTGTCGAGGTCCGCGGACCACCTGCCGCGCGCGCCGGTGGAGAAGGTTGTCGCCGCCAGGCAAGCGGGCCATGTCGCGCATGTCGCGACGCGCGACGTCGGCCTGGCGGTGGTGGCGCTGGGTGGCGGCCGCACCCGGCCGGAGGACGGTATCGACCACGCCGTCGGGGTTACGCGGCTGCTGCCGGTCGGGGCACAGGTCGACGCCGGCGATCCGCTCGCGCTCGTGCATGCCCGCACCGAGGCGGCGGCCGAGGCGGCGGCGGCGGCCATCCTCGCTGCCTACGACGTCGGTCCAGGCAAGCCGGCTATGAAGGACCCGGTGGTCCGGCGGGTTCCGCCGACGGAGGGGTGATCGCTACTGCGCCAGCGTCAGCCTGCCCTGGTCGGCCCGAAAAGTCCTCAGCCGGTTGAGGAAGGTCATGCCGATCAGCACCGTGTCCAGGGCGCGGTCCTCCAGCACGACCGCCTGGACGTTCTCCACCGAGATGCGGCCGATCTCGACGCGCTCCAGCATGGCGGCGGCGGCGCGCGCCTTGCCGTTGGCGGTGCTCACGGCGCCTGTCAGGTCGGACGGGCGCAGGGCGACGCCCAGCCTCCGTGCGGTGGTCAGGTTCATCGCGATCGCCGTCGCGCCGGTATCGATCAGCGCCTCGACCTTGCGGCCGTTGATGCGGAAATCGGCCAGATAGTGGCCGCGGGGGTCCGCGGCGATCTCGACCTTGCGCCCACTGGGTGACGCAGGCAGCGGGACGGCGGTCGGCTTGGTTTCAATCCGCACCAATGCGCTCGCTGCCACCGGCTCTTCAGCTTCCGGTGGAAGCAGCGCCTTCATGGTCTCAGGCCCACCCTGAAGGAACAGCGGCACGGAGGCTGACGTGCCGACGCATAAGGCGGCGAAGATAAGGGTCTTGCGCAGCATCGGAAGGCCCGGTTGACGCTGCCTGTTTACGCCGACAACCGAAGCACGTCCTTAATTGCTGCGCCCTTGCCCCGATGAACCTGTCGCTTGCGTGAACCGGAGGTTAATTTGCGCCGAGCCTACTTCGTCCCGTACAGCCGGTCTCCGGCGTCGCCGAGCCCCGGCACGATGTAGCCCTTCTCGTTGAGCTGACGGTCGATCGAGGCGGTGAACACAGGCACGTCGGGATGTGCCCTGGTGAAGCGCTCGACGCCCTCGGGTGCAGCGAGCAGGCAGAGATAGCGCAGATTGGTGGCGCCGCGCGCCTTCAGCTTGTCGATCGCGGCGATCGCCGAGTTGGCCGTGGCCAGCATCGGATCGACGACGATGACGAGCCGGTCGCCGAGGTCGCTCGGCGCCTTGAAGAAATATTCGACCGCCTCCAGCGTCTCGTGATCGCGGTAAAGGCCGATATGGGCGACGCGTGCCGCCGGCACGAGGTCGAGCAATCCTTCCAGCAGGCCGTTGCCGGCGCGCAGCACCGAGGCGAACACCAGCTTCTTGCCCTCCAGGATAGGTGCCTCCATGGTCTCGATCGGCGTCTCGATGGTCATGGTCGTGAGTTCGAGGTCGCGCGTGACCTCGTAGCCGAGCAGCAGGGAGATCTCGCGCAGCAGCCGGCGAAAACTCGCCGTGGACGTCTCCTTGTTGCGCATGATGGTGAGCTTGTGCTGCACCAGCGGGTGATCGACGACCGTGACGCCCATGACAAAAACCTTCCGCGCTTGCCTGGGCGGAATACTAACGGGGCTCGCCCGCCGAAGAAATGCCGGAGCGCGCGATTTCCCCGGCCGGGTGCTATCTTGCCCTGCCGTCCAGCCTCGCCAGCAGCGCCGATCTCGTCTTGCGGTCGACGAAAGCCGCCTCGAGCGCGGTGCGGGTCACTGCGGAAAGCTGCTTTTCCGTCATGCGGAAATGTCGGGCGGCGAGATCGTACTCGTTCCTCAGCGACGTCCAGAAATAGGGCGGGTCGTCCGAATTGAGCGTCACCTTGCAGCCGGAGGCGAGCAGGGCGGGGAATGGGTGCGCGGCGAAGCCCTCGAACACCTTCAGCGCGATGTTGGAGCCCGGGCAGCATTCCAGCACCACGCCTTCGGCGGCGATGCGCCGCACAAGGTCAGAATTCTCGATGGCGCGCACGCCGTGGCCGATGCGTGCCGGCCGGATGTGATCGAGCGCCGCAGCCACGCTTTCCCAGCCGCCGAACTCGCCGGCATGGACGGTGATGCCGAGCCCCGCCTCGCGGGCGATCTCGAAGGCGCGCACGAAATCCTCGAGGTCGCCGATCCGCTCGTCGCCGCCCATGCCGAAGCCGGTCACCAGCGGATGGCCGCACTTGGCGGCGAAGCGCGCCGCCGCCTCGACGGCATCCACGCCGAAATGCCGCACCCCGGTGACGATCATGCGGCCTTCGATGCCGGTCTTGTCGCGCGCCCGCGAAATCCCTTCTCCGAGCGCGTTGGTATATGCCTCCGGCGATAGGCCGGCGCGCCGCGCATGGTCGGGCGAGGTGAAGACCTCCGAATAGATGGCGCCGTCCCGCGCCAGGCTCGTCAGGTAGTGCTCGGTGAGGCGGGCGTAGTCCTCCTCGGTGCGGAACAGGTCCGCGGCGAAATCGTAGGCTTGCAGGAACGAGGTGAAATCATGCCAGACGAACGATCCGTCGCGGATGTAGGGAGAGGCGTCCTTGCCGTATTTGCGCGCCTGCAGGATCACCAGGCCCGGGTCCGCGGCGCCCTCGACGTGGCAGTGGATTTCGGCGGTGAGCGGCATGCTCCGGTCCTTCGAACGAATCGCGGCGTCTTCACGCAGGCTGGACAATAGCGCCCCCAACGTGCATCGGGTATGGTTCCTAAACCGCAGAACGGTTCAAGTTTATGGCACAGCAGCGCACAACCGCCGCCGGGGGCATGGAAAGCTCCTACGGCTTCCGGGAGGTCGGCGAAGACGAGAAGCAGCCGCTGGTGGACGCCGTTTTCCACCGCGTCGCCAACCGCTACGACGTGATGAACGACCTGATGTCGGGCGGCCTGCACCGGCTGTGGAAGGACGCCATGGTCGCCTGGCTCAACCCGCCGCGCCGCCCCGGCTGGGCGGTGCTCGATGTCGCCGGCGGCACCGGCGACATCGCCTTCCGCATCGTCGAGGCGTCCCACAACCAGGCGGCGGCGACCGTGCTCGACATCAACGGCTCGATGCTGGCGGTCGGCCGCGAACGGGCGAAGAAGCGCGGCCTCGAGGACAGCGTCGACTTCGTCGAGGCGAATGCCGAGGAGTTGCCCTTTCCGGGCGGAAATTTCGACGCCTACACCATCGCCTTCGGCATTCGCAACGTGCCGCATATCGACGCCGCACTGGCCGAGGCCTATCGCGTTCTGAAGCCGGGCGGCCGGTTCCTCTGCCTCGAATTCTCCGAGGTCGACATGCCGCTGCTGGATCGCGTCTATGAGGCGTGGTCGTTCCGGGCGATCCCGCAGATCGGCAGGATGGTGACCGGCGAGGCCGAACCCTATGCCTATCTGGTCGAATCGATCCGCAAATTCCCCAATCAGGCGAATTTCGCCGACATGATCCGGCGCGCCGGGTTCGACCGGGTCACCTGGCGCGACTATTCCGGCGGTATCGCCGCCCTGCATTCCGGCTGGAAGCTTTGACGGTCCTCCCCGCATGAGTTCGATCGGAGCGGGTTTCCGGCTGGTCCGGGCAGGCTGGGTGATGACGCGCGAGGGCGTGTTCGCCGCGCTGCCGGGCGACGAGCTTTCGGGCACGCCGCGGCTCGCCTGGCGGCTGACGACGTTCTTCACGCGCCGCGGCGCCCGCAAGCGTGGCCGTACCGAGCGACTGTCGGAGGCGGTATCGCGGCTCGGCCCCTCCTACGTGAAGCTCGGCCAGTTCCTGGCGACGCGGCCGGACGTCGTCGGCGACGACATCGCGCTCGATCTCGCCAAGCTGCAGGATCGCATGGCGACCTTTCCGGCCGACCAGGCGAGAGCGGCCATAGAAGGCTCGCTGGGGCGGAAGGTGGACGACCTGTTCGTCTCCTTCGGCGAGCCGGTGGCGGCGGCGTCGATCGCCCAGGTCCACCCCGCCGAGGTCATGCGCGGCGGCGAACCGGTCAAGGTGGCGGTGAAGGTCATACGGCCGGGGGTGCGGCGCGCCTTCTTCCGCGATCTCGAGAGCTATTTCCTCGCCGCGCGGCTGCAGGAGCGCTACATCCCCTCGGCGCGCCGGCTGCGTCCGGTCGAAGTCACCGAGACGCTCGCCCAGACCACCAAGGTCGAGATGGATTTCCGGCTGGAGGCGGCCGCCTATTCAGAGCTTGGCGAGAACACCAAGGACGATCCCGGCTTTCGCGTGCCCGCCGTCGACTGGGAGCGCACCGGCCGCGACGTGCTGACCACGGAGTGGATCGACGGGATCAAGCTCAGCGACATCGACAGCCTGCGTGCCGCCGGGCACGACCTCCAGGCGATCGCGGCGAACCTCGTCCAGTCCTTCCTGCGCCACACGCTGCGCGACGGTTTCTTCCATGCCGACATGCACCCGGGCAACATGTTCGTCGATGCGTCCGGGACCATCGTCGCCGTCGATTTCGGTATCACCGGCCGTCTAGGCAAGAAGCAGCGGCGGTTCCTCGCGGAAATCCTCTACGGCTTCATCACACGCGACTACGGCCGCGTCGCCGAGGTGCATTTCGAGGCCGGCTACGTGCCGCGCAAGCACAACGTCTCGGCGTTCGCCCAGGCGATCCGCGCCATCGGCGAGCCGATCCACGGCCAGTCCGCCGAGACGATCTCAATGGCGAAGCTCCTGACCCTGCTCTTCGAGGTCACCGAGCTTTTCGACATGGAGACCCGGCCGGAGCTGGTCCTGTTGCAGAAGACCATGGTGGTGGTCGAGGGCGTGGCGCGCAAGCTCGATCCGGCCTTCAACATGTGGAAGACATCCGAGCCCGTCGTCGGCGACTGGATCCGCCAGAATCTCGGGCCGCGCGGCCTGCTCGACGACGCCCGCGAGGGCGCTTCCGCCCTGCTGTCGCTGGCCAGGCAGGCCCCCGACCTCGCCGAGCGGGCCGAACGCCTCACCCGCGAGATCGATGCGATGGCGGAGAACGGCCTGCGTTTCGATGCCGAGACCGCGCGCGCCATAGGCAAGGCCGAGGCGCGCTACAGCCGCTGGGGCCGTGTGGCGCTGTGGGTGATCGCGGCGGCGCTGGTGGTCATCGCCTGGGAGCTTGGTTGAGGCGGCCGCCGAGAGGTCCAGCCAGCACGCGTCTCGGAATATGACTGCAATGACTGCATCGCAGTCATTGCAGTCACGCAGGTGCGGCTCTATATTTGAGCTGACGGAGCGCTCCATGGCCAGGATCACGATCCGCAATGTCGACGAAAGCACCCTGCAATGGCTGCGCGGGCGCGGCGCTCGCCGCGGCGTCTCGATGGAGCAGGAAGCGCGCGACGTGCTTTCCGCCGCGCTCGGACTGTCTACGACGGAAGGGTTCGACCGGCGCGGCTTCCCGCCCGAAGGCGAGGAAATGGCCGATGAGCCCGGGCCGGCACGATCACAGGAATGAAGCATGGCGACCCTGACGGTGCGCAACCTGGATGACACGGCTAAACGCAAGCTGCGGGAGCGCGCGGCTCGGCTAGGCATGTCGATGGAGCAGAAGGCTCGCGAAATACTGGAAGAGAAGCGTGCGCGAACGCCGCGGGAGAGATCGATCTTCGATGAGCTGACGCAGCTTGGCGTCAAGCCGGAGGAGGCGCTCGACCAAAAAGCCGTAACGGATGAAATGTGGAACGAGAGTTTCCGTTGAACGGCTACGTCATAGACAGCTCCGTTTACATCGCCATCCTGAATGCCGAGCACGATGTCGACAACTACAAGGCTTTCGTCGATCGGGAGCCTTCTTGCTTCGTAAGTGCTGCGACGCTTCACGAGAGCTTTTGCGTAGCGCGTCGGGAGTCGATACCGCAAGGAGCCGCCAGGCTGGAGCGAATCGTGAACCTGATCGCAGCCGAGATCGTCGCGTTCGACGCTACGCAACTCGAAGCTGCGAAGTCGGCCTATTCCCGCTTCGGCCGCGGCTCCGGCCATCGGGCCAACCTCAACATGGGCGACTGCTTTTCCTATGCGCTCGCCAGGACCCGCCGCCTGCCGCTGCTGTTCAAAGGTGACGATTTCATCCATACCGATGTCGAGCCGGCTCTGAAGTCGGCCTGAATTCGGGGCGAGGACCGCTATGACCCTTTCCGGCAAGCGCATCCTGCTGATCGTCGGCGGCGGCATCGCCGCCTACAAGACGCTCGAGCTGATCCGCCGATTGCGTGAGCGCGGAGCCGCGGTGCGGGCGGTGATGACGGCGGCGGCGCAGCAATTCGTCACGCCGCTTTCGGTCGGCACCCTGACGGCCGACCGCGTCTTCACCGACCTGTTCGACCGCGACGACGAGCACGACGTCGGCCATATCCGCCTGTCGCGCGAGGCCGAGCTGATCGTCGTCGCCCCCGCCACCGCCGACCTGATGGCGAAGCTGGCGACCGGCCTCGCCAACGACCTCGCCTCCGCCGTGCTGCTCGCCACCGACAAGAAGGTGCTGATGGCGCCGGCGATGAACCCGAGGATGTGGGATCATCCGGCGACGCGGCGCAACCGCGCCACACTGGCGAAGGACGGCGTCGCCTTCGTCGGCCCCAATCGCGGCGAGATGGCCGAGAGCGGCGAAGCGGGCGAGGGCCGCATGGCCGAGCCGCTGGAGATCGTGGCTGCGGTCGAGGCAGTACTGGTGTCGGCGCCAGGCCCGCTTTCCGGAAGAAAGATCATCGTCACCTCGGGTCCGACGCACGAGCCGATCGATCCGGTGCGCTACATCGCCAACCGCTCGTCCGGCAAGCAGGGACACGCCATCGCCGAGGCGCTCGCCGGACTCGGCGCCGAGGTCCTGCTGGTGTCCGGCCCGGTCAACGTGCCGGATCCGGCCGGTGTGCGGACCGTCCATGTCGAGACCGCGCGCGCGATGATGCAGGCGGTCGAGGCCGCCCTGCCGGCCGATGCGGCCGTGTTCGTCGCCGCCGTCGCCGACTGGCGCAGCGACGCGGCCGCCGGCGAGAAGATCAAGAAGGTCGCCGGCGAAGGCCCGCCGGTGCTGCGCATGGTGGAGAACCCGGATATCCTCGCCACCATCGGCCACCACGCGCGTCGGCCCTATCTGGTCGTCGGCTTCGCCGCCGAGACCCAGGATCTCGTCGCCAACGCCAAGGCCAAGCTGAAGCGCAAGGGCGCCGACTTCATCGTCGCCAACGACGTCAGCGCGGAAGGCGGTGCCATGGGCGGCGACCGCAACCGCGTGCGCATCGTCTCGAAATCCGGCGTCGACGATTGGCCGGAGATGAGCAAGCAGGAGGTGGCGCGGCGGCTGGCCGCGGTGATCGCTGGACGCCTGGCGACCGTCGAGGTCTGATCCCGATCCGGGCCGGTTCAGCGGTCTTCCCGCAGCTTGGCCTCGACGTGCCACCATCCTGGCTGGCTTTCGGGATAGCTGTGCGACGCCGGCATGAGGTCCGGGTTCCCCGGTTCGTCGAATACGCCGGTCAGCAGCGCGACCACCGGCTCGTCGTCGATTGCGCCGATCGTGCTGCCGCACCGGACGCAGAAGGCGCGGCTGGAATAGGCGGAGGAGCGGAAGGTGGCCGGCGCGCCGCCGGGGCCCGTCCACGTCACCGCATCGCGCGGAAATTCTACCCAGGCGGCGGTCGGTGCCCCGGTGTGCCGCTGGCATATCGTGCACGAGCAGTGTGCGGCTTGCCCGCGCGACCGTAGGCGCGAAAGCGCACCGATCCGCACAGGCAACCGCCGTCATAGTGGTCCTGCTTCGCTTCGGACACGGCAGCCCTCCCTGATCGCTGTCGTAGTGAGGGGTCTCGATCGAACAACCCGCCACCATGCTTGAACCGCGATCCGAAAATGGTGGTCTTTGAGACAGGATCATGCCCGATAGAACTGGGCCGGGATGGATGGCCCATCCCGTTCATTCCACCCTAGGATGCCTAAGATGTGATCGGGCCCTCGCCTTTCTTCCCCGGCGCCGGATCGTCGTCCGTCTTTTCGCCGGCTGCGTCCGGCACCGGCGAATCCGCGCCGGTCTCGTCGCCCGGCAGGGGCGGTCGCGGCGCGCTGCCCTCGACGATGAGCTCGACGATGCCGCGGGCGATCTCACGTTCGCCCATGATCACGGTGTCGGCCCCGAGGCCCTTCAGGTGCTCGACCTCGGCGTCGGAATGAGCGCGGGCGATCACCACGATGCCGGCATTGGCGGCACGCGCCCTCAGGATGATCTGGCCGGCCTCGAAGGCGTTCGGAATGGCGAGCACCAGTCGCTTGGCGCCGGCCGGGTTGGCGGCGGCGAAGACCTCGGCATTGGCGGCGTTGCCTTCCACCACCTCGACGCCGTCGGCATGCAGCCGGGCGATGGTCTTGTCACCGTCCTCGACGACCAGGAAGGGCAGGCCGGCCTCGCGCAGCGACTGCCCGACCAGGCTGCCGACGCGGCCGTAGCCGATGAGGATCGTATGGTCGGTGAGCTGCGTCTGCGGCGGCGGACCGTCGTCTTCCTTGGCCGAAGGGGTCGCAAGCTGGCCTGCCTCGGTGGCAGGTCCCGCCGCCTTTGCCTCTGCCGCGCCGGTTCGGGGCGGGAAGCGGCTTTCGATCCAGGGTTTCAGATAATCGACGGCGGCGAACACCAGCGGATTGAGCAGGATAGACAGGATCGCGCCGGCGAGGATCAGATCCCGGCCCTGCTCGGGCAGCAGGTCGAGGCTGACGCCGAGCTCGGCGAGGATAAAGGAGAATTCGCCGATCTGCGCCAAGCTGGCCGAGATAATCAGCGCGGTGGCGATGGGATAGCGGAAGACGACGACGATCAGGAAGGCGGCGATCGACTTGCCGATGACGATGATGAACAGCGTGCCGAGGATCGGCCAGGTGTCGCGCAGCAGGCTGAGCGGATCGAACAGCATGCCGACCGAGACGAAGAACAGCACCGAGAAGGCGTCCCTGAGCGGCAGCGATTCCTCCGCCGCGCGGTGCGACAGCTCGGATTCGCTCATCACCATGCCGGCGAAGAAGGCGCCGAGCGCCAGCGACACCCCGAACAGCTTGGCCGCGCCGAAGGCGACGCCGAGCGCGATGGCCAGCACCGCAAGCCGGAACAGCTCGCGCGAGCCGGTATGGGCGACGTAGTGCAGGAGCCAGGGAATGACCCGGCGCCCGACCACCAGCATGACGATGACGAAGGCGGCCACCTTGGCGAGCGTTATGCCGAGCGTGCCCCAGACGCCGAGCCCGGAAAACAGCGGCGCCGCCGCCGGCAGGCTGTGGTCGGTTTCCGGCCCGTTGCCGCCGAGCAGGCCGGCGATGGCAGGCAGGATCACCAGCGCGAGCACCATGGCGAGGTCCTCGACGATCAGCCAGCCGACGGCGATGCGCCCGCGCTCGGTCTCGATCATGCGCCGGTCCTGCAGCGCCTTGAGCAGGACCACGGTGCTCGCCACCGAGAGTGCTAGGCCGAAGACTAGGCCCGCACCCAGCGTCCACCCCATCATCCACGCCAGCCCGGCGCCGAGCGCCGTGGCGAAGCCGATCTGCACCACCGCGCCGGGCACGGCGATGGCGCGTACCGAGAGCAGGTCCTTCAGCGAGAAATGCAGGCCGACGCCGAACATCAGCAGGATCACGCCGATCTCGGCGAGCTCCAGCGCCAGCTCGCGATCGGCGACGAAACCCGGCGTGTGCGGCCCGACCAGAACGCCGGCGATGAGATAGCCCACCAACGGCGGAACCTTGAACCGGTTGGCGATGGCGCCGAAGACGAATGCAAGCCCCAGACCTGCGACGATGGTGGCGATCAGGGGCGTGTCATGTGGCATCGGCGAGGTGGGCCTTTCTGGGCGAGATCAATGGGGGAGAAGCGCCGAAAGCGCCACGTTTCCAATATGGTGTGCAGATCGGCTGGTGTGCAACCCTTGAGAGTCGCTTTTGCCGAATTTCGCATGAGGAATGCTAATTCTGTATGAGAATCGCTTTTGCGCGACGGCGTCGAGCCGATGCGCGAATTTGGACCGCGGCCATGTCTCGACGAACGCGGTGCCTCGCCAAGCACGGCCTGGCGGCTACGTCCCGTATCGGAACCGGGATTGTCAACGGGAGCCGCGCAACGCGCGTTGCGCGGCTCTGGCCTCCTCCCTCCTGGTCGGTTTAGCCAAGTCGCTGCCCGTCAGAGGTCAAAGTGCAGCGAAATGCCCGGCCGATAGTAGCGCGGTCCGAATCCGTAGCTGCGGCCGTAGTACCGGCCGCGGTAGCAGTCGCCGTAGTAGTAGCAACGATCACGTGCGTATCGCCGGTAGGCGCGGCGCTCGGCCCGTCGATAGGCACGGCGTTCTGCACGACGCTGCTGCCGCTGCCAGTGACGATAGGTGTGGGACGCCTTGTGCACGTCCGTGCGCCCCTGTTCCGCCATCGGAATGAATGCCGTGGCGGCATTGGTCGGCGCAGGCACTGCTACTGCGAATGAGGCAGCCAAGGCTGTGGCCATCAACCCGGATAGAAGCGTTTTCATCATTGCCTCCTGGTAGGTGCGTCATTGGCTGAAACGAACCCTCCGGAACCCGGTTCCTGCGCGAACATTCACTGTATGTTGCGCCTCGTTTCAGAAAATGCGCATCCTGCCCGGCCAGCTTCGTCCTCACGCCGCCATCAGCATCTTTTCGATTTCCGGAACCGGATGGTTGGTCAGCGTCTTCGGATATTCCGCCACCACCATCGTCTCCACTTCCTTGTGCAGCTTCTTGCGTATTTCTCCCAGAACGAAGGGCGGCGCGATAAGGATCACTTCGTCGAAATCGCCGCGATGCGCCGCCTTGTAGAGCTTCTCCGCGATCTCGTCGGCGAAGCGCTCCTTGGCCATTCTGTGCCAGTCGGTATCCTCGGCGGCGCTGCGGTGGGGAGAGGGACCGTCGTTGAAGCGCCCTGGCTTGTCGGATCCCTGCTCGCGCGTCGGTGGATTTGCCTCGGCGACCTCACGGATGACTTCCAGGTTCGGATGCAGCCCGTCTCCCTTGTTTTCCAGGAACAAGGCCTTCTCGCCGTCGGCTACGACCACCCATGCACCATGCTTCAGTCTGGACGCGGCCATCTGCTTCTCCTTCGATAGGTCGAGGCGCCGAAATGCGCCCTGTGGAGCAACGCGACCCCATCGGCCAAGGTTCCTCTCCGCAAAAACGTGCCAAAAACCCACGGTGGAGGAAAAATATTCTTCCTCTCTTCGCGGTCGCGAAAAAGCGATTGCCTGCTGCAAATGGCCGCGCGAGTGTGTTTCTTTAGAAACCCGATGCCCGGGACTACAAGTCTGAATTCCAGCCAGGAAACCCTCGCGCCCATGTCGCAGCCGTTCGCCAAGCTCAACGCCTTTCCCGTCTTCCTGCGGGTCGAGGGGCGCAGCGTGATCGTCCTCGGTGGCGGCGACGAGGCGCTCGCCAAGGCCCGGCTCGTCGGCCAGTCGAATGCCCGGCTCGTCGTGGTGGCGGAGGATGTCCAGCCTGCCCTGAGGCAATGGGTCGTCGAAAACGGCGCCGAGCTCGTCGAAGCCGGCTATGACCCTGCGCGGCTCGAAGGCGCGGCACTGGTCTTTGCTGCCACGGGCGACGAGGCGCTGGACCGCCGGATATCGGATGATGCACGCCGCTTCGGCATCCCGGTCAACGCGGTGGATCGTCCCGATCTCTGCGATTTCTACACGCCGGCGATCGTCAACCGGGCACCGCTGGTGGTGGCGGTCGGCACCGAAGGCGCCGGGCCGGTGCTGGCCCAGATGGTGCGGGCACGCATCGACGCCATGCTGCCGCCGACTCTCGGCGTACTGGCGGCGCTTGCCGCATCCTTCCGCGACGCGGCCGAAAAACTGTTCCCTAAGGGGCTGGCGCGCCGCTCCTTCTGGCATGCCTTCTTTTCCGGAGCGCCGGCCCAAGCGCTCGAAGCCGGCGGCGAGGACGAGGCACGCGTGGCCGCCGGCCGGCTCCTGGCCGCGCGCGGCGCTGATTGCGGCCACGTCGCGCTGGTTGGCGCCGGTCCGGGTGCCGAGGATCTGCTGACCTTGCGGGCGCATCGCCTGTTGATGGAGGCCGACGTCATCGTCCATGACGCGCTGGTGCCGGAGGCGGTGATCGCCATGGGTCGGCGCGACGCCGAGCGGCTGCCGGTCGGCAAGCGCAAGGGCTGTCACTCCAAGACGCAAGCCGAGATCAACGCGCTGCTGGTGCGGCTCGGCCGCGAAGGCAAGCGCGTGGTGCGGCTGAAGTCCGGCGATCCGCTGGTGTTCGGCCGCGCCGGCGAGGAAATGCAGGCGCTGCGCGATGCGGACATCTCGTTCGAGGTGGTGCCGGGCGTCACCTCGGCCTTCGCCGCCGCCGCCGATTTCCAGCTGCCGCTGACGCTGCGCGGCGTGACCTCCTCGATGGTGTTCACCACCGGCCACGATCTCAAGGGCAATTCGCTGCCGGACTGGGCGAAGCTGGCGATCTCCGGCGCCACCGTCGCCGTCTATATGGGCCGCTCCGTCGCTGCGGACGTGGCCGGAAGGCTGATGGATGCCGGCCTGTCGCCGGATACCGCCGTCGCCGTGGTCGAGAACGCCAGCCTGCGCGACCGCCGCCGGTTCCATGGAACGCTGGCCGACCTGCCGTCGCTGCAAGCGCGCGACGATCTCGGCGGCCCGGTGATGACCATCATCGGCGACGCGGTCGCCGGCGCCGATTTCTCGCGCTCTGAGCCACTGGCGGCCTACCGCCCCGTTCCGTCTAGTGCCGCGGTCGAGGAGGTGCAGTCATGAAGGTCTTGACCGCCAACCGCCTGACCGACGGCGAGGCCGTGTGGTTCTCCCCGGCAAAAACCTGGGCCGAGACCATCGCCGAGGCCGATGTCGCCGGCGACAAGGCCGGGGAAGCCGAACTCGAGGCTGCCGGCAAGGCCGCCTTTGCCAACAATGAGGTCGTCGACGTCGAGTTGATCGACGTCGAGCTGGTCGATGGCTTGATCCGCCCGGTCCGCCTGCGCGAGCGCATCCGCGCCACCGGCCCGACCAACCGCCTCGACCTCGGAAAACAGGCCAGAACGGCCGCATGACAGGGCCGAGGAGCCCACGGAAGCACGACCATGTACCGTTACGATGAGTTCGACACTGATTTCGTCAACGCCCGTGTCGCCGAGTTCACCGATCAGGTGGAGCGGCGTCTCGCCGGCGAGATCACCGAGGAGCAGTTCCGGCCGCTCCGGCTGATGAACGGCGTCTACCTGCAGCTCCACGCCTACATGCTGCGCATCGCCATTCCCTATGGCACGCTGAACACCGGCCAGTTGCGCATGCTGGCCCACATCGCCCGCAGGTACGACAAGGGCTATGGCCACTTCACCACGCGCCAGAACATCCAGTTCAACTGGCCGGCGCTGTCGGACATTCCGGCGATCCTCGCCGATCTCGCCAGCGTCGAGATGCATGCCATCCAGACATCAGGCAACTGCATCCGCAACGTGACGGCCGACCATTTCGCGGGTGCGGCCGCCGACGAGGTCGCCGATCCGCGCCCCTATGCCGAGATTCTGCGGCAGTGGTCGTCGGTGCATCCGGAATTTTCGTATTTGCCGCGCAAATTCAAGATCGCGGTGACGGGCGCAGAGCGCGACCGTGCCGCCATCCAGACGCATGACATCGGCCTGCATCTGAAGAAGAACGCCGAGGGCGAATTGGGCTTTGCCGTCTATGTCGGCGGCGGCCAGGGCCGCACCCCGATGGTCGCCAAGAAGATCCGGGATTTCCTCCCCGAAAAGCACCTGCTCTCCTACGCGACGGCGATCTTGCGCGTCTACAATCTCTACGGACGGCGCGACAACAAGTACAAGGCGCGCATCAAGATCCTGGTGCACGAAACCGGTACGGAAGAATTCGCCCGCCAGGTCGAGGCCGAGTGGGCGGCGCTGAAGGACCAGGAGCTGACGCTGCCCGAGGCGGACATCGCCGCGATCAACGCCTATTTCGCGCCGCCGGCACTCGCCGCGAGGCCGGAAGGAGACGAGGTCGTGAAGCTCGCCCGGCTCGATTCCAAGAGCTTCGCCGACTGGGTCGACCAGAACGTGATCACCCACCGCCACCCCGACTATGCCGCCGTGACGATTTCGCTCAAGGGCATCGGCGAGGCGCCGGGCGACGCCAGCGACAGCCAGATGGAGGCGGTGGCCGACATCGCCGACCAATACGCTTTCGGTGAAATCCGCGTCAGCCACGAGCAGAACCTGATCCTGCCGCACGTGGCGCGCGCCGATTTGAAGGCCGTCTACGACGCGCTGGTCGAGATCGAGCTGGCGACGCCGAATTCCGGCCTGATCACCGACATCATCGCCTGCCCCGGCCTCGACTACTGCGCGCTGGCCAACGCCCGCTCGATCTCGGTGGCGCAGGAGATTTCCAACCGCTTCGCGTCGCTGGAGCGGCAGCGCGACATCGGCGAGCTGAAGCTGAAGATCTCCGGCTGCATCAACGCCTGCGGCCATCACCATGTCGGCCATATCGGCATCCTGGGCGTCGAGAAGAAGGGCGCCGAACTCTATCAGGTGACGCTGGGCGGCTCGGCCGACGAGCACACCGCCGTCGGCGAGATCATCGGCCGCGGCTTCGGCCCGGACGAGATCACCGACGCCATCGAGACCGTGGTCGAGACCTATCTCGCCCACAGGCTCGACCGTTCGGAAAATTTCCTCGACGCCTACCGCCGCCTTGGCCCGGCGCCGTTCAAGGAGGCGCTCTATGGCGGCGAAGCCAAGGCAGCCTGAGGACGAGATCGCGGCCGCCGAGGCGGCCGATCTCGATGCCCGTTTCGGCGGGCTGTCGCCGCAGGAAATCATCGCCTGGTCGGCGCGCGACGGCTTTCCCGGCGCCATCGCGGCGGTGTCGTCGTTCGGCGCGGATTCCGCCGTGCTGCTGCACATGATCGCCGAGGTGGATGCCTCGCTGCCGGTCGTGTTCCTCGACACCGGAAAGCATTTCGGCGAGACGCTGGATTACCGCGACGCGCTTGCCGCCGATCTCGGGCTCACCGACATCCGCATCGTCACGCCGGACCAGGCCGCGCTCGACCGGCTCGATCCGGACGGCAAGCTGCACCAATCGGACACCGACGGCTGCTGCGAGATCCGCAAGGTCGAGCCCATGGCGCGCGGCGTCGCGCCCTTCCGCGCCTGGTTCACCGGCAGAAAACGCTTCCAGGCGGCGACCCGCGCTGCCTTGCCGGCGTTCGAGGCGGTCGGGCCGCGCGTCCGCATCAATCCGCTGGCGAAATGGGGCACGAGCGATCTCGCCGACTACATGCGCGCGCATGCGCTGCGCGAGAACCCGCTGGTGGCCTACGGCTATCTCTCCATCGGCTGCTTTCCCTGCACTCAGCCGGTGAAGCCGGGAGAGGACGCACGCAGCGGCCGCTGGGCCGGCCAGGGCAAGACCGAGTGCGGCATCCATCTGCCGGGCCTGGGCGAGGCGCTCACGACGGCGGCTCACTAAGATAACCGAAACTCTTGCAGCCAGGCCGTTTCGTCCTTCGGCGAGACTGGAAACCAAGCCGAGAATACGCCATATGCTCGCCCTGATGACCGAAGCGAAGAACGAGACCGCCGTGCCGGTGCCGCGCCTGTGGACACCCGAAGGGTTCCGCGAGGACGAGTGGCAGCATGCGGACAACGCCGAGGCGCTTGCCGGCAACGGCCGCTTCATCCTGCCGCTGCAAGTGTTCCTCGACCTCGATCCGGTGGTGCGCAAATCGGCCAGGGAACGGCTGGGCGTATTGCTGATGCCGGCCGATCCGGTGGAGAAGATCGCCGGGCTGCTGGACGACCTGTCGCTGGTGGCGCTGGCCTTCCCGGCCTTCAACGACGGCCGCAGCTTTTCCAAGGCCGAGCTGCTGCGCAGCCGCCACCGTTTTGCCGGTGCGGTCCGGGCGACCGGCCAGGTTCTGGTAGACCAGTTGCCGCACATGCTGCGTCTCGGCTTCGACGAATTCGAGATCAGCCATCCGGTGCTGATCCGCCGGCTGGAGGAGGGTCGCGTCGGCGGCCTCGACCTCTATTACCAGCCGACGGCCACGCCGGCCGGGGCGCCCGCCAAGGGTGCGGGGTACTCCTGGCGGCGGTCGCGCTGATCCGGGCTGGATCGGCGCCGCAGCGATCTCTGTAGGTCGACGAGCTTCATGGTCGCAATCTGGTCAGACCAGATTGCATTCGGCATTTTCCCGACATACCATGATGCCGTTTATTTCGATGCTCGAAGTAAATGCGCCGGACTGGGAGGATGAGGATGCCTGGCAAGAAAATACTGATGCTCGTTGGCGACTTCAGCGAGGAGTACGAGATTTTCGTGTTCGAGCAGGCGATGCACGCCGTCGGACATACGGTGCACGTCGTCTGCCCCGACAAGAAGGCGGGCGAGGTGCTGAAAACATCGCTGCATGATTTCGAGGGCCACCAGACCTATACGGAAAAGCTCGGCCACGACTACTATCTGAACAAGACCTTCGCCGAGGTCGATCCGGCTGCCTATGACGCCGTCTATTGCGCCGGCGGCCGCGGCCCGGAATACATCCGCATCGACAGCAGAGTGCAAGCGATCGTCCGCCACTTCCACGAGACGGGCAAGCCGATCTTCACCATTTGCCACGGCGTCCAGATCCTGATCGCGGTGGATGGCGTGGTGCGCGGCAAGGAGGTCGCCGCGCTTCAGTATTGCGAGCCGGAAGTGACGCTGGCGGGCGGCAAATACATCGACGTGACGCCGACCGGAGCCCATGTCGACGGCAATCTCGTCTCCGCCAAGGGCTGGACGGGCCTCGCGGCCTTCATGCGCGAGTGCCTGAAGGTCCTCGGCACGGACATATCGCATGGGCAGGTGCTGATGGCCGACACGCGCCGCGCCGCATGAAGCAGGGGCTGACGCGAAGGCGGCATGACGGCCGCCGGCCGTTCCTCATTGAGGCTGGGCGGCCGGCGTCGGCCGGCCGGCGTCCGCCTCTTCGACGGCTCGATCCAGCTGGTGCAGGAGCTTTACAAAGCGCTCTGGCAGTTCGGGATCGACGGCATAGGTGGGGAGCGTGCCGACGAAGCGGCGCAGCTGGGCGCTCCGCATCTGGCGGCGGAACTCTGACTTCACATCCCCGGGTTTCTTTTCGTTTTTGCCAAACATGACGTCGCTAACCTGTTGTTGGCAAAGGAACCCGTGCAGTCTCGAATGGTTCCTGCAATGTAGGATTGCGTTCCCGGCATGGTAAAAATTGCGTAAAATTTGAGTCGAATTGCCGGCAGCAAGCGGCTTGCGGGCCTTCTCGGAAGCAGGTCTGCTGCGCCTGACGCTTTCATAAGCCCTTGATTTTTGCCCGGGCAGCATCGATATCCGGCGCAAATCCGAACGGTTTGCAGGAACAGGAAAGAGAATGAGCGATCAGGCTAAAGACGAACGCGTGCTCGAGGAAGGCGTCGCGGTCGAGCAGGCTGCCGAAGCGGCGCCGGCAGCTGGCCAGGATGGCGATTACGAGGCGCTGGTTCGGCTGCTGAAGGAGAACGAGGAGCTGAAGGATCGCGCGCTGCGCGCCGCCGCCGAGATGGAGAATCTGCGCCGCCGCACGGCGCGCGAGATTCAGGACGCGCGGACCTATGCCGCCGCCAATTTCGCGCGCGACATGCTTTCGGTCTCCGACAATCTGAGCCGCGCCCTGCAGGCGGTCGCGCCGGAGGCGAAGGCGGCCGACCCCAGCCTCGCCGCCCTTGTGGAGGGCGTTGAGATGACCGAGCGCTCGATGCTGTCGACGCTGGAGCGTCACGGCGTGAAGAGGCTGGAGCCGCTGGGCGAGAAGTTCGATCCGCATTTCCACCAGGCCATGTTCGAGGTGCCGAACCCCGACATCGCCGCCAACACGGTGGTGCAGGTGGTGCAGCCCGGCTATTCGATCGGCGAGCGCGTGCTGCGCCCCGCCATGGTCGGCGTCTCCAAGGGCGGCCCGCGCGCTGCCGCCAATGAAGGCGCGACCGAGCCGGGGCCCATCAACGAGCAGGCCGAGAAGGATGCGTGAGCGAGCGAATAGCGAATAGCGAATAGGGAATAGGGAATAGCGAATAGGGATTGACCCTTCGCTTCAACAGACGACTGTCGCTATTCGCTATTCGCTATTCGCTATTCGCTTCGCAATTCGTTCCTTGATCTGGCGCGGCTGCCACCGCTGCGCTAGCAAGATCGCATGAACTGGCTTCAGGTCCTCGACTATGCCGGCGTCGCCGTGTTCGCCGCGACAGGGGCCCTGGCCGCCTCACGCAAGCAGCTCGACATCGTCGGTTTCCTGTTCCTTGCCAGCGTCACCGGCATCGGCGGCGGCACGGTCCGCGACCTCATCCTCGACGTCCCTGTCTTCTGGGTGCTCGACCACGCTTATGTGCTCGTCTGCGCCGGCAGCGGCGTGCTCGTCTTCTTCGCTGCGCACCGGCTCGAGTCGCGCTACAGGCTGCTGCTGTGGCTGGACGCAGTTGGCATGTCTGCCTATGCCGCGCTCGGCGCTGCCAAGGGGCTCGCGGCCACCGGATCGCCCATCGTGGCCATTGTCATGGGCATGCTGACGGCGACGCTGGGCGGCATCCTGCGCGATCTTCTGGCAGGCGAGCCCTCGGTGCTGCTGCGCCCGGAAATCTACGTCACCGCCGCCCTGGCCGGCGCCGCCGTCTTCACGCTCGCCGATCTCGGCGGCCTCCCCGACGTTGCCTCGGCGCTGCTCGCCTTCGCCACGGCTTTCGCCGTGCGCGGCGGCGCGCTGTGGTTCGGCTGGCGCATTCCGGCCTACCGCAATCGGCCCGGCCGGCGTCCGGAGGATATTCCGTAGGACGGTCGAGCCGAGCCTGGGGGGCTGCTATGATCTCGGAGCCTCGATCGCCTCGATCAGCAGCCGCGCCGCCTCGGTGGCGAAAATATCGTCGTTGATGTCCGTGTCGAGCTCGACCACTCGCACCGTGTCGCTCAGACCGGCCTTCAGCGCGGCGAACAGGGCGGCGTCGGCGGCCGGGTCGTGGAACGGCTTGCCCTCCACGTCGATGGACGACACGCCGCGCCGCGGGATCATGAAGACGGTCGGGCCCTCGGCCTTGTTGAGCTTTGCCGCGATTCTCCTGCCCAGTTCTGCGTTCTCCTCCGCGGTCGTGCGCATCAGCGTCACCAGCGGGTTGTGCCGGTAGAAGGCGCGGCCGGCATATTTCGTCGGAACGGTCTCGGGCGCGCCGAAATTCACCATGTCGAGCGCGCCGGCCGACACCACCTGCGGGATACCGGCCGCGCCGGCCGCTTCCAGCCGGTCGGGTCCGGCGCTGAGCACGCCGCCGGCAAGCTCGTCCGCCAGTTCCGTCGTGGTAATGTCGAGCACGCCGGCGATGAAGCCGGCGTGGATGAGTTCCTCCATCGTGCGCCCGCCCGTGCCGGTGGCGTGGAAGACCAGAACCTCGTAGCCGGCCTGCTCGAGGATCTCGCGCGCCTTGGTCACGCAGGGCGTCGTCACCCCGAACATGGTGGCGGCGATGAGTGGCCTCTGCTCTCGCGGTCCGGTGCGCCCGGCGTTGATCATGCCGGCGATGGCGCCGGCGGCATTGGCGAGGATTTGCGACGACAGCCGGTTGATGCCGGAGATGTCGACGACCGCCGGCATGATGGTGACGTCCTTGACGCCGACCAGCGGGCGCGTGTCGCCGGCCGCCAGCGTCGACACCAGCAGCTTGGGGAAGCCGACCGGCAGCGCCTGCATCGCCGCCGCGGCGATCGACGAACCGCCGCCGCCGCCCATGGCGACGATGCCGTGGATACGGCCTTCGGCGGCGAGCCGCGCCGCGACGACGGCGGCCCCCTTGCTCATCACGGCCATCGCCTCGCCACGATCCTTTTTCGCCGCCAGCGTTTTGAGGTCGCCGCCTCCGGCCGCCGCCACCTCGGCCGCCGCGACATCCGGCGTGAAGGAAGGTCCGAACACGCCGACGTCGATGGTCAGCGTCTCCACGCCCTGCGCTTCGACCTGCTGCCTGAGAAAGGCGTATTCGACGCCCTTGCTGTCGAAGGTGCCGAGTATGGCGACGACTTTCTTCATGCGAGCACCCGTTGAACGGAACGGCCCTGCCGCCGCTAGCCGACCTTGCCGCCGAGTTCGTCCTCGACATGAGCGCGCACGATCGCGTCGAACGAGGTTTCCGCGCGGAAGCCGAGCGCCTCCGCCCGCCCCGCGTCGAAGCGGCCCGGCCAGCCGGCCACCATGCGGGCGATGGCCTCGTTCGGTTCGCGCCGGATCAGCTTCACCGCCTTGTCGCCGGCGACGCGGCGCAGCGCCTCGATCTCCTCGCCCACGGTGGCGGAGAGGCCGGGCATTGTGAGGTTGCGGCGCTGGCCGAGCGGCGCAAGCTCGATCGTCGCCGCATGCTCGAGGAAGCCGATGGCCGCGCGCGGGCTGGCGAACCAGTGGCGCACCGTCTCCGAAACCGGCAGCACCGCCTCCTCGCCGACCAGCGGCTCGCGCAGGATGTTGGAGAAGAAGCCGGAGGCCGCCTTGTTCGGCTTACCTGGCCGGATGCAGATGGTCGGCAGGCGGATGCCGATGCCGTCGAGGAAACCGCGCCGGCTGTAGTCGGCGAGCAGCAGCTCGCCGATCGCTTTCTGCGTGCCGTAGCTGGTCGCCGGCGTCGTGAAGAACTCGTCGCCGATCGCCTCGGGGAACGGCGCGCCGAACACCGCGATGGACGAGGAGAAGACGACGCGCGGCCGGTAAGGCGCCTTGATCCCCTCCTGTCTGATCGCCTCGAACAGGAAACGCGTGCCATCGAGGTTGATGCGGTAGCCCTTGTCGAAATCGGTCTCGGCTTCGCCCGACACGATGGCCGCGAGGTGGAAGATCACGTCTGGCCGGGTCGAGACCAGCTTCTCGCTCGCGCCGGGAGCCGAAAGATCGGTGACGGCTGCGACGGCCGGTACGTTGCCGCCGGGCAGCGCCGGCTCGACCACGTCGACCAGCGTCATCCGCGCAACCTCCGTGCCGCCCAGCCGCCCCGTCTGGGCAAGGCGCATGGCGAACTTGCGGCCGACCATACCGGCCGCTCCGATGATCATGACGTGCATCTGGCTGATTTCTCCCGGACTTCGATCTTTGATCTTTTCAGACACATAGCTTGGATCGAAGGCTCATGCACGGGCAAGTTTCGGCATGCTCCTCCGGCCGCCGACCGCGGCCGTCGTGGCGACCGGCATCGCTCAAGACGCGGCTGCTCTCCGGAGATTGAAGACGATACGATGGCGGCGGCCTTGCCTCGCAGGGCCGAGTCGAGCATGAAGGCGCGTTTCGGCAGGCTCCCAGGAGGGCTTAGGATTGGCACGGCAACGGGCAGACGCACTTCTCTCGGCCTTCCGCGACCGGCAGGCGACCGTCGCCGTCATCGGACTGGGCTATGTCGGCCTGCCGCTGGTCAAGGCGGTGGTCGAGGCGGGCTTCACCGGCATCGGCATCGACATCGATCCCGACAAGATCCGCATGCTGCATGAGGGCGTCGCCTATCTCCGGCATTTCGACCCGGCCTATTTCGCCGGGAGAATCGCGGAGGGCCGGCTCGCCTGCACGACCGACTTCTCCGCTGTTGCCGGCGCCGACGCGATCGTCATCTGCGTGCCCACCCCGCTGACCAAGCATCGGGAGCCGGATCTCTCCTATGTGGCGAATACGGCGCGCTCGATCGTGCCGCATCTGCGCAATAACCAGCTCGTCGTGCTGGAATCGACGACCTATCCAGGGACCACGCAGGAATTGCTGGTTCCGGCGCTGGAGCAGAGCGGGCTGAAGAGCGGAACCGACTTCTTCGTCGCCTTCAGCCCGGAGCGCGAAGACCCCGGCAATCCCGACTACGGCACGCAGTCGATCCCCAAGGTTGTCGGCGGCGCCGACCCCATCGCGCTGGAGTTGGCGGTCGCGCTCTACGACCAGATCGTGGTGAAGACGGTGCCGGTGTCCTCCACCGCCGCCGCCGAGGCGGTGAAAATCACCGAGAACATCTTTCGCGCCGTCAACATCGCGCTGGTCAACGAGCTGAAGCTGATCTACGGCGCCATGGGCATCGACGTGTGGGAGGTCATCGACGCGGCCAAGACCAAGCCGTTCGGCTTCATGCCCTTCTATCCCGGTCCCGGGCTGGGCGGCCACTGCATCCCGATCGACCCCTTCTATCTCACCTGGAAGGCACGCGAGTTCGACATGTCGACCCGCCTGGTGGAACTTGCCGGCGAGATCAATACGGCGATGCCGGGCCACGTCGTCACCGTCTGCATGGAGGCACTGAACGCCCGCTTCGCCAAGGGGCTGAAGGGCGGCAGGGTGCTGCTGGTCGGGCTCGCCTACAAGAAAAATGTCGGCGACATCCGCGAGAGCCCCGGCCTGACGCTGATCCGGCTGCTGGAGGAGCGCGGCGCGAAAGTCGATTACCTCGACCCGCACGTGCCGCAGATCACTATGACCCGCGAGCATCCCGAATATGCCGGCCGCGGCTCGGTTGCCGCCGATGCCTCCTTCGCAGGCTACGACCTCACGCTGATCGCGACCGATCACGACGCGGTCGACTACGCCCGTCTGGTCGCCGAAAGCCGGCTGGTCGTCGACACCCGCAACGTCTGCGAGCGCAAGGGCGTCTCGTCCGCCAACGTGGTCAAGGCGTAACGCAGGCCCGGTGCGACCGGTCCTCACGCCTACACGCAACGTATCGGCCGGAAAATGCACGTGTTTTGACTTGGCGGTGCAGACCGGCGATAGGACGGCCCGCGCCGTCTCAAGCCGGTGGCCGCCAGTGCGATTCGAACACGGTCCGGAACTCTTCATGACACGAAAGCCGCTTCGCTTCATCGACCTCGTTGCCCAGCAGGAAAAGATCAAGACGAAGGTCGACGCGGCGATCCAGCGCGTGCTCTCCCACGGCGCCTACATCCTCGGCCCCGAGGTCGCAGAATTCGAGGCGGCGCTCAGCGCCTTCTGCGGCGCGAAACATTCTATCGGCTGCTCCAACGGCACCGATGCGCTCACGCTTTGCCTGATGGCGAAGGGCATCAAGCCGGGGCAGGCTGTGTTCTGTCCGAGCTTCACCTTCGCCGCGACGGCGGAAGTCGTCGCAATGCTCGGCGCCACGCCGTTCTTCGTCGACATCCACGAGGATACATTCAACCTCGATCCCGCGAGCCTTAAGACGGCGATCGCCCAGGCCAAGAAGGACGGCCTGTCGCTCGCCGGCGTGATCTCCGTCGACCTGTTCGGCCAGTCGGCCGACTATGCCGAGATCGAGCCGATCGTGGCGAACGAGGGCATGTGGCTGATCAGCGATGCCGCGCAGGGTTTCGGCGGCACCTATCGCGATCGTAAGGTCGGCACCATTGGCGCCATGACGGCGACCAGCTTCTTCCCGGCCAAGCCGCTCGGCGCCTATGGCGACGGCGGCGCCATCTTCACCGACGACGACGAGACGGATGCGGTGCTGCGCTCGCTGCTGGTCCACGGCCAGGGCACGGACAAATACGATAACGTCCGCATCGGCATGAACGGTCGCCTGGACACGCTGCAGGCCGCCATCCTGATCGAGAAGCTGAAGATATTCCCCGACGAGATCGTCGCGCGCAATCGCATCGCCGCAGCATACAATGACGGGCTGCGCGACGTCGCCGTCGTGCCGGCGGTGCTCGACGGCTGCACCTCCACCTGGGCGCAGTACACGATCCGGGCCCGCGGCAAGGATCGCGGCGCCGTGCTGGCGCGGCTGAAGGACAAGGGCGTGCCGACGGCGGTCTATTATCCGAAGCCGCTGCACCGGCAGACGGCCTACAAGCATTTCCCGGTCGCCGGCAACGGCCTGCCGGTCAGCGACCGGGTGGCCGAGGACGTCTTCAGCCTGCCTATGCACCCCTATCTTGAGGCCGACGACCAGGGCTACATCATCGACAGCGTGCGCGAGGCGCTGGCGGCTTAGCAGCCGATACTGATCCCGCTTGAACTCCAAAACGACCCATAATAGTTATTGGCTGTCTGGGTAGCAGGAGGCAACCTGATGGCGATCAGCGCTGAACTGGGTGAGACGCTCGAACAGGTGGTGACTGAATTGGTCGCTACCGGGCGCTATAATTCCAAGAGCGAAGTGCTGCGCGAAGGCGTGCGGCTGGTTCAGGAGCGCGAGGCGCGCCTCAATACGCTTCACGCCGCCCTAGAGCGTGGTCTTGCGTCGGCCGATGCCGGGAGGGTGGAGGATGCTGAGATATTCCTGGACCGTCTTGAGCAGAAATATCTTCGCATGGCCGGCGAATGAAGCTCGTCGTCACCGACGATGCGAAAGAAGATATCGAGCGAATTTCCGACCATATCTCGACGGATAATCCGCGAGCCGCGGCTCGTCTCGTGAAGGAGTTCTTGCGGAGCTTTCGCGAGATCAGGCAGCGGCCGCGTGCGTATCCATTTGTCGTAGGATACGAGCGCTGAAAACTCCGGCGAAAGGTACACCGCAACTACCTGATTTTCTATCGTGGCACGGAGGACAGGATCGAAATCATCCATGTGCTGCATGGCGCCATGGACTACGAGACGGTTTTGGGGGAACGCGAATAGCCGCGTTCCCAAAACGACCGAAGCCAAGTGGGTCGGTTGCCGACCGGCCCCCTACGCCGCGCCGCTCATCTTCTGCTTCTCGAAGCGCTTGCGGTCGTTCGGGTCGAGATGCAGCTTGCGCAGGCGGATGGTCTTCGGTGTCACCTCGACCAGCTCGTCGTCCTGGATCCAGGCCAGCGCCCGTTCCAGCGTCATGCGCACCGGCGGGGTGAGCCGGACCGCCTCGTCCTTGCCGGCGGCGCGGATGTTGGTGAGTTTCTTGCCCTTCAGCACGTTCACTTCCAGGTCGTTGTCCCGGGAGTGGATGCCGATGATCATGCCCTGATAGACCTTCACGCCCGGGTCGATGACCATCGGGCCGCGATCCTCCAGGTTCCACAGCGCGTAGGCGACGGCCTCGCCGGCTTCGTTGGAGATCAGCACGCCGTTGGTCCGGCCGGCGATGTCGCCCTTGTAGGGCTCGTAGGCATGGAACAGGCGGTTCATCACGGCGGTGCCGCGCGTGTCGGTCAGAAGCTCCGACTGGTAGCCGATCAGGCCGCGCGTAGGCGCGTGGAAGACCAGGCGCTGCCGGTTGCCGCCGGACGGGCGCAGCTCGACCATCTCGCCCTTGCGCTCGCTCATCTTCTGCACGACGACGCCGGAATGCTCCTCGTCGACGTCGATGACCACTTCCTCGATCGGCTCGAGCAGCTGGCCGTCGTCGTCCTTCTTCATGACGACGCGCGGGCGCGACACGGCGATCTCGAAACCTTCGCGGCGCATGGTCTCGATCAGCACGGCAAGCTGCAGCTCGCCGCGGCCGGAGACGTAGAAGGAGTCCTTGTCGGCCGATTCCTCGATCTTCAGCGCGACGTTGCCTTCCGCCTCGCGCAGCAGGCGGTCGCGGATGACGCGGCTGGTCACCTTGTCGCCCTCGGTGCCGGCCAGCGGCGAATCGTTGACGATGAACGACATGGTGACGGTCGGCGGGTCGATCGGCTGGGCGGCCAGCGGCTCGGTGACGGCCGGGTCGCAGAAGGTGTCGGCCACCGTGCCCTTCGACAGGCCGGCGATCGCGATGATGTCGCCGGCATGGGCGTCCTCGATCGGCTGGCGCTCGATGCCGCGGAAGGCGAGGATCTTCGAGATGCGGCCATTTTCCAGCAGGCCGCCGTCGTGATGCAGCACCTTCACCGCCTGGTTTGGCTTGATCGAGCCGCTCTCGATGCGGCCGGTGATGATGCGGCCGAGGAAGGGATTGGCTTCCAGGATGGTGCCGATCATCCGGAACGGACCGGCATGGACGGTGGGAGCGGGCACGTGGCGCAGCACCATTTCGAACAGTGGCGCGAGGCCGTCGTCCTTCGGCCCCTCGGGCGCCTCGGCCATCCAGCCGTCGCGGCCGGAGCCGTAAAGGATGGGGAAGTCGAGCTGCTCGTCGGTGGCGTCGAGCGCCGCGAACAGGTCGAACACCTCGTTGACCACCTCGACATGGCGCGCGTCCGGCCGGTCGATCTTGTTGATGGCGACGATCGGACGCAGGCCGACCTTGAGCGCCTTGCCGACCACGAACTTGGTCTGCGGCATCGGGCCTTCGGCGGCATCGACCAGCACGATGGCGCCGTCCACCATGTTGAGGATGCGTTCCACCTCGCCGCCGAAATCGGCGTGGCCGGGCGTGTCGACGATGTTGATGCGCGTGTCCTTCCACTCGACCGAGGTGGCCTTGGCAAGGATGGTGATGCCGCGCTCCTTCTCCAGGTCGTTGGAATCCATGACGCGCTCGGCGACGCGCTGGTTGTCGCGCACGGAGCCGGATTGTTTCAGCAGCGCGTCGACCAGCGTGGTCTTGCCATGGTCGACGTGCGCGATGATCGCGATGTTGCGAAGTTTCATAAAGACCTTGCTCGGGAAGGGGCACGCCGCAATTCGTTCAGGCGCCGTGCTTCATTGGCGCGGCTCTTAACGGATTTTTCGCAAATGCGAAAGGGGCCTGCCATGCTGCGGTGTGGCGGAACCTATGCGCCCGTGCCGGGGCTGTTGTGGCTGCAACGCGGGACTTGCGCCTGCGCATCGGAGGCGGATTCAAGGCCATGCGTCATCAGACCACCACGAAGTCGGCCGCCGACAGCGCAAGACCGGGCGACAGCGCGGCGAACTTCACCGGGGCGAAGGCGCTGGCCGAGCCGTCGGCGTCGTAGAACAGCGAGCCGGTGGTGGAGTTATAGAGGATGCGGTCGTCGGCGTCCCTGGCTGCGAGCGCGATGTCCTTGAAGGCCGAGGCGTCGAGCGTGCCCAGCGTGGTCAGCGCCGTGAAGATGGCGTCGTCGAGATGGATGGAATCGTCGGCAACGCTGAAGTCGGCGATGCGGTCGACATTGCCGGCTCCCAGCGCGGTGGAGAAGCGGAAGGCGTCGGCGCCGCCCATGCCGAACAGCGTGTCGATGCCGCCGCCGCCGTCGAGCACGTTGTCGCCGTTGTTGCCGCGCACCCACTGGCGGATTTCGTTGCCGGTGAGGTCGACGGCGGAGGTGGCTGTGAGCGAGGTGGTGTTGAGGTATTCGACGCTGACGCCGGCGGCCAGCACGAAATCGACGCCGGCGGCGAGGCGGTCGTGGCCTTCGCCGGCGATCTCGACGATCAGGGCGGCGGCGGCATAGACGATGTAGGTGTCGTTGCCGTCATTGCCGATCAGCGTGTCGGGCACGCCGTCGTTGGGGAGCGGCCCGGTGCCGCCGTCATGCAGGATGTTGGCGCCGTCGTTGCCGGTGAGCGTATCGCTGAACAGCGAACCCCTCAGATTCTCGATGCCGGAGAGCGTGTCGCCGCTGGCATCGCCGGACGACGCTTGCGGCCCGGCCTGGCCGAGATCGACCGTCACGCCCGCCGAGGAAGCGGTATAACTGACGGTGTCGTCGTCGGCCCCGCCATTCAGCGTCTCGACCGCCGCGCCGCCGAGCAAAGTATCGTTGCCGGCCCCGCCGTTCAGGATCGCCGCGCCGTCGAGGACATCGTTGCCGGCCCCGCCGTCGAGCGTGCCGGCCCCCGTTCCGGTCAACCGGTCGGCGAACGCCGCGCCGATAGCGTTCTCGATGCCCGACAGCGTGTCGCCCTGGGCGTCGCCGCCTGTGCCGGTGCCGGCGGCGAGATTGACGATCACCGCGGCGGCGGAGCTGGAATAGTCGGCCGTGTCGACGCCTCCGCCGCCGGTGAGGGCGTCGGCGCCCGCGCCGCCGATGAGAACGTCGTTGCCGAACCCTCCGGTGATTATGTCGTTGCCCGCCAGGCCGTCGATGCTGTCGTTGCCGTCGGAGCCGATCATGCGGTCGGCGCCCGCCGACGCGACCAGCGAAACCCGGAACACGTCGAAACCGGTGCCGTTGCCGTCGACGCCCACGCCGGTGTCGGTCGCCTGCGTCTGGAAGGTGACGTAACGGCCGTCGGCCGAGATCGAGGGCGTGTTCGAAATGTCGTTGAGCTCGCTCCCGTCGGCGGCGACGGACAGGCGCGTCACCGAGCCGGTCACCATGTCCTTCAGGAAGATGTCGCGCAGCCCGTTGGTGTCGCCCTGCACCAGGTTGTCGGCGGCGCTCATGAAGACGACGAAGCGGCCGTCCCCGGAGATCACAGCCTGGATGGACAAGTCGTTGCCCTGGCTGCCGTCGGTGGCGGTGGAGACCCGGGTGGTGGTGTTGGTCTGCAGGTCGCGCACGAAGATGTCGGTGGCGCCGTGGCTGTCGCCGGCGACCAGGTTGGTCGCGTTGCTCTCGAACACGACGTAGCGGCCATTGCCGGAGATCGAGGCGGCGAAAGACTGACCGTCGCCCGAACCGCCGCCGGTGGAGGCCGAGACCAGGGTGGTGGTTCCGCCGGCGATATCGCGGACGAAGACGTCGGTGACGGCGCCGTTGCTATCGTTGGTCGTCAGGTTGCTGGCGGAACTGACGAAGGAGGCGCGGTTGCCGTCGTCGGACAGGCGGGCGACCAGGGAGTTGCCGTTGGCCTGCGACTCGTCGTTCGCCACCGAGATGCGGGTGACGAGGCCGGTCGACAGGTTCTTGACGAAGGCGTCGCTGAAGCCGTTGCTGTCGCCGGCCACCAGGTTGTCGGCGGTGCTCTGGAAGCCGATGACGGCGCCGTCGCCGGTGACGCTGACATTCTGGCTGGCCCCGTTTGCCTGACTGCCGTCCGACGCGGTCGAGACGCGGCTTGTCACGCCCGTCCACATATCCCGCATGAAGATGTCCAATGCGGCGTTGGTGTCGCCGCCGACAAGGTTGGTCGCCATGCTGTTATAGAACACGTAGCGGCCGACATCGGAGATGGCCGCCACGCTGGAGACGTTGTTGCCCTGCGTGCCGCCGGTCGCGGACGAGATCAGCGTCGTGGTGCCGGTCAGCGTATCGCGCAGGAAGACGTCGAAGAAACCGTTGACGTCGCCGCCCACCAGATTGGTAGCGGTGCTCTGGAACACGACGAAGCGGCCGTCGCCCGACATCACGCCGCCGGTGGCGATGTTGTTGGCGCTCGTGCCGCTGCCGTCGACCGAGACCCGGATGAGCGAGCTTACGTTGACGGACATGACAGGAATCTCCCCGGAACCGAAACTGATGGCGACGCGAGCCGGAAAACCTAAAAGAAAAGCGACATTGAACGGGGAGCCTGCTCGCGCGCTGACCTCGTCGTTGTGCACGATATACGTGTGCTTATGCCTCGGCAATAATCCAGTTGTTGGATGCCCCCGCCGAGAATTGGCCCTCCGGATCGGAGTGCAAATAACTACCCGTGCTGGAGTGCGTCCCTGAGAGGCGCGGCGGTTCCGCCGATCCAGGCGCTCGACGCCGCCTGCGGCGGCGGCATCGATTATGTCGCACGATCTCCTGCGGCGTCTTCTCCAGGACGCTGTGGCCCGGCCTGCGCGTCGGTTGGACCGCGGCGAACCCAAAGGCTAAACGGAGTGGGGTCTACCCCCCAACCGCTATGCCTGCGACGTTACGCCGACCGCACCGGATCGAGCGTCACCTTGTAGAGCTCGTTGTCGTCGCGATCCATCAGCCGCACCGTCATCTGCTCGCTGGCGCCGTCTATGTCGGCCAGGCCGAAGAACTGCAGGCCGGCCGAGGGCGGCAGGTTCTGGCCCTGCTCGGCGGTCGGCGCCTTCACGAACTTCAGCTCGGGGCCGAAGGTCATGTCGAGCTCGCCCGGCCCGAAGGTGCCGGCATGGATCGGCCCCGACACGAATTCCCAGAACGGCGTGAAGTCCTGGAACTTCGCCTTTTCCGGCGTGTAGTGATGCGCGGCGGTGTAGTGCACGTCGGCGGTGAACCACACGACGTTGTCGATGCTGGCGTTCTTGACGTAGCGCAGCAGGTCGGCCACCTCCAGCTCGCGGCCCTTGGGACCGCCGCTGTCGCCGTTGGCGATCGCTTCCGCGCCCTTCTTGTCCTTGGCGTTGTCCCACACGATGATGCCGATCGGCATGTCGGAGGCGATAACCTTCCAGGTGGCCTTCGAATTGGCGAGCTCGCGCTTCAGCCAGCGCATCTGCTCCTCTCCGAAGATGCGCGAGGCCGGCGTCATCTCGTCTTCCATGGCAGGACCGTTGGGACCGCGATAGGAGCGCAGGTCGACGAAGAACACGTCGAGCAGCGGGCCGTAGGCGATTTTGCGGTAGACGCGGCCGGGCTCGGCCGGCTGAAAGCGGATCGGCGTCATCTCGTGAAAGGCGCGCGCGGCGCGCGCGTTAAGCAGCGGCACCGACTTTTCCGTGTAGCGGTCGTCGGCGGAAAGGTCCTTGGAGGCCGACCAGTTGTTGGTCACCTCGTGGTCGTCCCACTGGAAGAAGGTGGGAAGCGCGGCGTTCATGGCGCGCACATGCTCGTCCATGAGATTGTATTTCCACTGGCCGCGGAATTCGTCCAGCGTCTCGGCGACCTTGCGCTTCTCGTCGGTGACGACCTTGTTCACCCACTTCGTGCCGTCCTTCAGCTCCACCTCCTCCTTCAGCGGGCCGTCGGCATAGATCGTGTCGCCGGAGTGCAGGAAGAAGTCGGGCTGATGCTTGAGGATGGTGGCGTAGCTGTACATGCCCTTGTCGTCGATGCCCCAGCCCTGGCCGACCGTGTCGCCGGACCAGGCGAAGCGGACGTTGCGCTTCGAGGCCGGCGCCGTGCGGAAGCGGCCGACGATCGGCTCGGACACGGTATTGATGTCGGAAAGGTCGGCCGCGACCATGCGGTAGAATATCTCCTGGTCGGAGGCGAGGTCGGTCAGCAGGCGCTTCACCGCGAAATCGCTTTCCGGCAGGGCGCCGAGTGGCGGCAGCTTTACGGCGTTGGCGAAGCTTTCGGTGGTGGACACCTCGAACGCGACGCTGGCGGGACGGTCGACGCGGGTCCAGATCATGGCCGAATTGACGTCGACGTCGCCGGACTGCACGCCGTGCGTGAAGCTCGGCCGCTGGTTGGCGCGCGAGTAATAGGGCATGGCCAGACCCGACAGGCCGACCAGGCCGGCCGCTCCGGTGGTCGCCAACAATGCGCGACGGGTGATTTTCTTGCTGACGGGGTTCATGGCTGTCTCCGGATGGCTTTGAACAGGCGCGCGGAAACTCGGGCTTGCGGGTGACAGGCGGGTGTCGCCCCGATGAAACTTCTATGACGCTTCGATGGCGGGGGAAACGCGACTGGCGTCAGCCCCGGCCGGACCGCTTTTTCCGTGTCTGGAACCTGACCGCGCATTCCAGCCGATGCGTGAGTTCCCGATCGGATATGGCGTCCAGGCGTACCAGGATGGCCGGCCAGCCCTTGTAGTGGTCCGTCTCGAAATAGATGTCGGGCGCCGCTTCCATCAGCGCCGGTTTCTCCTCCAGCGGGCACATGACGACGACCGTCCGCGGGTCCTTCACCCGGCAGATCGACTTCTTGCCGACCTTGAGCGAGGGCGTGCCGTAGGAGGTGCTTTCGACGATGCCGGGAAGCGCGGCCGCCGCCTTGCGCAGCCGCACTAAGGCGGGTGCGAGCGTATCCTCCTCGATCGGGTCACGCTGCGAGACGGCCGGGCTCCTGGGTATAGTAGCTGATATAGCGCTGCTGGATTTCCTTGACCGGCAGCACGACGAAGACGTCGACCGTTTCGAAATCCCGGTCGACGACGCAGCCGTCGCCGATGCGCGCGCCGAGCCGCAGATAGCCTTTGATCAGGGGCGGCATGCGCGAGAATGCCGATTTGGCGTTGATCGCCTCGGCCGGCATCAGGTCCATGCCGACGTAGCGGCCGGGCAGGGCGCTGACGTCGAACTCCGGCGTCGCGCGGCAGTTCCGCGCCAGGAAGGACAGCGCTTCGGCATGGGTGGCCGGAAGGCTGCCATGGAAGGAGGCGCAGCCCGCCATCACGTCGATGTCGTGGTGCAGCACATAGGCCCAGATCGCCTGCCACAGCGTCTCGATCGTGCGCTTGGATCGGTATTGCGGCAGCACGCATGAGCGGCCGAGCTCGAGGAAACGCTTGCCCGGATGCCGGCTAATCAATCCTCCGAGATCGAACTCGTCCTCGGAGTAGAAGCCGCCCGCCAGCGCTGCGCCCTCCTCCCTGAGCATCCGGTAGGTGCCGACGATGCGCCTGTGCTCCGGGCCGGGCAGCGACTGGTCGAAGACCAGGATGTGATCGCACACGGCGTCGAAACGGTCGGCATCGCGGCGGTCGAGCACCTGCAGCCGGTTGCTCCCGGCGCCGAGCTCCTCGTAGAAGACGCTATAGCGCACCTCCTGGGCGGCGGCGATCTCGGCATCGTCGCGGGCGAGCCGCGCCTCCAGCGGGCCGATGCGGCCGAGCGTGCGGCCGGCAATGCCGGGCCGGGGCTCCACGCCGGGAACCAGCCCCTTCACGTCCATGGCGACATCGACCGACGGAACAGCTGTTTGCACGGGTGATTCTCCTTCGAACAGCCGGCACGGCTTCGAGATACTGGCGCTGTGCAACAGATGTATGAAAGTACCGTGACGGCTGCACGCGCTCAAGCTCATGGCCGCTGACATTTAGGTTATCTTCGCCGGCTTCGGCCGTCGTTGAGACGGCTTCAGACCATGCGCTGCTCGACGGCATGGACGAGCGCGTCGGGATCGATCGGCTTGGTCACGAAGCCGCTGGCGCCGTGGGCGAGCACGTCGTGGCGGGTCTTTTCCTGGCTGTCCGCCGACAGCACCATGATCGGCACCGGCGGTAGGTCGTTCTCCTCCTCGTGGCGGCGGATCAGGGCTATCGCCTCCAGCCCGTCCATGATCGGCATGTGCAGGTCCATCAGCACGACGTCGTGCCGATCCTTGCGCGGGCTGGTGACGGCTTCGACCGCCGCCTTGCCGTTGCCGACGACCTCGACCCGGTGGCCAGCCTTCTGCAGCGTGGTGCGGGCGAGCAGCGCGTTGATCTCGTTGTCTTCGGCGAGCAGGACGGACAGGCCTGAGAACCGGGCGCTGCGGCCCTTGGCCGGCCTGCGGACGACGGACGCGGGAGCGATGCTGGAGGCGACGGCGGCGCCCGACAGCAGAACGCGCAGCAGCGTCTCGCCGCGCACCGGCCGGGCGAGGAAGGTCACGTAGCCGCTGGCGCGGAAGTCACCCAGCGCGCCTCGGTCGGTCGGCGCGATCAGGGTGATCGCCTGGCTCGAGGAGAAGCCCGCCTGCTTCAGCCGCTTCAGCACGCGCCCGTCCGGCGATTCCAGCGCCGCGTCGACCAGCAGCGCGTCGCAGGGTCCGGCCAGCTCCAGCGCCTGGTCGATCGAATAGGCGACGTCGACGGTGCCGCCATAGGCGCGGATGGTGCGGGCGATCGCGTCGCACTCCACCTCGTTCTTCGACAGGATCACCGAGCGGTGGCCCTCCAGCACCAGGCCGCGCGCCAGGCCGGCAGTCGCCTCCAGCGCCGGGAGCTCGAAGGCGAATTCGGAGCCGAGCCCGTAGTCGCTGGAAACCGTGATCGTGCCGCCCACCGCCTCGACGATGCGGCGCGATATGGCGAGGCCGAGCCCGGCGCCGCCATGGACGCGCGTCGAGCTGGTGTCGGCCTGCTCGAACTCCTCGAAGATGCGGTCCATGTCCTCCTTGCGCAGCCCCGGTCCGGTGTCGGCAACCGCGAAGCGCACCATCTCCATGCCGTCAGGACCGGGCTTCAGCGACACCGTCACCAGCACGCCGCCGGTTTCGGTGAACTTGATCGCGTTGCCAACGAGGTTGAGCAGCACCTGCCGCACCCGGCCGGGATCGGCGGTGATGGTATGCGGCACGTCCGGCGCGACATGGCAGCCGAGGCCGATGCCCTTGGCGAAGGCGCGCGAGGCCAGCAGCTCGACCACGCCCTCGACCGTCTCGCGCGGCGAGATCGGCTGCGGCTCCGGCACGAAGCGTCCGGCCTCGATCTTGGAGAAGTCGAGCAGGTCCTCGATCAGCGCCAGCAGGGCGCTGGCGGAGGTCGACACCGCGCTCACATAGGTCTTCTGCTCGGCCGAGAGATTGGTGTCGGCGAGCAGCTTGGCCATGCCCATGATGCCGTTCATGGGTGTGCGGATCTCGTGGCTCACCGTCGCCAGGAAACGCGACTTGGCGAGGCTCGCATATTCGGCGCGCTCGCGCGCCCCGATCAGCGCGGCCTCGGCCCGCTTGCGCCCGGTGATGTCGCGGGCGATCGCCCGGTGCGACACAGCCGCGCTGGCAAGATCGCGCACCGACAGCTCGATCCAGGAGAACCAGCGCGTTCCGGCGGGCGTATGGATAGACACGTCGGTCGAGCTCAGGCATTCGCCCTCGGCGAAGGCGGCGTCGGGGACCATGCCGACCTCGATGCCGAGATCGGCGAGCCGCATCCCGACCAGCTCGTCCTGCGGCCGCCTGACCAGGTCGGCGAAGACGCGATTGGCATAGACGATGCGTCCGTCGCGATCGCGATGGATGACGAGGTCCCCGAGCGCATCGATGAGGCCGAGAAAATGCTCCTCACTCTCATGCATCTCCCACATGCGGTCGGCGAGGCTTTCGATGCGGGCGGGCGTTGCCGTCTCCGCCGCTTCCGCCTGCGGCCGCCGACGGGTGCCGAGGCCGCGCACCAGCACTGCCAGGCCGACGGCGCCGAGCGCCAGAAAACCCATGACCAGGACGGCCTGGGCATTCAGGAAATAGGCGGCTGCCGCGAGCAGGGGGGCGGCGATGACGATGGCGGTCTGCAGCACGACGAGCTGCGGTTTGGTCGGCAGCGAGCCGGCCAGCGGGTCGACAGGCGCGGCCTGCGGCAGGACCGGCGCTTCGACGCCGCCGTCCATGCTCTTGCCTTCGAGGGTGCTGTGGACGATGGGGGCCGTCATCCGGTTATTCTACTCCGGTGTCGTTCCCGAAGCTTTCTGCAATTCGCTCGCATTTTAGCGTTCCGCCATTTTAAGGGTGCGGCGCGAGCATTTCCGCCGGCCGGTTACGTCTGGCGCCCGCCTGATCCATCGTCCGACGGAGCTTCCTTTCGCGCCTGCCGCCAGGAGAGCAGCTCCTGAAGCACGACCGCGGCGGCGCCGACCGAGATGAAGGCGTCGGCCAGGTTGAAGACCGCGAACGACCAGACCGGGGTATGGAAGAAGATGTAGTCGATGACGTGGCCGTGGATGGCGCGGTCGATCACATTGCCGATGGCGCCGCTGACGATCAGCGCGAAGCCCAGCCGCGCCAGCACCTGCCGCGGGTCGGAGCGCAGGGCGAGATAGAGCACGAAGGCGATGACGGCGATGGAGATGGCGACCAGCCCGCGGTCGCCGACCCAGGAGAACATCGAGAAGGCGACGCCGGTGTTGTAGGTGCGGTAGAGCGCCAGGAACGGCAGCAACTCCACCGGGTCGTGCATGGCCAGCCGCGTTTCCACCAGCCATTTGATCCACTGGTCGAGGGCGATGCCGGCGGCGGCGATCCCCGCATAGATGTGCCATGAAGGTGCGCGCATCAGGCCTCGTCCGTTGCAAGCGTCAGCGCGGCGCGCCGGATCTCGAACAGCATCACCCCGGTCGCCACGGCGAGGTTGAGCGAATCGGCGCGGCCCGCCTGCGGGATGCGCACCAGCTTGTCGCAGGTCTCGGCGAGCGCGTCCGGCAGGCCCTGCTGTTCGTTGCCCATCAGCAGCAGCACCGGCTTCTTCGCATAGTCGACGCTGCGGTAATCGACGGCGCCCTTGAGATGCGTGCCGGCGACCAGCCCGGCAAAGCCCTTGCGCCAGGCGAGAAAGGCCTCCTGCGTCGTCCGCGCCACCGGCACGGCGAAGATCGAGCCCATGGTCGCCCGCACCGTCTCCAGCCCGAACGGATCGGTGGTGTCGCCGACCAGGATGATGCCCTTGGCGCCGACGGCATCGACGGTGCGCAGCACGGTGCCGAGATTGCCGGGATCGCGCACCCGGTCGAGCCCCACCCAGACGTCGCCCGGTGCCGGACGGATGTCGGTCAGCTTCAGGAAGCGCTGCTCGAACACGCCGACCACCGTCTGCGGATTGTCGCGCCTGGTGATCGCCGCGAGAATCTTTTCCGAGACCTCCAGCACGTCGCCGCCGGCCGCCACCGTGCGTGCCGCGACCTTCTCGACGGCCGGGTTGCCGAGGGCGGATTTGGCGAAGACCAGCGTCTTCACCCGCCAGCCGAGGTCGAGCGCGTCGATGACGAGCTTCAGGCCCTCGGCCATGAAGGCGTTCTGCTGGTCGCGGAACTTCTTCAGCGCCAGCGCCTTCAGGTCTTTCACCAGCGGGTTGGACAGGCTGGTGACTTCCTTGACGCGCCCGACACGCAGTTGGCCGGTCATGATGCGCCCCCTCCACCACGCTTCGCGTGGTCCCCCTCCCCCGTAAACGGGGGAGGATCGAACGGCGCCGCTGGTTCCTCCCCTGCGAAGCGGGGGAGGGGGACCACGCGAAGCGTGGTGGAGGGGGCGCTGCTCAGGGGTGAACGACTCATCCCGCAACCCATCTGGAAAACAATGACGTGGAAAGCGCCCGCCCGGCGCCCTTCTCGCGGATCACCAGCTCGCCCGATTCGACGCGGCCGCCCATGCCGGCGAAGGTGTCGCGCATCAGCGCGTGGATGGCGAAGAAGGAGGCGCGGATCGAATAGGCGGTGAGCACGACGGCGAGCGGCTTCGGCGTCAGGATCGACCGGCAGATGTCGGCGAGCCTCGGCAGGTCGTCGAAGAGCTGCCAGACCTCGCCTTTCGGGCCGCGGCCATAGGCGGGCGGGTCGAACAGGATGATGTCGTAGCGGCTGCCGCGGCGCTCCTCGCGCTCGGCGAACTTCATGGCGTCCTCGCAGATCCAGCGGATCGGCTTGTCGCCGAGCCGTGCCATCTCCTGGTTCTCGCGCGCCCAGCCGATCGCCTTCTTCGAGGCGTCGACATGCGTCACCTCCGCGCCGGCCTTCGCCGCCACCAGCGAGGCCAGCCCGGTATAGCCGAACAGGTTGAGCACTTTCACCGGCCGCCTCGCGCCGCCGATCAGCCCGGCCATGTGATCCCAATGCGTGGCCTGCTCCGGGAACACGCCGACATGGCGGAACGAGGTGAAACGGCCGAGATAGTCGATGCCGTCGTGACGCATCGGCCAGGTCTCGCCGAGCGGCTGTTTCGGGAAGCGCCAGCGGCCAAGCCCTTCCTCGTCGGTGTCGCCGGTGAAAGTCGCGTCGGCCTTGCGCCATTCGCCCTCCGGCAAGGCCTTGCGCCAGATCGCCTGGCCTTCGGGGCGGACGATACGGTAGGCGCCGTACTGTTCCAGCTTCTCGCCATCGCCGGAATCGAGCAGCGCGTAGTCGTCATTGGGCAGGACTTCGAGGATCACCGGCAGGCGCTCGGGCGGCAGCATGCCTTCGCGGCGTGGGCGCGGCTGTGCCTCTGCTTGCCGCTCGGGCGGGCGAACTGCCTGCCCCTGCTGGCGCCGGTCGTCGCCGCGATTGTGACGCGCTGGTTTCAAACGATCGCCTCGCTGGAAGATGCCGTCGCTTCTGCCACAGCCGGCAGGACGGCGCAACAAAGGCGGCTACGGGCTGCGCTGGATGGTGAGCAGGGCGGAGAACAGGGCGACCAGTCCTGCCAACTTTGCCGCCGCCACGACCATGTGCCCCGTTTCCCACTGCCGCCGGATCGTCTCGAAATTCTCCGGCATCGGGCCGGGCTTCCAGGTGGCGAGGATGTTGTTGGCGGGCAGGACGATTGCGATCCAGGCAATGAGCGCGGCGGCGAACAGGACGGTCGCGGCGAGCGCCAGGCCGAAGGCCGGGCTCTGGCCGCGCAGCATCAAGGTGAGCACGGCGGGCGTGATGATCGCCAGGAGGTCGACCGGCGCGCCGACCACTGCGAACAAGCGGTACTGCTGGTTGAAGACCGTGGTTTCGCGCCACAGCTCCGGCGACCAGAGCTGGATGCGGGGCACGGACTCCAGCACATGCGCGAAGGACGGGCCGAAGCTCAGCGCGGCGACGATGGCGGTCAGGAGCGACCAGAGAAAAAGGGGCCAGCCGAGGGTCATGATGCCGAACCTTGGTGCGGCGCCAAGGTTCCCGCGCGACCCTTTGATGCGTCAAGGGTGGCTTGACCTTAGGCGCCGCCTATTCTGCGCTTGCTGCCCTGAACACCGCCACGCCCGCCGCAAGATCCTCGAGCGCCGCCCCAACCGACTTGAACAGCGTGATCTCCTTGGCGCCACCGCGTCCGGGTTTTTCGCCGCGGGCGAGCTCGTGCAGGTCGGCGACGATGGCGTTCGGCTTCAGAACGCCCGACTGCAGCGGCTGCACGATGTCACCGGCCTCCTTGGTCGCTCCGGCGCGGGTATCGACATAGACCTTGGCGCGGGAGATGGCGTCGTCGTCGGCCTCGCGCATCGAGGGCGTGAAGCCGCCGACGAGGTCGACATGCGTGCCGGGCTTGAGAAGCGCGCCCTTGACCAGCGGCTCGGTCGAGATGGTGGCGCAGGTGACTATGTCGGCCCAGCCCAGCGCCGCGTCGAGATCGGCGGCGGCGGCCGCGGCAAAACCGTCCCGCCGCAGCGCCTCCGCGGCCTTCCCGGCATTGGCCGGGGTGCGGTTCCAGATGCGGATGTCGCGGATCGGCCGCACGGCCGAATGCGCCCGGGCGAGGAAGGCGCTGAGCGCTCCGGCCCCGACCACCAGCAGCTTCGAGGCGTCGTCGCGCGCCAGGTAGGTGGCGGCGAGTGCCGAGGCGCAGGCGGTGCGCCACTGCGTCAGCCTCTGGCCGTCGATCAGCGCCTGCGGTTCGCCGGTCCTGCCGTCGAGCAGCAGGTAGAGCCCCATCACCGCCGGCTTGCCGATGGCGTTGTTGTCGGGCGAGACGGTGACGATCTTCACACCGACATGGCCGCCGTCCGAGGTGCCTGCGGCGTTGAAGTCGGTCCAGGCCGGCATCAGGAGCAGGGTCGAGGCCGCGCCGTCCGGCCGCTCGACCGTGTGATGGTGGCGCACCGGCTGCACCGCGCCGGCGCGGAAGGCGTCCCGAAGCGTCTCGACGAGCCCCGGGAAGGTGAGCGAGCGGTCGACCTCTTCGGCCGAAATCATGCGCATGCGCGGTCTCCTTGCGCCTGGGACCGCACCATCCTGGAGCATGATCCCGAAAAGTTGCAGACTTTTCGGACAAAGATCATGCGGCAAAACAAAGAGATAGAGCAGAATGCCGTTTCATCTGGATCGCATTTCGCTCTAGCGGCTGGGCCCGGGCAGTGCCGCCGAGGCCCTGGCGGCCTGCGCCTGGCGGCTTGCGGCGTCGTGCGCCGCCTGCGCTTCCAGCCCGCGCTGCCGCGCCAGCTTGCGGTAGCGGCCCTGCCTGAACCAGGTGGCGAAGCTGCCGATGACGAGGCCGACGGCCAGCGCGGCGAACATCAGGAAGAACAGCGGCAGTTGGACGGTCAGCGCCGGATTGCCGGGATTGAACGGATCCAGCGTGAACGGTGTCAGGCCCCGGTTGGCGACGGCGAGCGCGATCAGGACGATGGCGAGTGGCACGAGGACCACGACGAGGATGAGGCGATTGACCATGATCTTCCGCTGCCGTTCGGCTGGTCCCGTCCTTATTTCTGGGAGTTCAGCCTTTCGCGAAGTTCCTTGCCGGTCTTGAAGAACGGCACCCACTTCTCCTCCACCTCGACCGTGTCGCCGGTGCGCGGGTTGCGCCCGGTGCGCGCCGGCCGGTTCTTGACCGAGAACGCGCCGAAGCCGCGCAGCTCGACGCGATTGCCCTCGGCCAGCGTCTCGGTGATCTCGTCGAATATGGCGCTGACGATGTTCTCCACGTCGCGCAGGAAGAGGTGCGAATTGCGGGCGTGGATGATCTGCACGAGTTCGGATTTGATCATGAGCTGTCCCCCTTCAAACAGATGAATCCAAAAGCATGCGAATGATTTTGCTGATGTTTTAGGCTGGCCGGAAACCAGTCAAGGGTGCCAGACCGATACGAGGCCGTCAAGGAACAAGCGGTCCGCTCCGGTCTCCTTGAGCAGGTCGGCACCGGCGCCCGGGAAACCCATCGCCCTGCCGGCCGCGTCGGTCAGGGCCCGGCCGAACAGAAACCCGCTGCCGCTGTCGGTGGGCTCCCACTCGATCACCTGAAGGTTCTCCGAAACGCCCTTGCCGGTGAGCCAGGCGATCGCCTCCTTCTCGCCGCCGAGGCCGTCGATCAGCCGCTTCTCCAGGGCCTGCCGGCCGGTGAAGACCGAGCCGTCGGCGAGCGTCAGCACCTCGGCCCGCGACATGCCGCGGCGATCCGAGACGAGGCCGACGAACCAGTCGTAGCTGTCGAGGATCATCGAGCGGATCATCGCCTTCTCCTCCTCGGTGGTGTGGTTGAAGGGCGACGGCTCGGCCTTCAGCGGCGACGACTTGACCTCGTCGAGGGTGATGCCGAGTTTGTCCATAAGGCCGCTGAAATTGGGGAACTGCGCCAGCACGCCGATCGATCCGACGATCGAGGATTGCCGCGCCACGATATGGTCGGAGGCGCTGGCGATCATGTAGCCGGCCGACGCCGCCAGCGTGCCGACCTGCGCCACCACCGGCTTCTCCGCCGCAAGCGCCCTGACCGCGTCGAAGATCGCCTCGCCGCCCGCGGTCGTGCCGCCGGGCGAGTCGATCGACAGGATGACGCCCTTGACGGCCGACGACTTGCGGATGTCGTCCAGCCGCTCCATCAGGTCCTCGTCCTCCAGGATCGTGCCTTCGATCTTGACCTTGGCGATGTGGCTGGCCGACTTGCCGGCGAAGCCGTCGCCGTAATAGGCGGACGCCGCGGCGACGATCGCGATGGCCGCGATCGCCAGCGCCACGACGCGCCAGAAGGTTAGCTTGCGTCGCAGTCTGCGGCGGTCGATCAGGTCCTCTGCGGTGGCGGCCATGTCTTTCCTCGCGAGACGGAAAGCGCCGTATCTAGCGCATGCCGCCGGTCCCCGCTACCCGCCATGCGCGAGGGCGCTGGGCACGAGAGGGCCTGGAACGCAACACGGGCTGACTGTTCCCTTAAGATGCGAATCCTCTGCCTCATTCGCCGTAGCCGACGATGCCCTTGATCTCCAGGAAGTCGTGGATCGCCCAGTCGGCATATTCGCGGCCGTTGCCGGACTGCTTGTAGCCGCCGAAGGGAGCGAAGACGTCCCAGTCGGGATAGTTGATCGACACCTGGCCGGCGCGCAGCCGCGCCGCGACTTTTCGCGCATGGCCGATGTCCTGCGACTGCACATAGGCGGCGAGCCCGTAGACCGTGTCGTTGGCGATCCGCACAGCGTCGTCCTCGTCCTCGTAGGAGATCACCGACAGCACCGGTCCGAAAATCTCCTCGCGCTCGATGCTCATGCCCGGACGGACATGGCCGAACACGGTCGGGCGCACGTAATAGCCGCGGTTGAGATGCTCTGGCCGGCCGGGGCCGCCGGTCACCAGCGTCGCGCCCTCCTCGATGCCGCTGTCGATCAGCCGCTGCACCTTGTCGAACTGCAGCTGGCTGACGACGGGACCGAGCTGCGTGTCCTCGGCGCGCGGGTCGCCGACCTTGAAGGTTTCCGCCGCGTTTTTGGCGATCGCCAGCGCCTCGTCGTGACGGCCGGCCGGCACAAGCATGCGCGTCGGCGCGTCGCAGGACTGGCCGGAATTGCCGAAGCAGCCCTCGACGCCCTTTTGCACGGCGACCGCGAAATCGGCGTCGGGCAGGATGATGTTGGCCGACTTGCCGCCGAGCTCCTGGGCGACGCGCTTGACCGTATCGGCCGCGGTCTTGGCGACGATGATGCCGGCGCGTGTCGAGCCGGTGAAGGAGACCATGTCGACGTCCGGATGGCCGGCCATGACCTGGCCGACATCCGGGCCGGTGCCGTTGACGAGATTGAACACGCCCTTCGGCGTGCCGGCGGCGGCAACCGCCTCGGCGAAGACGATGCCGCTGATCGGCGCGATCTCGCTGGGTTTCAACACCACCGTGCAGCCGGCGGCGATCGCCGGCGCGACCTTGCAGACGATCTGGTTGAGCGGCCAGTTCCACGGCGTGATCAGTGCGCACACGCCGATCGGCTCCTTCACCACCATGGTGGTGCCGCGCTTCTCCGTGAAGTCGTAGTCCTCGAACGCCTTGATGGTGGCTTCCATATGGGCGCGACCGGCCCAGGCCTGCGCCTCGCGCGCCCAGGTGATCGGCGCGCCCATCTCCTGGCTCACCGCCTGGGCGATCTCCTCGAAGCGGTCGTTGTAGGCCGCAAGGATACGCTTCAGCAGATCGAGCCGCTCCGCCTTGCTGGTCTGCGAGAAGGACGGGAACGCCGCCTTGGCCGCCGCCACCGCGCGGTCGACATCGGGCTTCGAGCCGACGGAGATTTTTGTATAGGCCTCTTCGGTCGACGGATCGATCACCTCGAGCGTCGCCGGCACGACCGGATCGACCCATTCGCCATTGATGAAGAAGCGCAGGTGGTTGGTCATGAAGGGGGCTCCCGTTGTCCTGATTGTCGCTTGTCGTTGGCGCCCAGCATCGGGCAGGCGCGGATTTGACGCAAGCGGACAGGGCGGCGATTTCGAGACGCCAGCATACCCAGGGCGCGGTCCGTCCTCGCCACGCCCTGCTTTTGCAGTCTGGCCATTGAAAGGAAGTGCGGGAAGCGGGGCGCGGGGCCGAGCCTCTCTAAGTAAGTACGTGGCGCGGTGACCCGCGCCCCGCCGGCGTTCTTGCCCGTCCGCTAGCGCTGCATTCGCGCAGGTGTCGCGGCTGGGGCCCGGGTCTCCAGCTCTCGCCAGCCGTGCTACCGATTGCGCGACCGACCCGGCGCCGACGCTCCCTCCTGATACCCGGTGCGCACCAAGTTCCCGCAG
>NZ_JCACER010000022.1:0-100337 GCF_059502445.1 Kumtagia sp.
GGCATGCGCCTGCGGCATTTCGATTCACCAATAACTTTCCCCGGACAGCCCTGCCTCAAGGGGGAGGGGGACTTACGGCCGCCATGCCGAGCGAAATCGTCACCGTTTCATGTCTGGCACAACAGCGGCAAGATCCCCCTCCCCCTTGAGGGGAAGGGTTAGGGGTGGGGGTAACTACATATGCGATCGCCCTGCCTGCGCTAACGGGGGAGGATCGGGCGTGCAGGCGGCACCGCCAATCCTCCCCTGCGAAGCGGGGCGAGCGCGAAGCGGGCAGCTTCCATGCTCCCGGCACCGCTCATACCGAGCGCGTAGCCTGCGACAATTCGCCGCGTGAAGCTTTGGCTCCGACCGTTAGCGCAGCAGAATCAAGCACTAAACATGACGAAAAGAGTAAGGTTTTAGCGAGAGTCCTCGGAAACCCGCCGCTTTCCCTAACGCGTTGGGCTTGCAGGGCATTTTTTCGTGGCCTAGTGGAGCGCTGAAGCTGCTGCTGCCGGCGGTGCCACGAAACGAGGTCCGGATGGAACTCACCAGGCTGCTCTCCAATTTCGCTGCGATGCGCCCGCGCGTCGAAGCGCTGACGCGTGGCCGGGTTGGATGCAGCGCCACCGCCGAGGACCTCGTCCAGGACGTCTGGATCAGGCTCGCCAGCGTCCGCAACGACGACTCCATCGACAACCATACGGCCTTCACCATGCAGGCGGCCAAGAACGCGGTCATCGGGCATTTCCGCAAGCAGAAGCGGCGCGGCGAGATCGACGCCGAGGTGCAGGACCTGCTGTGGCAGTCGGTTGACGAAATCTCGCCCGAGCGCGTGGTCATGGGCCGTGACCTCCTGCGGGCGGTCGAGACGGCGCTGCAGGCGATGCCGGAAAAGAGCCGCCGCATCTTCCTGATGAACCGTCTCGGCGGCGTCTCGCATCGCGAGATCGCGCGCCGCCTCGGCATCAGCGAAGAGGCCGTCTACTACCACATCCGCCGAGTGGTCGAGCGGTTGGCCGAACTGCGCGACACGCTCGACAGCCCGTCTTAGCAAATTTTTTTGCCCAAGAGCTTAGGCGTAGTGCCTTCTCGCCTGTCTATGATAGGCAAACGAGGGAGCATGCCCGGTACCGCGGGCTTTTGCTGCGTGACCGGGCAATGGGCAAAAGGCTGGGACAATCCGAAATCGACCGCAAGGTGGCGCTGGACGCCCGCGACTGGATCGTCCGGTTGTCGTCCGGCAATGTCAGCCGGGCGGAGCTGGAGCGTTTCCATGCCTGGCGGGCGCAGTCGCCGGAGCATGACCGGGCGTTCGCCCGCGAGCAGGAGTTCTGGCAACTGCTGGAGGGCGTGAGCGACCGTGGCGAGCTTGCCGCGATGGCGCCGCCCGCCGCTGCGCGGTGGACCTTCAGCCGCCGTGCGATTCTTGCCGGCACGGCCTTCGCCGGGGCGGCCGCCGCGATCGCCGCGCCGCGCCTGCTGACCTGGATGACCAGCGACTTCGCCACCCGCTCGGGCGAGCAGACGACCGCCCGTCTGCCGGACGGCTCGACCATGCTGCTCAACACCAACAGCCGCGTCGCCCTCGATTTCGGCCCCGACCTGCGCCTGGTGGAACTCATCGACGGCGAAGCCGAGTTCACCGTCCGTCCGGACATCCCTGCGCCGTTCCGCGTCGCTGCGCTCGGCGGCCAAGGCGAAACGGCGGCCGGGCGCTTTGCCATGCGCAGCGTCGAAGGCGAGGTGGCCGTCACGGTGGCCGAAGGCGTGGTTTCGGTCGCCAGCGGCGATCCGGCGGGCGCCCGATCGGCCGTGCTCGTCGCCGCCGGCCAGCAGACCCGCTATGCCGAGGGTGGCGTGCCGCTGCCGGCCGCCGCCGTCGATCTCGACGTCGAGCTCGCCTGGCGGGCCGGCCGGCTGGTGTTCGAGGGCGAACCGTTCCGCGCGGCGGTGCGGGAACTCGGCCGCTACGTGCCCGAGCGGCTGGTCATCGCCACCCACGCCTATGACGACAGCCCCGTCAGCGCGGTCGTGCAGACGCGCGACGCCCATGCCGCCATCGAGGCGCTGGCGCATGTCCACGGCCTCGCCGCGCACCGGATTCCCGGCGTCGTCATCCTGATCTCCTGATCGTCGGCGGGATTCCGAAAAATTCTCAGAAAAAGTGCGGACGGCCTTTAGGCGGCGATCCCCCTCGCGCGTCTTTGCGATCGAGGGCGGCCGATGAACGGATGCGCCCGAGAGTTTCTTGGGGGTTGCTGGATCGTGGGCAAGGATGGGGTTGAATTTGAGGCCGGGGCGACGCGTCGCCTGCTGGCGAGGCTCGGCTTGGCGACGGCGCTCGGCGCGGGGCTGCTGGCGTTGCCGGGTGTGCAGGGCGCGGCTCTTGCCCAGTCGGCCGCGGTCCACAACGTCAACCTTCCGGCCCAGCCGCTCGGCCGCTCGCTGAACCAGCTTTCCCGTCAGACCGGCCTGCAGATCGTCTTCGGCACGTCCGACGTCGCTGGCGCGCGGGCACCGGCGGTGAGCGGGGCGATCCCGGCCGAGCAGGCGCTGGCGCAGCTGCTCGCCGGCACCGGCATGCGATACCGCTTCACCGGGCCGAACACGGTGTCGATCCAGTCCGGCACCGCCGCTGCCGCCGGAGCGCCGAGTATCGCCGCGCCGGCAGCGGACGGCTCGGTGATCCTGGATCCCGTCACAGTGGCGGGCGGAGCCTGGGACGGCGGCGTCAACCAGGTTGAGATCACCGCCGAGGATCTGGAGCGCAAGAACCCGACCGATCTGCGCGACGTCTTCGCCGACGAGCCGAAGATCGCCGTCGGCAGCTCGATCCCGATGTCGCAGAAGGTCTATGTGCAGGGCATCGAGGAGACCAACCTCGCCGTGACGGTCGACGGCTCGCGGCAGAACGCAAAGGTCTTCCACCACAACGCCACCAACCTGATCGACCCGGCCCTGCTCAAGGCCGTCAGCGTCGATGCCGGCGTCGCCCCGGCCGACGCCGGTCCGGGCGCGCTCGCCGGCTCGATCAACTACGAGACCAAGGATGCGCGCGACCTTCTTGAGCCGGGCAGGACCTTCGGCGGGCTTGCCACCGCGAGCTACGACTTCAACAGCAACACCCACACCGTCGGCCTGTCGGCCTTCGGCGCGGAGGATGGCTTCGAATATCTCGGCTACCTGAACTTCGCCAAGGGCGACAATTATACGGCCGGCGACGGCAGCGTGGTTGACGGCTCGAGCTCCGACCTGATCAGCGGCCTCGGCAAGGTCGCCTACGAGATGGAAAGCGGCCACCGCTTCGAGATCAGCCACGAGCAGGTCCGTGACGACGCCCCGCGGCCGTTCCGGGCGAATATCCGTGAACTGACCAATCCCAGGCCGTGGGAGCCGAAGGTCCGCGACTATACGCTGAACCGCACCAACACGGTTTTCACCTATACGGACGTGTCGCCGGAAGGCTGGTGGGATCCGAAGGTGGTGGTCGCCTATTCCCGCAGCGAGGTCGAGACGCCCATCTACACGCGCTTCGACATCTATCCCGGCATCGGTACGACCGACAGCTTCAACGGCAAGGCAGAGAACCGCTTCGCCCTCGAGAACGGCAGCATCACCGCCGGCTTCGACTTCTACAAGGACGATGCCGAACTCGACGCCCGCGAGGATTCGTCCACCGAGCACGCCAGCAATGTCGGCATCTACGCGCAGGCCCGGCTCGAGCCGTGGGACCGTACGCGCCTGTCTTTCGGCGCGCGCGGCGACCACCAGTGGTTCGAGGGCACGACCGGCGAGAAATGGGAAAATGCCGGATTCAGCGGCAACGTGTCGGGTGAATACGACCTCGTCCCTGATTTCCTCACGGCGAAGGCCGGCTTCTCGCATGTCTGGGCCGGCGTGCCGCTGGCCGAGAACTTCATCTTCAACCCGAACTGGAACTACGGCGACGGGCCCGAGCCGGTCACCTCCAACAACGTCACGGCCGGCCTTGTGGCGACCTACAACGGCTTCACGCTAGAGGGCAATGTCTTCCGCACCGACATCTATGATGCGCGGGTTGCTAGGTGGGCGGTGGACAGTTCCATCGCCACGAGTGATGTCCGCTCGGAGGGTTTCGAGATCGGGTTCGGTTATGACTGGGGAGCGGGACGCGCCAGCGTCAAATATGCCGACATCGACGTCACCATCAACGGGGCTGCTGCCAATTCGGACATTGGCACCTATCTCGCCACCCCCGTCGGCCAGATCATCACGCTGATGGCCTATCACCGCTTCGACGAATGGAACGTGACCGTCGGCGGCGACGTCGAGATCGCGCTGAAATACGACAACCCGTCCCTGCCAAGCTACGAGGTCGTCAACGTCTTCGCTGAATACCGGCCGGAGGCGGCGCCGAATTTCACCTTGCGCGGCGACATCAAGAACCTTTTCGACGAGACCTATGTGAGCCGGGCCACCTACGGGCAGGAGTTCGCCAATGTTAAGCCATTGCTCGAGCCTGGCCGCAGCTTCCAGCTCACGGCGACGGCGCGGTTCTGAATAGATGAACGGGCCGGGGGCGGCACGAAGAATCTGACGAGGAAGATCATCATGGTCGAGTCGACGGGACGCTTCGAGACCGCGCACGGTCCGAAATATCTCACCCAGCTGTGCAAGCACTTCGCCCACAAGATCGAGGTGGTGCATGGCGAGCGCCACGGCGAATGCCGTTTTTCATTCGGCACCGCCGTCATGGATGCCGACGACGAGGCGCTGACGGTCCGCCTCGCCGTTTCCGAGGCGGACCAGTTGCCCCAGGCGAAAGCGGTGATCGCCGACCATCTCGCCCGTTTCGCCTTTCGCGAGGAAGATCGGGCCATCGCCTGGAGCAGCTGACGCTCCTGGGAAATCCGTTTCCAACAAACCGTCAGAACCCCAGCCGCTGCCACGGATTCTAATCGGTCAACCCTCGTGGTGGTGACAGATGAAGCAGACCTCGCGGCAGGTCGCGGAACAGGCGACGTTCCAGAATTTCGCCAATTGTTATGTGCGCGAGGTATCGCCCGGCCGGGTGATCCAGCACTGGAGCGACCCCGAAGATGCGGTCGACTGCATCGAATGGACGCTGCCGGCGCAGCAGGCGACGCTCCGCGCGGAACTCGTTTCGCATTCCCGGTGCGGGCCGCATCGTTTCGGGCGGGCGTGGCTGCGGCGCGGCGGCGATGCCGGCTGGCGGCAGGCGGAGCCATTCGCCGCCCTGCAGATGCTGCTGCAGGAAGCCTACCGGCAGCTGCCGGAGGAGCGCAGCGACCGGCTTCGCGGCCATGAGCTCGAACTGCTCGGCCGCGCCCTGCTGAGCTACCAGCAGACGGAGCGCTACATCGACGCGCGGCGGTGGCCGGCCGACGACGATTCTTTCATCGCCGCCGAGCAGTCGCTGGTCTTCGGGCATGCACTGCATCCGACGCCGAAGAGCCGCCAGGGCATGACCGGCTGGCAGGAGCCGGCCTATGCGCCGGAGCTCGGCGGGAACTTCCAGCTGTTCTGGTTCGCCGCCGATGCCACGATGGTGAGCCACAAATCAGTGGCGGACCTTTCGGCGCCGCAGATCGCTGCGTCGCTGATCGGGCCTGAGGCCGCCGGCCTAAAGCTGCGCGACGGCGAAGTGCCGCTGCCCATGCATCCGCTGCAGGCCGAGGCCTTGCTGCTCGATCCCGACGTGCGCGCGCTGGAACGCGCCGGCAGGCTGCGAGCACTTGGTCCGGCCGGTCCCGCCTTCACCGCCACTTCCTCGGTCCGCTCCGTCTACAGCCCGGACGTGCCGTGGATGCTGAAGTTCTCGCTGCCGGTACGCATCACCAACTCCATCAGGCTCAACCGCCGCAAGGAGCTGGAGGCGGGGGTCGCGATGGCCAAGCTGGTCGGACGGACCGGCATCGCCACCGCCAATCCGCGCTTCCGCATGATCCTCGACCCCGCATTTCTCACGCTGGACATGCCGGACCGCGCCGAGAGCGGCTTCGAGGTGATCCTGCGCGAAAACCCCTTCGTCGCCGGCGCCGCACGGGGCAAGGTCACCGTGGCCGCCCTGACCGCGGAGCCGCTTAGCGGCGAGCCGTCTCGGCTGGAGCGCATCGTGCGGACCATCTGCGCCCGCGACGGCGCGCATCCCGCGCTGGTCGCCGAGCAGTGGTTCCGCCGCTATCTCGACTGCGTCCTCGACCCGTTGGTGATGCTCTACGACGACTATGGCGTCGCCCTCGAAGCGCACCAGCAGAACAGCCTGCTGGACGTGAGCGAGCTTTATCCCACGGCCAGCTACTATCGCGACAACCAGGGTTTTTACCTGTCCCGGCGCCACCGCGCCCGCTTCAGCCTGCATGTTCCGGAAACCGCCGGGATCGGCTCGCTCTTCTACGACGACCGCGAGATCCAGGATCGTTTTGCCTATTACCTGATCGTCAACCAGGTCTTCTCCGTCGTCGCCCGCATGGGCCATGACGGCCTGGCCGACGAGGAGCTGCTGCTGCGCATCCTGCGCGACCGCCTGGAGCATCTCGCCCGCACCACCGGCGGCGTGGGTCGCGAATTCGTCCGCGGCCTGCTCGACCGGCCCACCGTCACCTTCAAGGCGAACCTGACGGCCCGGCTGTTCGACGTCGACGAATTGCAGACCGACAACGAGCGCGCGCTCTATGCACGCCTGCCCAATCCGATCTTCGGCCTTACCGCCAGCTTCCATGGAGATGGCAGTGCCATTGCCTCTTGACCTGGGATCGGCACCTGAGCGGCGGGTCGTGCGGCAGCTGGCCGAGGCCATGCTGTTCGAGGGGCTTGTCGACCCCGAACTGCGCAAGAACGGCGACCGGCTCCGCTTCGAATGGCGGGCGGGTGGCAAGCACTTCCGTTGCCTGGGTGCCATCGCCGCTTATGACAGGGTGCGGGTGGAGGCGGATTCGGTCGAGGCCGATTCCGGCAAGGGATGGCGTGCAGCCCGACTCGCGGAACTCGTCGAATGCCTGCCCGGCGAACCGGAGCGCAGGCTGCGCTTGCTGGACGAACTGGAGCGCACCGTCGCCAACTGCCGCTGGAACGACGCCAACCTGCCCGTTGCGCACCGTCGCCCGATGGACTTCGCCGCGCTGGAGGGTGCCCTGGACGAGGGGCACGCCTATCACCCCTGCTTCAAGGCGCGCACCGGCTTCAGCGAGGACGACCAGCGCCGCTACGGGCCGGAAGCGGGCAATGCCTTCCAGCTCGCCTGGCTGCTGGTGGACCGCAGCGAGGTCCACCAGCGCCTGCCGCGCAGCGAGACGGCTTTCTGGACCGAGGAGCTCGGCGAGCCGGTCCTTCGCGAGTTGCAGCAGCGGAGGGCCGAGCGCAGGCTGGACAATGACCGCTTCGCCCTGCTGCCGCTGCATCCCTGGCAGTGGGAGGCGCTCAAGGACGGGCTGCTGGCGCCGTGGCTGGCCGCCGGCAAGGCGCATTTCCTCGGCCTGGCCGGCGACCGCTACACGGCGAGCCAGTCGGTCCGCACCCTGCTCAACGCCGACCGTCCGGCCAGCGCCAACGTCAAGCTGTCCATGAACATGGTCAACACCTCGTCGCTGCGCACCATCGAGCCGCATTCGGTCTGCACCGCACCGCTGCTGTCGCGCTGGCTGGGCGACGTCGTCGCCGGCGATCCGCTGTTCGAGACGCGTTACCCGCTCGCCGTCCTCGACGAATATGCCGGCATCATAGCCGGCCGCGAGGGACCGCTCGCCGGCCAGCTCGCCGCGATCTGGCGCCGCAGCACGACCTCTATCCTCGGCCCCGGCGAGGCCGCCGTGCCGTTCAATGCGTTGATGATGGTCGAGCGCGACGGGGAGCCGTTCGTCGACGAGTGGATCCGACGCTACAGCTTCCATGCCTGGCTGGCGCAGCTGCTGCAGGTCGCCGTCCTGCCGGTCTGGCACCTGCTGGTCGGCCACGGCATCGCCACCGAGTCGCACGGCCAGAACATGGTGCTGATCCATCGCAACGGCTGGCCGGTGCGGCTGGCGCTGCGCGATTTCCACGACAGCCTCGAATACGTCCCGGATTTTTTACGCGACCGGGACCGCGTCCCCGATTTCATGGCGCTCGACCCCGTCTACCGTTCCGCCCGACCGGACCAGTTTTACTGGATGGAAACCGTCGAGAGCCTCGGCGAGCTGGTGAACGACGCGCTTTTCGTCTTCAACCTCGCCGAGGTCTCGCACCTTTTTCACACCTGCTACGGCCTTCCCGAAGCCGATTTCTGGGCGACGGTGCGGCAGTTGCTGGCGGCTTACGCGCGCGAGCGCGGCCTCGTCGCTCGCCAGGATCGCCTTGGCCTCTTCCGGCCGAAGATCGCCGTGGAAACGCTGCTCGCCCGCAAGCTCGGCACCGGCCGATCGAGCCGGCTGGTCGCCAACGCCCTCCATGCCTGAAGGAAAACGACGATGATCGAGATCGACGACAGGTATTTCGACAAACGGCAGTTCGATGAGCTGGTGGCCGGGACCGCCCGCGAGGCAGGTCTGAGCGAAGACCCGGACCGGCGCTATGCCGTCTGCTTCTCCGACACGGCGCGCTGGCTGGCGCTGTTCTTCGCCATCCGCGGCATCGGCGCCAGCGTCTTTCCGATCCATCCGGCGACACCGCACGCGGCGGCGCGGCGCATGGCCGAGGCGGCGGGCTGCGACACGCTGTTCTGCAACAGCCTCGCGGCGGAAGCCTTGTCGTCCGAGCCTTCCCGGGCGCCGCAGGGCCAGCTCATCCAGATGAGCTCCGGCACCACCGGCGCGCCGAAATGCATCGCCCGCGGCTGGCGGGAGATCGACGCCGAAGTGGCGAGCTACGCCGCCGCCTTCCGCGAGCCGCGGGACATGACGCCGGTCGTGGCCTGCCCGACGACGCATTCCTATGGGCTGATCTGCGGCATACTGGTGGCGCTGCATCGCGGCAGGACGCCCGTCGTCGTCGATGCCGGCAATCCGAAATACCTGCTGCGCCGGCTGCGCGGCATCGAGCGGCCGCTGCTCTATTCCTCGCCGGCGGTGCTGCACACGCTGGCGCGGCTCTTGCCGCAGGGCGAGGCGATCCACGCCGCCATGACCTCGGGCACCATCCTGCCCGGGCCGTGGTTCGAGCGCATCCGCGCCCGCACTACCCATCTCTTCCAGCAATATGGCTGCTCGGAAGCCGGCTGCATCGCCGTCAATCCCGACCTCGCCGACCCCGCCGACATGGGCTTCGTGCTGCCGCATCACGTTATGACAGCAAGCAACGATCCGACGGCGCCGGCCGAGATCGTCGTCTCCGGTCCAGCCGGCACGGTCCTCACCCGCGATCTCGGCTATCTCAGGCCCGACGGCATGCTCGTCTTCGTCTCGCGGCTCGACGACACCATCAACGTCTCCGGCCTCAACGTCTATCCGAAGGAGGTCGAGGACGTGGTGATGGCCATGCCTGGCGTCACCGATGCCGTCGCCTTCCGCAAGGCCGATGCGCTGGCGGGCGAGCGGGTCGGTCTGCTGTTCAGCGCCGACAGGGCGCTCGATGGCCAGGCGCTGCGCCAATGGTGCGCCGGGAATCTCGCCGGCCATCAGGTGCCGATGGAATTCGTCCAGGTCGAGGCCGTGCCGCGCCAGGCCAACGGCAAGATCAGCCGCCGCGAGGTGGCGGCGCAGTATGCCGCCGGCCGCTTCGCTGTCCCGGCGCGGGAGGTGGCGTGATGACGAAGGACCAGGTGATCGAGGCGATCCGAAGCGTGCTGCGCGATCAGCTCAACCACGCCCATCTCGACCGCTTCGCGCCCGAGGCGCGGCTCAACGAAGATCTCTATCTCGACTCGGTCCTCATCCTCGAAATCTTCCTCGCCCTGGAACTGCAGTTCGGCCTGTCGGCGCCGGAGGAAGTGATCAACCGGCAGGACATCGCCACCGTGGCGGAACTCGCCGGGCTGTTCACCGGTGACGCCATTGCCGCCGTCGCTCCCGCCAAGGCGGAGCCGGCGGGGGAGGGCGTCCATGGCGAGGACTATATCGACATCAAGGTGCATTGTTTCGTCAGCAGCGTCTGCGACGCGCTGAAGCGCTCCGGCATCGACCAGCGGCCCTTCTATTTCGGTGTCTGGGACGCGGATTTCGCCATCACCGAGCGCTGGGCGCTCGCCTATCACCACGGCTCCGTCGACCACCAGTTCTTCCGCTCCTGGTACGAGCGTCTCTACGGCGTGCGCATGCAGGAATGGTACGACCGCGCCCGCTCGAAGGACGAGAACGTCGCAGTCATGCTCGACCTCATCGAGCGCCGGCGCGACGGCCAATACCTAATGGTGATGCTGGACCTGTTCCACCTGCCGGAGCGCGAGAACAAGTTCAACCAGAACCCTTTCCCGCATTACCTGATGCTGGAGAAGACCGAGGACCCGCGGGTCTGGCAGGTCAACGACCCCGACTTCCGCTGGGAAGGCCGGATAGAGCACGACAAGATTCTTGCCGCGATAAACCAGCCGAGCGTGGCCGGCGGCTTCCTCTTCGACCGCCACGAAGCCCGCCCCCCTGCGGATGCCGACCTGCGCGACTACTTCCTCGCCTGCCACCAGCCGCATGCCAACCCGCTGGTCGCCGCCGTGCGCCGTATCGTCCGCGCCCATCTCGACGGCCGGGACGGCGTGACGCTGGCCGACCTCGCCACGGCGCTGCGCGAACTGCCGGTCATCTCGATCCGCAAATACGCCTATGAGCACGGCTTCGCCTTCTTCTGGCGGTCGCTGAAGCTCGCCAATGCCGATTTCGACTTCTGGTGCGACGAGATCGAGCGGCTGATCCAGGAGTTCAAGGCCGTGCATTACGCCGCCATGAAGCTCGCCCAGACCGGCGACCGCGATCTCGCCACCAACCTGTTCCGCCGGCTCGACACGCTCGACGGCATCGAGAGCCGCATCAAGGCGCGGCTGGGCGAGGTGTTCCGCGACTGGTGCGCCGCCCGTGGACTTGCCCCTGAAAATCCCATCCCGATGCTGGGAGCCGCCGAATGAAGATCTCGCTCTGCACCATCAGCTTCCGCCATCATCTGGTCTCGCTCGAGGACATCGCCGTGTGGGCGGCCGCGAACGATTTCCAGGGCATCGAATTGTGGGGCGTGCACGCCCGCAACCTCGTGCATCAGCCGCACCGCAACGCCGACTGGCTCGCCGGCCTCGGCTTGACCGTGCCGATGCTGAGCGACTACCTGCCGCTCGAGGGCGACGAAGAGGCGCTGCGGAAGAAGACGGTCGATCTCTGCCGCCTCGCCTGCAATTGGCGGGCCGGCAAGCTGCGCACCTTCGCCGGTAGCCGCGGCAGCCGCGACACGCCGGCCGACGTCAGGCGTCTCATCGCCGCGCGGCTGCGCGAGATATCGGCCATCGCCGCCGATTTCGGCCTGTCCATGCTGGCCGAGACCCATCCCGGCACGCTGGCCGACACCTGCGCCTCCACGCTCGACCTGGTCACGGAAGTCGACCACCCGGCCTTCCGGCTGAACTTCGATACCCTGCATGTCTGGGAGGGCGGCGACGACCCGGTCGCGGCCCACGCCGCGCTGCGGCCCTATGTCAGCCACTACCACCTCAAGAACGTCCGCTCGCGCGCCGATCTGTCGGTGTTCGAGCCGGCCAACGTCTATGCCGCCGCCGGCAGTCGCGAGGGCCTGACGCCGCTCTTCGAGGGAGAGGTGGACTATGCGCCGTTCCTCGACGAACTGGCCGGCGATCCGCAGGTCGAAGCCTCGCTCGAATGGTTCGGCAACGACTGCTTCAACGTGCTGCGCAAGGATCGGCTGGCGATAAAACGCCGGATGAGCCGACATGACGCCTTGCCGCGCACCGCCACCTTCCCCTATGTGCAAAACCAGAGCATTGCGCGAAGGATTTAGCGGGCCCGCGGCAACCCGGCCGCCGAGGACGGAGACGGATATGAAGCATGTTCGGCTGCTGGCCGGCCTGATGGCTGCCATGGTCCTTGCCGCGGCGCCCGCCGTCGCTGTCGAGATCGAGACCGCGCGCGGTCCGGCGACGATCGACGCGGTTCCCGCCCGGGTTGCCGTCTACGACATCGCGGCGATCGACACGCTGCTCGCCCTCGGCGTCGTGCCGGCCGGCATTCCCGACAAGCTTTACCTGCCGGAACTGTCTCCCCTGGCCGACAAGGCGACGGTTGTCGGCACCCTGTTCGAGCCCGATCTCGAGGCACTCAATGCGCTGGAGCCTGATCTGGTGATCGTCGGAGGCCGCTCGTCCACCAAGGTCGAGGCCACCGCCCAGGTCGCGCCGACCATCGACATGACCGTCACCGGCGACGACCTTTTGGCCGAGGCGAAGGCGCGCGTCGCCGCCTATGGCGCGGTCTTCGGCAAGACCGAGGAGGCCGAGGCCGCCGCCGCGGAACTGGATGCCGATATCGAGGCCGTCCGGCAGGCGGCGAAGGGCAGGGGCAGGGCGCTGATCGTCATGACCAACGGCCCCAAGGTCACGGCCTACGGCCCGGGGTCGCGCTTCGGCTGGGTGCACAAGACGCTCGGCGTCGAGCCCGCCGTGCCCGATGTCGAGGCGGCGAGCCATGGCGAGGCCGTGTCCTTCGAGTTCATCGCCAAGGCCAACCCCGACTGGCTGCTGGTGCTGGATCGCGCTGCGGCGATCGGCACCGGCGAGCAGAATGCCAGGGCGACGCTCGACAACGAGTTGGTAGTCGGGACGACCGCCTGGAAGAAGGGGCAGGTGATCTATCTGCCCGCCGCCGACTTCTACATCGCCGCCGGTGGCCTGCAGGCGACCCGCCGCGTGCTTTCGGCGATCGAGCAGGGCTTCGCGAAACCGCGATGACGGAAGCGGCACGGCCGGGTTTCCGGCTCCTGCTCCTCGCCGGCCTCATCGCGCTGTTCGTGACAAGCCTCCTTGTCGGCGTCGGCGACCTGCCGTTGCGGCGGGTCGCGGCGGATCCGGCGGCGCTCCAGCTTCTGCTGGTCAGCCGGCTGCCGCGCACGCTCGCCGCGCTGCTCGCCGGCGCCGGCCTGGCGATCTCCGGGCTGGTCCTGCAGATCCTGGCCCGCAACCGCTTCGTCGAGCCGGCGACGACCGGCACCGGCCAGAGCGCCGCGCTCGGCATCCTGATCGTCACGCTGCTGTTTCCGACGGCCTCGATCGCCATGAAGACGGCGGCTGCGACGGTCGCGGCGCTGGCCGGCACGTCGCTCTTCCTAGCCGTGGCGCACCGGCTGCCGCCGACCCAGCCCTTCCTCATCCCGCTGTTCGGCCTGGTCTATGGCGGAGTGGTCGGCGCCGCCGCCACCTACATTGCTTGGCAGGCCGACCTGCTGCAATTCATCGAGGTGTGGACCAATGGCGAGTTCTCCGGCGTGCTGCGCGGCCGCTACGAGCTGTTGTGGATCACCGCGGCGGTCGTCGCCCTTGCCTGGTGGATCGCCGACCGGCTGACCATCGCCTCGATGGGGCGCGAGGTCAGCGTCGGCCTTGGGCTGGACTACCGGCGGATCGTCCAGCTCGGGCTGGTGATGATCGCGGTCGTCTCCTCGCTCTGCGTCGTGGTGGTCGGCATCATCCCCTTCGTCGGGCTGGTCGTGCCCAATCTTGTGTCGCGCCTGCTGGGCGACAATCTGCGGCGCGCCCTGCCGTGGGTCGCGGCGGCTGGCGCGGCGCTGGTGCTCGCCTGCGACATCGTCGGCCGGCTGATCCGCTACCCCTACGAAGTCCCGGTCGGCACCGTGCTCGGCGTTGTCGGCGCCGGCCTGTTCCTGTGGATCCTATTCGGGCGGGCGGCGCGTGCGTAGCCTCGCTGTCTCGCGCCTGTCGGCAGCCACCCGGCTGTGGCTCCTCGCGGCGCTGGCCGTGGCGGCCATGGTGGCGTTCATGACACTCGGCCTGCGCGGCAACCTCACCTTCGCGCTCGAATTGCGGGCCGTGCGGCTGCTGGCACTGGTGCAGGTCGGCGTTGCCGTGGCGGTGTCGACGGTGGTGTTCCAGACGGTCACGGCCAACAGGGTGCTGACCCCTTCGATCATGGGGTTCGACGCCCTCTACGTGTTCGGGCAGATGCTGCTCGTCCTGCTTCTCGGCGCTGCGGGATTCGCGGCGCTCGACCCGCGCCTGAAATTCGCCGGCGAGGCGGTCGTGATGGTGGCGATGGCGCTGCTTTTGTTCGTTCCGCTGCTGCGCCGCCGCTTCGACATCGGCCTGCTGCTGCTGGCCGGGGTGGTGCTCGGCGTGCTGTTCCGCAGCCTCGCCAGCCTCGTCGCCCGGCTGATCGATCCCAACGAGTTCGCCGTGGCCCAGGGCATGAGCTTTGCCAACTTCAACACGGTGCGCCCCGACCTTCTGGCGATCGGCCTGGTCGTTACCGTGGCGGCGGCGGCGATCGTCTGGCGGCAACGCCACCTGCTCGACGTGCTGTCGCTCGGCGCCGACAGCGCCATCGGCCTCGGCGTCGACTGGAGCCGCGTGCTGATCGGCTTGTTGCTGCTGGTGGCGCTGCTGGTCGCGGTGTCGACGGCCCTGGTCGGCCCGGTGACGTTCCTGGGCCTGCTCGTGGTGGCGATCGCCGAGCGGGTGGTCGACAGCCGGCGCCACTTCCTGCTTCTGCCGGCCGCCGTGCTGACGGCGGTCGTCGTGCTGGTCGGCGGGCAGACGGTCCTGCAGCACGGGCTGGGCCAGGCGACGACGCTGGGCGTGGTCATCGAATTCGTGGGGGGCCTGGTGTTTTTGGGCATGCTTCTGGCGGCGGGCAGGCGATGATCGAGATCGAGAACGTTTCGCTGCGGCTGCAGGATACGCGGATCCTGCACGATATCTCCCTCACCCTGCCGAAGGGCGGGCTGACCGCGCTTGTCGGACCGAACGGCGCCGGCAAGTCGAGCCTGCTGTCGCTGGTCGCCCGCCTCCAGCCGCTGCAGTCGGGCAGGATAGTGGTGGATGGGCTGCCGGTGGACGCGACGCCCGGCCGGCAGCTCGCAAAACGCCTCGCCATCCTGCGCCAGGACCCCGCCGTCGCGGCCCGGCTGCGGGTGCGCGAACTCGTCGGCTTCGGCCGCTTTCCGCACGGGCGCGGCCGCCTGGACGATCGCGACCGGGCGCTGATCGACGCAGCCTTGCGGCAGTTCGATCTCGAGGATCTGGCCGACCGCTTCCTCGACACGCTCTCGGGCGGGCAGCGCCAGCGCGCCCTGGTCGCCATGGCCTTCTGCCAGGGCACCGACTACATGCTGCTCGACGAGCCGCTCAACAACCTCGACATGCAGTTCGCCCGCCAGTTGATGCGCGACCTGCGCAGGGCGGTGGAAGAGGAGCGGCGCACCGTCATCGTCGTGCTGCACGACATCAACCATGCCGCCGTCTATGCCGACCGCATCGTCGCGATGAAGGCGGGCAGGGTGGTCGCCGACGGACCGCCGTCGGCCGTGCTGCGGACGGAGGTGCTGGCCGAGGTCTTCGGCTATCCCATGCAGGTCGTCGAGATCGACGGCGCCCCGCTGGTGCTGCATCACCGGTAGATAGTCGATCGATCGAGCGGTCGGATCACCCCTCACCGGCCCCTGCGTCGCTCGCGTTCGGCGGGAGAACTGGTCGCTGGGGACATGGCCATCGACCATATTGACATTTGTCTGGTCTCAGTCGACATATGTCAAAGCTGATGGGCGATCGGAATGGTCCGGCACGCCGGTCGGTTCCCGTCGTCCGCCGGTAGGTGGCGGACGCCAGTCCTTTGGGAGGAAAATCGATATGACTGTTGGTTCCGGATCCCGTGCCGGAAACGGCCTCGTGCTGCCTCGTCGCACGCTGCTCAAGAGCGGCGCGGCGCTCGGCCTCTCCGGCCTCGTTTCGGCTCCGTTCATCAATCGGCTCGTGGCGCAGGAGAGCCACCCGCTCGCCGGCCAGAAGATCGAGATGAACATCCTCGGCATCGCCGGCTGGCTGCCGTCCTCGCTCGGCGTGCAGATGTCGCCGCTGTTCGCCGAGTTCGCCAAGGAGAAATACGGCTACGACGTCAGCTTCGGCTTCGCCGAGGCGCCGTTCTCCGACCTGTTCCAGAAGGCCGCCACGTCGCTCGCGACCCGCAGCCAGGAATACAACATCATCATTTCCGACAGCCAGTGGCTCGGCGCTCTCGCCCGCCCCGGCTGGATCCTGCAGCTCGACGACATCATCGCCAAGAACCCGAACCTGCAGCTCGAGTGGTACTCGCAGACGGTCGTCGACACCTACATGACCTATCCCGACAACTCCGGCAACCGCTGGGGCCTGCCGCAGGAGGGTGACACCATCGCGCTGTTCGTGCGCAAGGACCTGCTCGAGAACGAGGAGGAGAAGTCGGCCTTCCAGGCCAAGTACAACATCCCCCTGCCGCAGACCTTCGAGGACTTCGAGAAGCTGACGATGGAGGACTTCGAGAGGGTCGCCGAGTTCTTCACCCGTCCGGACCAGCAGCTCTGGGGCACCGCCTCGCAGTACAGCCGCGTCTACGACTTCTGCACCTGCTTCCTCTACCCCTATATGTGGAGCCAGGGCGGCGAGATCTGGAACCCGGAAACCGGCCAGGTCGAGGGCATCCTGAACTCGGACATCAACGCCACCGCGATGGACCAGTACAAGGGCCTGCTCAAGTACCAGCCGCAGGGCGCGCTCAACTACGGCATCGCCGAGATCATCGACGTGTTCACCCAGGGTAAGGTGTTCTCGGCCTTCCAGTGGGCGGCCGTCGGCCTCGGCATGATCACCGACGCCAACCGCGACAAGGTCATGGTCGTGCCGCCGCCCTTGCACGGCAAGGGCGCCGAGGCCAAGCGCGTCTATTCGATGGGCGGCCAGCCCTGGGTGCTGAACGCCTTCAACGACGACACCAAGATGCGGGTCGCCATCGACTTCCTGAACTGGTGGTACCTGCCGGAGACGACGCTGGAATTCGCCAAGCGCGGCGGCAATCCGACCGACAAGGCGACGCTGTCCAATCCCGACTTCGACAACATCAATCCGTGGAACCGCGCCTACAAGTACATGCTCGAGCCCGGCCGCTCCCGCGACTTCTGGCACCATCCGCGCTACTCGGAAATGCTGGCCGTCCAGCAGGAGGGCTTCACCTCCTTCATGACCGGCACCACTGCCTCGGCCAGGCAGGCGCTCGACTACATCGCCTGCCAGCAGCAGCAGATCCTCTACGATGACGGCTCGGCCGCCGAGCGTCCGTCGGACGCCTGCTCCGCCGTCTCGCTCTGAGTATCCGACCGTGATGGCGATTGCCGGGGCCGCGCGCCTCGGCAATCGCCGCTTTCCCGAGGGCCGATAAGCGATGTCTTCCCGATTGATGCCCGGCGTGCTGGACAACCGGCGCTTCCTGGTGTTTGCGCTGCTGGTTCCGGTGCTGGCGTTCTTCGTGGTGTTCAACACCATCCCGACGCTGTGGCTGCTGGGCCTGTCCTTCCACAAGTTCTCGCTGATTTCCGGCATGCCGCCGGAGTTCTTCGGCCTGCGCAACTTCGAGGACATCTACTACAACAAGAACGGCATCTGGGGCGATCTCGGCCGCACCTTCCTGTTCGTCGGCGTCGGTGTCACCGTCCAGACGGTGCTCGGCGTGCTGCTCGGCTTCCTGTTCTGGGGATCGAAGGACATGCCCGGCCGGCGCATCGCGCTGACCCTGCTGTTCACGCCGATGGTGCTGACGCCGGTCGCCACCGGCACCTTCTTCCGCTTCATCTACGACCCGACCTTCGGCGTGCTCAACGCCCTGCTGACCGGCGGCCTCGGCATGGGCGTTGTCGATTTCCTAGGCAATCCGAAGATCGCCTACTGGGCGGTGCTGGCCGTCGACTGCTGGATGTGGACGCCGTTCATGACGCTGATGACGCTGGCCGCGCTCGGCTCCGTGCCAAAGGCCGAGCTGGAGGCCGCCGAGATCGACCGCCTGTCATGGCCGAAGCGCATCTCGCTGGTGATCTGGCACCACGGCAAGTTCATCCTGATGCTCGGCATCCTGCTCAGGACCATCGACGCCTTCAAGACGCTCGACCTCATCATCCCGATGACCAAGGGCGGACCCGGCCAGACCACCCGCCTCGTCGCCGTCGAACTCAACAAGCAGAGCTTCGAGAGCTTCAACATGGGCTGGTCGTCGGCCTATTCGGTGCTGTTGCTGCTGATCTCGATCGCCATGACCTCGATCTTCATCTACATCCTCAACCGCCGCAGGAGGGCACGCTGATGTCCCACCGCCTGCGCACCTGGACCTATTACGGGGTCCTCTGGCTGGTCTCGCTGCTGTTCTTCTCGCCGGTCGCCTGGATCATCCTGTCGTCCTTCAAGACGCGCAACGACATCCTGGCGACGCCGCCGAAGCTCGTCTTCACGCCGACGCTCGACAACTACATCGACCTGTTCACGCGCAACACGTCGTTCCTGCTGCAGCTCGGCAATTCGATCCTGCTGTCGGTGTCGGCGGTGGTGATCGCGGTGTTCGTGTCCTTCCTCGCGGCCTTCTGCTTCTCGCGCTTCAAGCCGAAGGGCACCGACTTCCTGATGTTCCTGCTGTTGTCGATCCGCATGCTGCCGGGGCCGGCGGTGATCCTGCCGGTGTTCCTGATGTATGTGGCCTTCGGCTGGAAGGACAATCACCTGGCGCTGATCCTGTTCTACGCGATGTTCTCGATCCCCTTCTCGGTATGGATACTGAAGGGGTTCCTCGACGGCGTGTCGACGCGCTTCGACGAGACCGGTCGCGTCAATGGCGGCTCGTGGTTCCACGTCATCTTCAAGGTGGTGCTGCCGCAGGTAAAGCCCGGCCTGATCGCCGCCTTCATCTTCAACCTGATCTTCGTGTGGAACGAGTTCCTGTTCAACTTCATCATCGGCGGCGTGACCACCCAGAACATCCCCTATGCGCTGGCGGTCGGCGCCTATTCCGATGGCGGTCTCAACTGGACCTTCATCTCGGCGCTCACCTCCATCTACATCGTCCCGCCGGTGCTGTTCATCTACTTCTTCCAGAAGTATCTGCTGGTCGGCATGACCTTCGGCACCGTCCGCGGAGAGGTCTGATCATGGCAAGCAAGACCCCTTTCGCCGAGCGCGCCGAAGGCGTGCTGATGGCCTCGATCCTGGTCGGCATCGTGCTGGTCGCGCAGCAATATTCGCTGCAGCTCTACCGCTTCGGGCTGTGCCTGCTGGTCGCGGCCACCTTGCTGCAGATCGCCGTCGGCAACATCCCGAAGCATCTGGGTGCGGCGGCAAGCCTGGTGCGGATCGTCGTCATCCTCTGCGTCGTGGCGCTTATGTTCCTCCTCGGCATCCTGCTGGTGCCCTATTTCGCACAGTTGGGACGCTGACATGGCGGCGATCGAGTTCGACCGGGTTTCCAAATCCTTCGGTCAGGCGCGCGTCCTCGACACCTTCTCCTTGTCGGTGGAGGAAGGCAGCCTGACGGTGCTGTGCGGTCCGCCCAAGTCGGGCAAGTCGGTGCTGTTCCGCCTGGTGGTCGGGCTGGAGACGCCGGACGGCGGTACCATCCGGCTTTCCGGCCGCGACATCACCCATGAGCCGGCGAGCGCGCGCAACATCGGCTATGTGCCGCAGAGCTTTGCGCTCTACCCGCACCTGACCGTGTTCGACAACATCGGCTACCCGATGCGGCTTGCCGGCGCGCCGCGCGAGGAGATCGCCCGCCGCGTCGACCGCACGGCGGCGATGCTGTCGATCGGCCACCTGCTCAGGAAGACGCCGGACAAGCTCTCCGGCGGCGAGAAGCAGCGTGTGGCGGTGGCGCGCGGCCTGATGAAGGACGCGTCCGTCTTCCTGTTCGACGATCCGCTGGTCGGCCTCGACTACAAGCTGCGCGAGCGCCTGATGGACGAGCTGAAGCAGCTCTGCGAGACACTGAAGGCGACCTTCTTCTACGCCACCTCGGATTCGCTGGAAGCGCTGACCATGGCGCAGACGCTGGTGGTCATCGACGACGGCCGGCTGGTCGAGCGCGCCGATACGCTGAAGCTCTATGCCGAGCCGGGGCAGGTGCGCAGCCTGGAATTGATCGGCTTCCCAAAGGCCAACGTCATCGAAGGGATTTGCCGCAACGGGCGCATCGAGGCGGCCGGGCTGGCGCTGCCGGCGCCGGCCGGTCTCGCCGACGGCCCCGTCAAGGTAGGCATCCGCCCCGAGCATGTCCGCCTCGGCCGCCGCGAAGGCGTCGGCGCCGATGCGCGCGTCGCCATCGTCGAGCATCTGGGCTCGGAGATCGTCGTCTATCTCGACCTGAACGGCCACCCCGTGACGGCCGCCTATGCCGCCGGCCACGCCGCGCCGCCGGAGATCGACAGCGCGGTCAAAATCGACATCGATCCCGTGCGCGCCATGATCTTCGACCCGAACTCGGGCGCGCTGATCGGCCGCTGCGCGGCGGGAGGGCTTTGACATGGTGAAGATCGTCATCGACAAGGTGACCAAGCGTTTCGGCCCGTTCACCGCCATCGACGCCATGGACGCCGTCTTCGACGACGGCGCCGTCACCTGCCTGCTCGGCCCGTCGGGCTGCGGCAAGACCACGCTGATGCGCATGATCGTCGGCCTGGAGCAACCGACCGTCGGCCGCATCCTCTTCGGCGACCGCGACATGAGCGGCCTGCCGCCGCGCAAGCGCAATGTCGGCATGGTCTTCCAGTACCCGGTCATGTACCAGACGCTGTCGGTCGAGGAGAACATCGCCCTGCCGCTGACGCAGGACAGGTCGCTGTCGGCGCAGGAACGCGACAAGCGCATCGAGGAGGTGCTCGACATCCTCGACATGCGCGACAAGCGGAAGCTGTTCATCGGCGATCTCGACGCCGGCAGCCGTCAGAAGGTGGCGGTCGGCCGCGCCGTCGCCCGCCGCTCAGACATCGTGCTGTTCGACGAGCCGACCACCAATGTCGAGGTGCAGGCGAAGCTGCTGCTCATCCGCGCCTTCAAGCTGGTGACGCAGCGGCTGAAGCAGACCATCGTCTATGTCACTCACGACCAGACCGAAGCGATGACGCTGGCCGACCGCGTCGCGCTGATGCGCGACGGCCGCATCATCCAGTACGACCGGCCGGCCGACCTCTATGCGACGCCCGCGACGGAATTCGCCGGCTGGTTCCTGGGCAATCCCGGCATGAATTTCATGCCGGCCCGCAAGACGGCGGCGGGTATCGAGACGCCGCTGACGGCGGCGCCGGTCGCCGCGGACGCCGAGGTGTCCGGCAACGGCACGCTGACCGCCGGCATCCGGCCGGAGCATGTGCGCCTCGGCGCCACCGCCGCCCCCGGCGCGGTGCCCGGCGTGCTGAAGGATCTGAGCGTCACCATCGCCGGCCGCTTCATCGCCAATGTCCGCATCGAGGGCGACACCATCGTCAAGGTAAAGACCGACGAGGCGATCGCCGCGCGGCCGGGCGACACCGTCTACCTGGCGGCCGACCCGGCGGGCTTAAGCTTCTACAGCGGCGGCAACCGCGTCGCGGCGGCGGCGAAATGACGAAGAAGACCGGTGGCCAAAGGTTCTAGGGAGGCTTGGAAATGACTCATGACGTGTCCGTCATCGGACTCTACATCCTCGACATCCTCGGGCGCCCGGTGGATGCCATCCCGGCCGGCGGCAATGTCGAGTTCATCGACGAGATCCGGCTGACGGTGGCCGGCACCGCCGGCGGCACCGTCATCGACCTGGCGAAGCTCGGCCTGAACTGCCTGGCCGTCGGCGCCGTCGGCGAGGACGAGAAGGCCGACTTCATGCTGGCCACCATGCAGCGCTTCGGCATCGACACCTCGGCCATGCAGCGCATTGCCGGCGTGCCGTCCTCGGCGACCATCCTCAACGTGCGCCGCAACGGCGAGCGGCCGGCGCTGCATGTGCGCGGCGCCTCCGACCATTTCGACGTGCCGCCCTCCGACTACGACCGCGTGCTGGCCCCGCGCATCGTTCATCTCGGCGGCACCGGGCTGCTGCGGCGGCTGGACGGAGAGCCGAGCCGCGTCCTGCTGGAAGAGGCCAAGCGGCGCGGCTGCACCGTCACCTTCGACCTGATCGCGGCGACCGCCGAGACCATCGGCCTGATCCGGCCGCTGCTGCCCTACATCGACTACTTCATGCCCTCGGTGGAGGAGGCGACGGTCATGTCCGGCCAGAAGACGGCCGAGGACGCGGCGCGCTGGTTCATCGACGCCGGCGTGCAGTGCTGCGTCTTCACGCTGGGCGGCGAGGGTGCCTTCTACGCCCATGCCGACGGCACGCGCCTGAAGCGGCCGGCCTATGACATCCAGGTGGTCGACACCACCGGCTGTGGCGACGCCTTCGACGCCGGCTTCGTCACCGCGCTGCATCACCAGATGGATACCGAGACCGCCATCTCCTTCGCGCAGGCTTCCGCGGCGCTGGTCGCCACCGGGCTTGGCTCGGACGCGGGCATCCGCTCTTTCGAACATACTCTGGATTTCATGAAGACCTGCCCTGTGCGACAACAGTAACGGTTCGGCATTGCGGCGAAGGCAGGAGGACGGGTTCTGATGCAGACCAAGAAGATCATCAACAACGGTGACGACGCAGTCGACGAGATGGTCGAGGGCATCCTCGCCGCCCATTCCGACACGCTGCGGCCGGTCGGCGGCAACCTTCGCGCCCTCGTCGCGAAGAACGGCCCGCGCCCCGGCAAGGTCGGGCTGGTGATCGGCGGCGGCTCCGGCCACGAGCCGAGCTTCGTCGGCTTCGTCGGCAAGGGCCTGGCCGACGCGGCCGCCATCGGCAACGTCTTCGCCTCGCCGCCGCCCGATCCGATCATGGAATGCACCAAGGCTGCCGACGGCGGCGCCGGCGTGCTCTACATGTACGGCAACTATGCCGGCGACGTGATGAACTTCGACATGGCCGCCGAGATGATCGGCATGGACGGCATCGAGGTCCGCACCGTGCTGACCACCGACGACATCGCCTCGGCGCCGCCCGCCGAGCGGCACAAGCGGCGCGGCGTCGCCGGCAATTTCTTCGTCTTCAAGGCGGCGGGGGCGGCCTGCGACATGATGCTGTCGCTCGACGAATGCGAGCGCATCGCCCGCAAGGCCAACGACCGCACCTTCACCATCGGCGTGGCGCTCGGCGCCTGCTCGCTGCCGCAGACGCGCAAGTGGAACTTCGAGATGGGACCGGACGAGATGGAGGTCGGCATGGGCATCCATGGCGAGCCCGGCATCGCCCGCGAGCCGCTGCAGAGCGCGGATCAAATCGTCGACCGCATCATGGACCAGCTGCTGGCCGAGATGGATGCGCCCAAGGGCTCGAAGGTGGCGGTGCTGGTGAACTCGCTGGGCTCGACGCCGCTGATGGAGCTCTACATCATGAACCGCCGCGTCCACCGCCGCCTGGCCGATGCAGGCATCGAGACCCACCGCACCTTCGTCGGCACCTATTGCTCCTCGCTCGAAATGGCGGGGGCCTCGATCACGCTGATGCATCTCGACGACGAGTTGCAGCGGATGCTCGATCATCCCTGCGACTGCGCGATGTTCCAGGTCAAGTAGAAGGCTATCCCCATGTCGGCACTCACATCGGCGGATCTGATAAAAATGTTCCGGGCGCTGTCGGAGCGCATCGAAGCGGAGAAGGGCTTTCTCTGCGAGCTCGACGGCCATATCGGCGATGCCGACCACGGCATCGCCATGGCCCAGGGGTTCGGCGCCGTCGCCAGGGCGCTGGACGCGCTCGACCCTGCCGCCATCTCTCCGACCGACGTCTTCAACACGGCGGCGAAATCCTTCCTGAACGCGGTCGGCGCGTCCTCCGGGCCGCTCTATGCCACGGCCTTCATGCGCGCCGGCGCCGCCTTCAAGGGCAAGGACGCGATCGCCGCCGACGAGGCGCCGGCGATCATCGAGGCGATGGCGCGCGGCATCCAGGACCGCGGCAAGGCCGAGCCCGGAGACAAGACCATGATCGATGCCTGGCAGCCGGCCGCCGTCGCGGCCGCCGCCGGCCGCGAGGCCGGCAAGCCGGCGGCCGAGGTGTTCGCGGCCGCGCGCAAGGCCGCGGAGGAAGGCGCCGCCGCGACCGCCGGCATGGTGGCCAGCAAGGGCCGCTCCTCGCGCCTCGGCGAGCGCTCGCTCGGCCATGTCGACCCAGGGGCGGCGTCGGCGGCGATCGTCGTCGCGGTGATGGCGGAAAGCCTCGCCGGCTAGGCCCGGCGCGCGACCGGGACGGTTTTGCGGACGGTCGATATGCTTGGGAGCCATGCCACGGCAGCCTGTCTTTGCCGACGCGGTGCGATCGGCCTGTCGCGGCCTCGCACATGCCGGAATTCGCCATCGACTCCGCCTCTGACTGCGCCTTCGACATCTCTTCGTCGATCGACGGGTAGGGCGATCGCATACGGCAATCGACGAGAACCTTCGCCGCCTCGCACCCCCACCCCTAACCCCTCCCCACAAGGGGGAGGGGGACTTTGCGGCCGCCATGCCGCGCGAAACCGTCGACGATTGAGGCCTTGCGGTGATGCCAGCCAGTCCCCCTCCCCCTTGTGGGGAGGGGTTAGGGGTGGGGGTATACTCATATGCGGTCGTTCCCGTTCATCGGGGGAGAGGTGCCGATCCCGAGCTTGGCGAGGGGGAGGCGGTGAGGGGGTCGACGAACCGAGCTTCGGCCCAGGTTCAGAACTCCGCCCCACCCCTGTTGATCGCACCGCGCGCCGGGCGCATGCTTGCGCGCAAAAGCGACTGCCCGGCGGCTCCCGTGCCGGGCGAGGGGAGTGGCGATGAGGGGAAAGCAGGCGGCGCGCGCCGGGACGGCGGAAGCTCCCGTCCCCATACCGCTGCGCTACGGCGACGATCCCCTGGTCTGGGCCTGCTGGCTCTATTACGAAGAGCGCATGACCCAGGGCGACATCGCCGAGGCCATGGGCATCTCGCGCGCCACGGTGAACGCCTACCTGGCCGACGCCCGCGAGCGCGGCATCGTCAACATCACGCTCGACCCCGCCCGTCTGGCCTCACTGACGCTCGCGCAGGAGCTGAAGCGGCATTTCGGCCTGCGCGACTGCCTGGTGGTGCCCAGCGACGGCAGTTCGCGTTCGCTGATCGACCGGCTCGGCATCGCCGGCGGCCAGGCCATGCGGAAGCTGCTCAAGTCGGGCGACACGCTGGCCGTGGTGTGGGGCCGCACGGTGCTCGCGGTCGGCCGCAACACCAAGGTCGCCGGCCTGCATGACGTCACCGTCGTCCAGGCGACGGGCGGGACTGCCGGCAGGACCGACTACACGCCAGATCTCTGCGCCGCAGCCTTCGCCGACGCGGTCGGCGGCCGCTGCGTCACTGTCATGGCGCCGATGCTGGTGAGTTCGCCCGAGATCGGCAGGCTGCTGCTCGCCGAGCCGCTGCTGGAGGAGCAGTTCGCCACGCTTGCCGAAGCCAACAGGGTCGTCTTCGGCATCTCGTCGCTGCGGCCCAATTCGACCATCCATATGAGCGGCCTGCTCGAGAGCGTGTCGCTGCAGGATTATCTGGCGAAGAACGCCGTCGGGGTGATCGCCGGCCGTTTCATCGACGAGCGCGGCCAGCCGGTCGCCGGGCCGCTCGAGCAGCGCACCATCGGCATCTCGCTCGAGGCGCTGAAGGCGATCCCGATGCGCATCGCGGTCGCCGGCGGCTTCGACAAGGTGCCGGCCATTCTCGCCGCGCTGCGCGGAGGCTACGTCAGCATCCTGGTGACCGACGCGGCGACGGCGCGCGGCATCCTCAAGGCCGACGGCATGGCCGGCATCGACGACAAGCTGGTGCACCGGCCGAAGGCGGAGACGCTGCCCAACACCTATCGCAGCCACGTCAAGAAGTTCATCAACGACCCTCAGGACGTGATCGAGGAGATGCTGGCGGGCGCGGTGGCCGCGCACCGCAAGCACGTCGCGCCGATCGGCGGCTCGCACCGGGCGCTGGTCGCCCGCGACGGCCCGCGCCCCGGCAAGGTCGGGCTGGTCGTCGGCGGCGGCTCCGGCCACGAGCCGTGCTTCCTCGGCTATGTCGGCAAGGGCATGGCCGACGCCGTCGCCATCGGCAACGTCTTCTCCTCGCCGCCGCCCGATCCGATCCTGCAATGCGCCAGGGCCGCGTCGCGCGGCCGCGGCGTGCTGTTCGTCTACGGCAACTATGCCGGCGACGTCATGAATTTCGAGATGGCGGCCGAGATGGCGGAGGAGGAGGGCATCGAGGTCCGTACCGTGCTCACCACCGACGACATCGCGTCCTCGCCGGTGGAGGACCGCGACGGGCGGCGCGGGGTGGCCGGCAATGTGTTCGTCTTCAAGATCGCCGGTGCCGCCTGCGATCTCGGTTGGAGCCTCGAGGCCTGCGAGGCGGTGACGCGCAGGGCTAATGCCCGCACCTACACCGTCGGCGTCGCGCTCGAACCCGGTTCGCTGCCGCAGACCAGGCGCCCGAGTTTCGAGATCGGCGCGGACGAGATGGAGATCGGCATGGGCATCCACGGCGAGCCGGGCGTGGCGCGCGAGCGGATGAAGACCGCCGACGAGATCACCGACGCGATGATGGACCGGATCTTCGCGGAGATGACCGCCGGCCGCGGCGACCGCGTCGCCGTGCTGGTCAATTCCTTCACCGCCACGCCGCTGATGGAGCTCTACATCCTCTATCGGCGCGTCGAGCAGCGGCTGTCGGCCAAGGGGATCGACATCGCGGCCAACTGGGTCGGGCCGTATTGCACGTCTCTGGACATGACCGGAGCGTCGATCACCATCCTGCATCTGGACGACGAATTGGACTCGCTGTTGAACCATCCGTGTGAGACTGCTTTCCTCCGCATCGGTTAGCATGGGAAGACGCGTTTGAATGCGTCCGCTGGAGGAGGAGAAGTGGAGGCCAAAATGCCGGGCAACGGGGCGCGCCGCCTGGTCAGGATGTTTCACCTGATCTCGGCCGTTATCGAGCGCGAGAAGGATCGCCTGTCCGAACTGGACGGGGCGATCGGCGATGCCGATCACGGCATCACCATGTCCATCGGCTTCCTCGCCGTGAATGGCGCACTGGCCAGGCTCGATCTCGACCGGACTATGCCGGCCGACGTGCTGTCGGTTGCCGCCACCGCCTTCCTGAACGCCGTGGGCGCTTCCACCGGCCCCCTCTATGCCACGGCCTTCAAGCGGGCGGCTCAAGCCTTCAAGGATCGCGAAGAGGAGACGCTCAATCTCGCCGGCCAGTCGGCGATGCTCGGCGCCATCGCCGCGGGCATCCGCGATCGCGGCAAGGGCCAGCGCGGCGACAAGACCATGCTCGACGTCTGGATTCCGGCGGCCGAAGCGGCGGCGGCCGAAGCGGCGGCGGACGCCGCGGCACGCGGCGACGCGGAAGCCGCGGCATGGGCGAAAATACTCCAGACGGCGCAGGCCGGGGCGGACGCGACGCGCACCATGGTGGCAACGCGCGGCCGCGCCGCCCGCGTCGGTCCGCGCTCGCTGGGCCACATGGATCCGGGCGCCGCCTCGGCAGTCTGCATCCTCGGCGCCATGCGGGATGCTTTCTGCGAGGGATGAGTTCGCAACGCTCTGGTCGCCCACGCAGTCGGCGCTGTGCCAAGCCCCCCTCTCCGTCTCGCCCTTCGGGCTCGCCACCTCTCCCCCACTGCGTGGGGGCGAGGAACCGCTGCCACGATGCCGGCGCCTCTCCAGCCTGGGTTCCTCGCCCCCACGAAGTGAGGGAGAGGTGGCGAGCCCGAAGGGCGAGACGGAGAGGGGGCTTCAGCGGTCAAAAATCGCGGCGTCACCCCACTTCCGCTTCACCTCGCCCCGCCAGGAAATCGATGACGGCCCGCACCGAAGGCAATTGCCCGCGGCGGTGATGCGTGAGGATCGTCGTGGTGACCGAGCCGGCGGTCCATTCGGGCAGCACCCGCACGAGCTCGCCCCGCCCGATGGCCGGCGCGGCGATGGTCTCCGGCAAGCAGGCGATGCCGAGCCCCGCAGTAGCGGCGCCGAGCAGCACCACGGATTCATCGGCCAGGAAGCGCGGGACCGGCGTCACCTCGACGGCGTCGTCGGCCCGCCTCAGCCGCCATTGCCTTGCCGAGGGGCCGACGAGCAGGCCGTCGTGTTCCGCGAGAGCGTCGGGCTGTCTCGGCTCGCCTCTCCCTGCGAGGTAGCCGGGCGCGGCCACCAGGATGATATGCTCGGTACCCAGCCGCCGCTGCACCAGCCCGGAATCGGGCAGCGGTCCGAAATGGCTGCGAACCGCGATGTCGAAACCTTCCTGGACGAGGTCGACGAACCGGTCGGTGACGTGAAGCTGCACCTCCAGCTTCGGATAGGCGCGCGCCAGCGCCGGCAAGCGGTCGGCAAGCTGGAACTGCGCCGTCGGCACCGAGGTGGTGATCTTCACCACGCCGCTCGGCTCCGCCAGCCGCCGCCGCACCACGCTCTCGGCCGCCTCGGCCTCGATGACCGCGGCGCGCGCGTGGTCATGGAAATCGCGGCCGAGTTCGGTGAGCGCGAAGCTGCGCGAGGTGCGGTGGATCAGCCGCGCGCCCAGCGTCGCTTCCAGCTCGGCCACCCGCTTGCTGACGGTGGACTTCGGCAGGCCGAGCCGCCGCCCCGCCGCCGCGAATCCGCCCGTCTCGACAGCCTGCACGAAAATCAGCAGATCGTTGAGGTTGTACATGCAATGTCCATATATGTGGACTTTGAAGCGCATAATGCCCGTCTACAGGGTAAAAGTCCATACAGCCATATTGCCGTCACCGACAACCAAGGAGACGGCACATGGAACCCATCCTTTTCTACGGCATCCCTTCCGGCTGCTCGTTCGGCTCGATCGTGGCGCTGGAGTGGCTCGGCATTCCCTACCGGCTCAGCCGTATCGAGATGCCCGAAACGGTGCAGAGCGAGCGCTACCGCCGCATCAACCCGGTCGGCGAGACGCCGACGCTGATGACCGCCGACGGCCGGCTGGTCTCGGAAAGCATGGCGATCCTCAACCATATCGCCCCGCACGGCGTCGGCAACGGCCTCGCCTTCGCACAGGGCACACCCGGCTTCGACCGTCTCAACCAGATGATCGCCTATCTGAACACCAGCCTCTTCAACGGCTTCAGCCCGCTCTGGTACGCACTCGAGCACGAGCTGGAGGGCGGCGAGAAGAAGGCCCTGCGGTCCTACGGCGCCGCCAACCTGCACAAGGTGCACGCCGATCTGGAGCGGATGCTCGGCGCGAGCGACTGGCTGCTGGGCGAGAGCCGCACGCTGGCCGACGCCTATTTCGCCGGCATCGCCCGCTGGACGAAATACCACGACGTCATCGACCGCAAGGACTATCCGGGGCTGCAGCGCCTGTTCGAGCGCCTGGAGGCCGATCCGGCGGTGCGGTTCGCCCATGCGATCGAGCGTGGCGAGGAGGCGCGCGGCGCCGGCGGCTTCCGCGGCCATGTCGGCCTCGACGAGGCGCTGGAGCGGCTTGGCGCGGCCTACGCCTGAGCCCGGCCGGGCGCCGCCGGAACGATCACCTGAAGTGCCCGCCGTCGAACGGCAGGACGCGTGCATCGCCGCCGACGTCGGTCAGCGTGATCGTGTCGGCGGCGATCTGGATGTCGCCCACCTCGGTCCAGCCTTGCGGCGCGGCGATGGCGCCGAAGGCATAGCGGATCGCCGTCGTCTTGCCGTCGCCGAGCGTCAGCCCGGTCGGCAGGCCGTCGGTATCGCCGCCGCCGGCGAGATGAAAGCCGACGACGGCTTCCTCCATGCCGATCACCGCCCGGTGCCGGCTGTTCCAGGGGGAATAGCTGCGGCCGCCATTGCTCATCCACAGCACCGTATGCGGCAAGGACCTTGCGTCCTTGACGGCGAAGAACAGGAAGCCGCCGGACGCCGCCAGCGCCGCCGTCCAGCCCATCGCGGTGCCGGGCATTTCCGACAGCGCCACCAGATCCTCGTGTCCGTCGTCGAACGGATAGAGGCGCGCATCGGCGACGCCGCCATCGGCCCGCCGCACCGCCGCAAGCGACGCGAAGCGCTGCGGATAGGCGAGGATGGAGCGGCCGCGGGCCGGATCGGGCTCCGGCGCGCCGGAGGGGGTCCTGCCCGCCGATTTGGGCGAGAAGCTGAGCCGTGCGCCGCCCGGAACATGCAGCATGGCATGGTGCGCCACCGGGATCTTTCCGGCACCGCCCTCGAAGACATGGGTCTGGTAGACGACCGGATGGCCGTCGCGCAGCGCGATCTCCTTGGTGAGCCGCGCGCCTTCGACCGTCTCGCGCAGGCGGTAGCGTGCCGTCACCGTCCCGCCCGTCCGCGCGGCCGTGCCGGCGCTCTCCCAGGTGCCGTTGGCCGGCCAGCCATGGATCGGCACGTCCGGCCCGGCATCGCCGAACGGTGCGCAGAAGAAGTCGCCGGCGAGCCGCCGCTCGACCGGCGCCACATGGTCGGGCAGCACCTCGCCGCTCTCCAGCCACGGCGCGCGGTACAGCGGGCGCAGGTCGCCCTTCTCCGTGGCGATGACGAGGCCGTCGATGACCCCGCCCTCCGGCCGGAAGGAAAGCGTAATGCCCTCTGCCTCGATCGTGTCCATCGGTCTCTCTCCGGGCGCCTCGTCCGGGAACCCTTCTAGCGGAAGATCGAATGGAAAAGCATCCCCGCCACCCCGATGCAGTCTCGTCGCGCCCGGACGGACCTTCGCGTCGGCACCGCCGCGAGCTTAGCCCACCCGGACCCGGACGCCTTCGCGCGAGGAGCGCTGGATGGCCTCCACCAGCTCCTGCACGCGCTGGCCGGCGCGGAAACCGAACGGTTCCGGCCGCCTGCCGGCGATCGCCTCGAGGAAGCGGGCGGCTTCGATCGCCTTCAAGTCGTTGAAGCCGAGTTGGTGGCCGGGCGCCACGCAGAACAGGCCGTAGGGCTCGTGGTCCGGCCCGGCCTCGATCCTGCGGAAGCCGCGCCGGCCGGAGGGATCGGCGGCGCTGTAGAAGTGGAGTTCGTTGAAGCGCTCCTGGCTGAAGACCAGCGCGCCCTTGCTGCCGTAGACTTCGAAATCGTGCTGCATCTTGCGGCCCATGGCGATCCAGTTGGCCTCGATGCTGCCGGTGGCGCCGCTGGCGAAACGCAGGAAGGCGCGGCCGATGTCGTCCACCTCGACGCGTCGCCTCCCGCCCCTGCCGTCGGGGCGTTCGCCGATCACGGTGACGCACTCGCCCGTCACCGCGCTGATCGGCCCGAGCAGGTATTCCGCCGTGGCGAGCGCATGGCTGCCGATGTCGGCGAGCGCGCCACCGCCCGCCGGGTCATGGCGGAAGGTGAAGGGGCCTTCCGCATCGGCCATGTAGTCCTCGGCATGGACGCCGCGATAGCTGCGGATCTCGCCGAGCTCGCCGCCGGCGATCAGCTCGCGCGCCAGGCCGAGCATCGGGTTGCACAGATAGTTGAAGCCGACCTGCGTCCTGACGCCGGCCTTTTCTGCCGCCTCCGCCATCGTCCGCGCATCCTGCGCGGAGGGCGCCAGCGGCTTCTCGCAATAGACGTGTTTTCCCGCCGCGATCGCCGCCAGCGCCATCTCCTTGTGAAAGGCGTTGGGCGCGGTGATGTCGATCAGGTCGATCTCGGGGTCGGCGACGAGCGCCCTCCAGTCGCCGCTCGATTTTTCGAAGCCGAGCGTGCGTGCGGCGTCCGCCGCTAACGCTTCGGTGCGGTCGGCTATCGCGTGCAGCACGATCTCGAACGGCAGGTCGAACACCCGTTGCGCGGTGGTGAAGCCGAACACATGGGTCTTGCCCATGAAGCCCGTGCCGATCAGGCCGACGCGCAGGGGCGGCTTGTCACTTGCCATTGAGGTGGGCTCCGTTGACGACAAGGGCAGGATCGATGCGGCCGGCGAAGAAATCCAGCACGTTCCGCACGGCAGAGATCGCCATGCGCTCGCCGCATTCGGCGCTGAGCCCGGCAATGTGCGGCGTCAGCACCACCTGGTCGAGCGCAAGCAGCGGATTGTCCGGTTTCGGCGGCTCGTCGTCGAACACGTCGAGGCCGGCGCCGGCGATGCGGCCGGCGCGCAGCGCCTCGGCAAGGGCCGCCTCGTCGACCAGGCCGCCGCGCGCGGCGTTGACCAGGATGGCGGAGGGTTTCATGGCGGCGAGCTCGGCGGCGCCGATCAGCGGCCGCTCGGTCCTCGGCACGTTGAGCGACACGAAATCGGCCCAGGCGAGCGCCGCCGGCAGATCGCTGGCCGGCAAGGCCGGCCCGTCCGGCCAGCCGGACCGTTCGAGATAGGGGTCGTGCGCCCTGACCTCCATTCTGAAGGCGGCCGCCATGTGCGCCAGATGCCGGCCGATGCGGCCGTAGCCGACGATGAGCAGGTGCTTTCCGGCGAGGTCGACCGGCTCCAGCCGGTCGCGCCAGCTCCAGTCGCCTTGCCGCACCGACCGGTCGGCCGGCAGCGCCCGCTTGGCGGCGGCAAGCAGCAGCATCATCGCATGCTCGGCCACCGACACCGAATTGACGTCGCCGACGATCGCCAGCGCGATGCCGCGCGCGTTGAGCGAGCGCAGGTGCACGGCATCGTAGCCGACGCCGTGGCGCGACACGATCTTCAACTTCTCCGCCCGCGCCACCGTGGCGGCGGAAAGCGGCTGCGTGCGGATCACCAGCCCGTCGGCGGCGGAAATCAGCGGCGCATAGCTCGGCTCCGATACCGCCTCGATATAGTCGTAGGTGACATCGGGGGCGCCCTCGAGCAGCGCCATCCCGCTCGGGTGGATATTTCCGGCGACCAGCACATGCGGCATCAGTAGCCTCCCTGGCCGCCCGTCGCGCCTGCCGCATCGCCGCCGGTCAGCGCGCGGAATGTCCTGACATTGGCCGCCGCCGCGGTGGCGAGCATGCGCACGCCGTTGGAAACCGTGGTCATGTCGAAACCCCAGCGGATGGCGCGGGCCGCTGCCGCCTTGCGGCTGATCATCTCGTCGGCCGCCGCGTGCCGGGCGTCAGCCCGCGCGGCGCGAGGGCGCGCAGCGATGTCCGCCGATGCACCCTGCCGATGCGACCGCAGCCGACGACGGCAATGCGCAACATCTAATCCTCCCAGGATTTTTGCAATGATCGTTGCGATCGAATTGCACTGTCAATAATCATTCTGTAGGAATCGAGAAAATCGCCGCAGGGGGCGGGAATGCGTGCCGCGCATGCGGCGCAGGTGGGGGCGCCCACGTCAACGCGTCGGGGTCTGACTTTCCCGTCCGGCTTTGGCCGGCACTGCCCGCAGGGGCGCTCTGCCGGCGCGGTGAGGGCTTAGGCCTCCCCCGCTTCGCCGCGCCGGCAGTTGGAGGCTGGGGCATGATCCCGGAAGTTGCAGGCGTTTCAGACAAAGATCATGCGCCAAAAGGCGGAGTGCCGATCCATTCCTGATCGTATTCGGCTCTAGTATCGTCCCGTCACCTTGTCGAAGCGGAGACCTGACATGAAAGCCAAACTGGGCATCGCGCCCATCGCCTGGTGGAACGACGATCTCGCCGAACTCAGCGACGACGTTTCGCTGGAGGAGTGCCTGTCGCAGGCGCGCCAGGCCGGCTTCACCGGCATGGAGACGGGCCGCCGCTTTCCGCTCGATCCGAACGAGCTCGGCCCCATCCTGACAGCGCATGGCATCCAGGTGTGCGGCGGCTGGTTCTCCGGACGCCTGCTGGACGGCGACATCGAAGCGGAGAAGGACCGCATCGCGGCGCAGATGGCGCTGTTCAAGGCGATGGACGCGCCCTGCATCGTCTACGGCGAGACCGCCGGCACCATCCAGGGCGACCGCAACGCGCCGCTCGCCACGCGGCTGCGCCTCGACGAGGATCAGATCAAGGCCTACGGCCGCAAGATGACGGCCTTCGGCGAGTGGTGCGCCGATCAGGGCATGCCGATCTCCTATCACCACCACATGGCCGCGCCGATCGAATCGGAGGAGGATGTCGACCTGCTGATGAAACATTCCGGCGCGGGACTGCCGCTGCTCTACGATGCCGGCCATATGGCTTTCGCCGGCGGCGACGTGCTTCGCGTCATCGACAGGCACCACAGGCGCATCTCCCATGTCCACACCAAGGACGTGCGCCGGACCGTGATCGACGGCCTCGACCGGACGAAGGAGAGTTTTCTCGACGCGGTGGTGAAGGGCGCCTTCACCGTGCCGGGCGACGGCTCGCTCGACTTCGTCGCGATCGTCAGAAAGCTGGCGGGCTACGGCTACGAGGGCTGGTTCGTCGTCGAGGCCGAGCAGGACCCGGTGAAGAGCCCGCCGCTGGAGATGGCGCGGATCGGCCATGCCGAGCTGCTGCGCGTCATGGCTGCGTCCGGCTATACGGTGGAGGGGTGAGCATGAACCGCATGGATGGGAAGATCTGCGTCGTCACCGGCTCCACCCAGGGGCTCGGCGCGGCGGTCGCACGCCGCTTCGCCGAAGCCGGCGCGGCGGGCATCGTGGTGCTCGGCCGCAACGCGGAGAAGGGCGGGGCGGTGGCCGAGGCGATCACCCGCGACATCGGCGTTGCCGCGCATTTCGTCGCCGCCGACGTCGGCAGCGTCGAGGATTGCCGCAAGGTGATGGCCGAGACGGACCGCCTGTTCGGCAAGGTGCATGTGCTGGTCAACGCCGCCGGCATGACCGATCGCGGCACCATCCTCGACACCTCGCCGGAGCTGTTCGACCGCATGTTCGCGGTCAATGTGCGCGGCCCCTATTTCCTGATGCAGGAGGCGATCCGCCGCATGATCCGCGACGGCATCGAGGGTGCGATCGTCAACATCGGCTCGATCTCGGCGCTCTCCGGCCAGCCGTTCATCAACACCTATTGCGCCTCCAAGGGCGCGCTGACGACGCTGACCGCCAATACCGCCTTTTCCGTCGCGGCCAACCGCATCAGGGTGAACCAGCTCAACGTCGGCTGGATGTCGTCCGACAACGAGCGAGCGCTGCAGGCGCGCTCCGGCGACCCCGACTGGGAAGCCAAGGCTGCGGCGAACCTTCCCTTCGGGCGGCTGATCGATCCCGAGGAGGCGGCGCGCGCGATCAACTTCCTGGCTTCCGACGATGCCGGCCTGATGACGGGCGCCATCGTCAATTTCGATCAGACGGTCTGGGGTGCGGCAGCCGGCGGCATGCCGGTGCCGGATGGCCCGATGAAGCTCTGAATGCGGCTTCGCCGTTGACAGAGCCATGCAGGGATGCACTAAATATTGCGCAATTGATGTGGAGGGAAAAGTCGTTGCAACAAACTCGCCCGCCGACTTTCCAACCTGGGGAGTTGAGTGGGATTGGCTGACGCTGCTCCGGCTCCGCTTCTCGAAGCGAAGGGCATTTCGAAATATTTCGGGGCGATCATCGCATTGCACGGCGTGAGTTCCACGTCGATGCCGGCGAAGTGCTCGGCGACAAGTGGACGCTGATCAAGGCGGGCAAGACCGTCGACGAGGTGATCGACACGGGCACGCAACTCGTCGCCGGGGAGAATGCCGGACAGTACAAATAACCGGCGGGATGCAATTATCTCCCCGTCCGCGGCTTCTACCCGCAAGCCGGGAGCAACTCGCCATTGAAACCAGGAGAACTTCCATGCTGGGAATAGCCGTTCTGGGCGCCGGACGGATAGGCAAGATCCACGCGGCGAACGCAGCCACGAACAAGCGGAGCAGGCTGGTCGCCGTCGCCGACCCGGTCGACGCGGCGGCGGCGGCCCTCGCGGCGGAATGGGCCGCCGCCCCGCTCGCCGATCCGATCGCCGCGATCGAACGCGCCGACGTCGATGCCATCGTCATCGGCACACCGACGCCGACCCATGTGGAGCTGATGCTGCACGCGGCAAAACTCGGCAAGGCGGTGCTGTGCGAGAAGCCGGTCGACCTCGACCTTGCGCGCGCCGACATGGCCGCGAAGGAGATCGGCCGGCTCGGCGCCCGTGTCATGGTCGCCTTCAACCGCCGCTTCGATCCCTCCGCGCGGCAGTTGCGCAAGGCGATCGACGACGGCGAGATCGGCGACGTCCGGCAGGTGGTCATCACCAGCCGCGACCCGGGACTAGCCCCGCGTGACTATCTGCGCAGCTCCGGCGGCATCTTCCGCGACATGACCATCCACGATTTCGACATGGCGCGCTGGTTCCTCGGCGAGGAGCCGGTCGAGGTCTCCGCCGTCGGCAGCCGGCTGGTCGACCCGACGCTCGACGAGCTCGACGACTACGACACGGTCATGGTGCAGATGAAGACGGCGTCCGGCAAGCAGTGCCACATCAACTGCTGCCGCGAGGCGGTCTACGGCTACGACCAGCGCTTCGAGATCTACGGCGCCCGGGGGATGGTGATGAACGAGAACCTGCGCCCCTCCACCATCCGCCGCTGGTCGGGCACCGCCACCGAGGTGCGCGAGCCGCTGCTCAACTTCTTCCTCGAGCGCTATGCCGACGCCTACAGGCTGGAGCTCGACGCCTTCATCGACGCGGTGGTCGACGGGCAGCCGATGCCGGTCACTGTGCATGACGGCCGCCAGGCGCTGCGGCTCGCCGACTGCGCGGTGGAATCGGCCGCCACCGGCCGGGCCGTCGCGGTCTGACATCAGGCGCGGGAGGACGGACGATGACGGCCGCTCCCCGCCGCCGTCGCGGCTGCCGCGACTGGAGGCAGGCTGGAGGTGTGACCGGCATGCATAACCAACGGAATCGGTACCGGCATTCGGAGCCCGCCCTATGACCGCGGAAGAAAAACCGCTGATCCTGATCGCCGATCCGGAACCGCGCACGCTCGACATGATCTTCGAGCCGGACGATCTCCGACGTCTTCATGCGCTGGGCGAGGTGGTCGTCCATGCCGACGGCAGCCGGCTCGCCGCCGCCGATCTGGAGGCGGCGCTGGCGCGCGCGAAAGTGGTGATCGGCCAGGTCGACCTGCCGGCCGAGCGGCTGTCGCGCATGCCGAACCTGCGCGGCGTCATCAATGTCGAGGGCAATTTTTTGCCCAATGTCGACTACGACCACTGCTTCGCCCATGGCATCCACGTGCTCGTCACCAGCCCGGTCTTCGCGACCTCGGTGGCCGAAACGGCGCTCGGCATGGCGCTCGATCTTTCGCGCGAGATCACCGCCACCCACGAAGCCTTCCGCGACGGTTCGGAGAAATGGGGACTGGCCAGCAATGCCGGCAGCTTCCTGCTCACCGGCGCAAAGGTCGGCATCGTCGGCCTGGGCGATCTCGGCACGGCGCTGCGCCGCATGCTGGTGCCGTTCCACTGCGAGGTGCGCGTCTACGACCCGTGGCAGCCGGAGCGCCGCATCCTCGAGCAGAACTGCATCCCGAGCGGGCTGGACGAGTTGCTGTCGGCGTCGCGCGTTGTCTTCCTGTTCGCCAGCTCGACCAGCGAGAACCAGGGTTTCATCGGCGCGCGCGAGTTCGCGCTGATGCCGAAGGGGGCGGTGCTGCTGCTGATGAGCCGGGCCGGCATCGTCGATTTCCCGGCGCTGGAGGAGGCGGTGCGCAGCGGCCATGTCCGCGCCGGCATCGACGTCTTTCCGGTCGAGCCGCTCTCCGCCGACGCGCCCCTGCGCAAGCTGGACGGAGTGATCCTGTCCAGCCACCGCAGCGGCGGCATGCGCGAGAGCTTCCTGGAGATCGGCCGCCTCGTGCTCGCCGACACCGAACTCCTGCTGCGCGGCCTGCCGCCGCAGATCTGCAAGCGCGCGGAGCGCGAGACGGTTGCCCGGATGCGCAGCAAGCCGGTCGACGTGTCGTGACAAGCCTCGCCCGACCTGCGCGAGCGGCCGGACGAGACGGCTGGCCCGTGTCTGAACGAAGGGCTTCCAACGGACCGGGACAACGGTAAGAACCGCTGTCGGCACGCGGCCAGGAAAGAGGGAACCGACGTGGCAAAGATGCCGCCAGCCAACTACGAAGCCTTCATGCGCGTCATCGAGGAAAGCTATGACGACCTCAGCGCGACTTACCAGCTCATCGGGCGGTTCCTGACCCAAAACCCCAACGACGTGGCGATCCGGACGCTCAACTGGATCGCCGATCGTTGCGGCGTGCATGCTTCCAGCCTCGTCCGCTTCGCCCAGCTCTTCGGCTACTCCGGCTTCAAGGAACTGCAGAGCATCTTCCAGGCCCGGCTGGCCACCGCGGCTCCCGGCTACGAGACCAGGGTGAGTGCGCTGAAGTCCGAGCTGGAGCTGCACAAGAGCGGCCCGCGCGGCGTGCTTGGCGACCTGGTGGCGCGCGACATCGCCTCGCTGCAGGATCTGCTCGGCCAGGCCGACGGGGACAAGTTCGCCCGGGCGGTCGACGTGCTCGCGGCAGCCGACACCATCTATCTTGCCGGCCAGCTGCGGTCCGAGCCGATCGCGCTGTTCATGCGTTACGTGCTGTCGATGCTGAACCGCCGGGTGGTGCTTCTCGATGCCAATGGCGGACTCGCCACCGAGATGGCCAAGGTCATGCGCCCGGGCGACGCGCTCGTCGCGGTGTCGTTCCGCTTCTACGCCAAGGAGGTCGTCGCCATCGCCGAGACCGCGCATGCGGCCGGCATTCCCGTTGTCGCCATCACCGACAGCCGGCTGTCGCCGCTCACCAAGACGGCAAGCGTGCTGTTCGAGATTCCGGAGGACGAGTACACCTTCTCGCGCTCGCTCGCCGCGCCGATGTGCCTCGCCCAGGCGCTGATGGTGGCGCTCGCGGCAAAGCTGCAGTCGGTCGAAGTGACGCATATCCGCATCCCGACCGTCACGCAGCCGGGGTGACGGAGCGGACACGCGCTTGACAAGCACCTGCCGTTGCGCGAACCGACGGCTATCTTCGTCCAGGTGAGGGAGGGCGGCGTGCGGCTCGGATGGTTGCGGCTCCCGCAATGCACAGGCGCATCGCGCCGCGTCGGCAGGCCGCGATGAGGCCGCGCACGCGACGCGGCGGCGGGCGGCCGACCATCGCCGACGTGGCGCGCAAGGCCGGCGTCGGCGCCATCACCGTGTCGCGCGCCCTGCGCGAGCCGGACCGCGTTTCCCGCGAGCTGCGCGAGCAGATCGACAAGGCCGTGGCGGAGCTCGGCTATGTGCTCGACCGCAATGCCCGGGCGCTCGCCTCGGCGCGTGCCGACGTGGTGGCGGTGCTGGTGCCGTCGCTCACCAACAATGTCTTCGCCGATGTCGTGCGCGGCCTCTATGACGGCCTCGGCGACAGCCACCTGCAGCTCCACATCGGCAATACCCATTATTCCGGGCTCGAGGAGGAGCGGCTGCTGCAGGGTTTCATCGGCCAGCGTCCTTCCGCGGTGGTCCTGTCCGGCATCGACCAGACGGCGACGTCGCGGGCGATCCTGAAGGAGGCGGGCTGTCCCGTGGTGCAGATCATGGAGATCGGCACCGATCCGATCGACATGATGATCGGCTTCTCGCATGTCGAGGGCGGCCGCGCGGTGACGCGCCACCTGATCGAGGCCGGCTATCGCCGGATCGGCTTCATCGGCGCGCGCATGGACCCGCGCTCGCAGCGGCGCTTGGCGGGCTACCGGGCGGCGCTCGAGGAGGCGGGACTGTTCGACCTGCGCCTCGTCACCACGACGACGGCGCCATCGAGCGTGTCGCTCGGCCGCGAGCTGTTCCGCGACGCGCTGGCCAAGGTGCCGACGCTGGACGCCGTCTTCTGCAACAACGACGACCTGGCGCTCGGCGTGCTGTTCGAGTGCAATCGCGCCGCGCTCGCGGTGCCTGGCAAGATCGGCATCGCCGGCTTCAACGACCTGGAGATGATGGACGTCGCCTATCCCTCGATCACCAGCGTGCGCACCCCCCGCTACGATATCGGCCGGCGCGCCATCGCCATGGCGCGCGCGGCGATCGCCGGGGAGCGTCCCGAGCAGCGGGTGGTCGACACCGGATTCGAACTGATGCGGCGGGAAAGCACGGCGCGCTGAGACCGCCGTGACGTGTTCCGGATTCCGCTTTACACCGGTATCTGGTAGCGCTACCATTTCCCTTGCGTCATGAGCGCTACGGGCAGGTCCCCGTCCCGGTGACATAAGAAACACAACGCACTGGAGAGGACCGGGCGCAGCTGGTGACACGGGCGGAATGGAGGCCGCTCGACCTAAGCAACAAAAGCAAATGAGTGGGAGGAAATAGATGATCAGATCCGTCGCTGGCGGCGTTTTCGCCGCTGCAGCATTCATGCTTCTTTCTTCGTCCGCCATCGCCGAGCCGGAGATCGTCAGCGGCCCGGCTGCCGAGCCGGAATGCTTCGTTCCGTGGGCGGCCGAGACGAAGTTCTTCAAGTTCCCGAAGAAGGAAGGTCCGTACAGGATCGCGCTCGCCAACGGCTACATCGCCAACACCTGGCGCATCCAGATGATCCAGACCGCCAAGGCCTATGCGGCGCAGCCGGAGGTCGCCGCCAAGCTGAAGGAGTTCAAGGTGGTCTCGACCGGCGAGGACGTGCCGGCGCAGATCTCGGCCATCAACAACTTCATCGATTCCGGCTATGACGCCATCGTCGTCAATGCCCAGAACCCGACCGCCTTCACGCCGGTGATCAAGCGTGCCAGGGAAGCCGGCGTCGTGCTGGTCGCCTTCGACAACATCCTCGACACCGAGGACGCCATCAACGTCAATGTCGACCAGAAGGGCCTTGGCGTGCTGTGGGCGAACTGGCTGGCGAAACACCTGCCCGAGGGCGGCAAGATACTCGAGGTGCGCGGCGTCGCCGGCACGTCGGTCGACACCGACCGCCACAACGGCATTCACGATACCTTCGCCGCCACCGGCAAGAAGTGGGACGTCGTCGAGGTGCTCGGCAAGTGGGACGATCCGACCGCGCAGAAGGCCACCGCCGACGCGATCGCCGTGCACAAGAAATTCGACGGCATCACCGCCCAGGGCGGCGACACCGGCGTGGTGCAGGCGATGATCGACGCCAAGCATCCGTTCGTGCCGTTCGGTGGCGAGACCGAAAACGGCTTCCGAAAATTCTGCGCCAAGTTTGCCGGCGAGGGCCTGAAATGCTCGTCGGCCGGCACCGGCCCGGCGCAGGTCGCCGTCGCCGTCAAGACGGCCATAGCCGCGCTCGAGGGCCAGGTGGTGCCGCAGTCGGTCAAGCTGCCGCTGGCGATCGTCGAGGATCCGAACTTCAAGGAAGGGCAGGACTTCTATCCCGACCAGTCCGACAATTTCTTCGTCGGCAACGCCTTCCCGACCTGCGGCATCAACTTCACCGCCCAGGAGATCATGGGACAGTCGAAGGAGAACCAGTAGGCGAGTGGCTCTCTTCTCCCCGTCGACGGGGAGAAGATGCCGGCAGGCAGATGGGGGGCCGCGCGAACAGGTCGTGCCTGGCGCAGCCCCTCACCCTTACCCTCTGCCCGTGATCCTTCGAACGGCTCGGGACGGGGAGGGGGCGTCATCGCCGGCCGGCCCTCTTCCTGCCCTTTGTGGGAAGCCGGTGCCGGCAGGCGAATGAGGGCTGCCCGGACCGGCCAAATCCAGCTCCGGCGATCGAAAACAGCGATGCTTCAGGAACAAACGGACCAACCTTCCCTCTTCCGCATGGAAGGCATCTCCAAGCGCTACGGCGGCGTGCGCGCGCTGGAGAAGGCCGAGCTTGTCGTCGAGGCGGGCCGCATCCACGCCATCCTCGGCGAGAACGGCGCGGGCAAGTCGACCCTGATCAAGGTCATGGCCGGCGTCGTCTCGCCCGACGAGGGCAGGATGCTGCTCGACGGAAACGAGGTGCGCTTCGCCGCGCCGGCCGACGCCAAAGCGGCCGGCATCGCCTGCATCTTCCAGGAGCTGTCGCTGGTTCCCGACCTCAGCGTCGCCGACAACATCGCGATCGCCGATCCGCCGCGCCGCTTCGGCCTGATCGACCACCGCGCCCAGCGCCTGCTTGCCGAGGAGGCGCTGGCGCGTGCCGGCGCCGGCGACATCCATCCCCGCGCCCTGGTCCGCGACCTGCCGCTGTCGCGCCGGCAGATGGTGGAGATCGCCAAGGCGCTGGCATCGAAGCCGCGCATCCTCATCCTCGACGAGGCGACCTCGGCGCTGACCGCCGCCGACGTCGCCAAGGTCTTTGCTGTGCTCAAGCGGCTGCGCGCCGAGGGCCTGGCGCTGCTCTACATCTCGCACCGCATGCACGAGATCGCCGAGCTGGCGGACGAGTGCACGGTCTTCCGCAACGGCCGCAACGTCGAAAGCTACAAGGCCGGCACGCGGACCGACGCGGAAGTCGTGCAGATGATGATCGGGCGCGAATACAGCAATGTCTTCCCGCCCAAGCCGCAGCGTCCGGCCTCCCCCGAGGCGCCGATGCTCGAATGCCGGGAGCTCGGCTGGGCCGGCAGGCTGCGCGACATCAATTTTTCCGTCCGCGCCGGCGAGGTCGTCGGCCTGGGCGGGCTGGACGGGCAGGGCCAGCGCGACCTGCTGCTGGCGCTGTTCGGCGTCTTGCGCGGCACGACCGGCGAGGTGCTGGTCGATGGCCGGCCGGCGACGATCGCCAGCCCGGCGCAGGCGCGCTCGGCCAAGGTCGGCATGGCGCTGATCCCCGAGGACCGCAAGACCGAGGGGCTGATGCTGCCCATGACGGTGCGCGAGAACCTGTCCTTCGCCGTCCTCGACCGCGTGTCGATGGCGGGCATCATCGATCGCGAGGCGGAGGAGCGGCTGATCGACGAGATGGTGCAACTGCTCGCCATCAAGACGGCCGGCATCGACGTGCCGGTCGGCGCGCTGTCGGGCGGCAACCAGCAGAAGGTGGTGATCGCCAAATGGCTGATGCGAAAGCCTCGCATCATCCTGCTCAACGATCCGACCCGCGGCATCGACGTCGGCACCAAGCAGGAGATCTACCAGCTGCTGCGCCGGCTGGCCGACGCGGGCGCGGCGATCCTGTTCTATTCAACCGACTACGACGAGCTGATCGGCTGCTGCGACCGCGTGCTCGTCCTCTATGACGGCCGCATCGTGCGCGAGCTCGAAGGTGGCGGCATCACCGAGCATGCGCTGATCTCCAGCGCGCTCAATGTCGAGGCGGAGACGAGAGGGGCGGCGGCATGAACCGGAGTGCAGCGCGAGCAGGGCGACTCTGTAGGCCACTCAGGGGACAGTTTACTTTTTTCGGCCCGCGCGACGTCTGGACTGCTGCGGCCCTTCTGCCGAAAGAAAGTAAACTGTCCCCGGTGCTTCTTTCCGATCCGGAGCCACGCGCATGACGGAATGGCGCTACTGGTTCGCCGAGCAGCGGGCCACGCTGATGGCGGTCGGCATCTTCGCCCTGATGTTCCTGATCTATGTCGCCAACCATCCCGCCGGCTTCACCGCCAATGTCGTGCAGACGGCTTCCAACAAGGGCGTGCTGCTCGCCTTCGTGGCGATGGCGCAGACGCTGGTCGTCATCACCGCCGGCATCGACCTGTCGGTCGGCATGATCTTCATCCTCACCAATTGCCTGGCCTCCTGGCTGGTGGTCGGCACCGCGATGGAGACGACCTTGGGACTGTTCGCCGTGCTCGGCACCGGGCTCGCCTGCGGGGCGCTCAACGGGGCGATCGTCATCTTCGGACGGCTGCAGCCGATCGTCGCGACGATCGCCACCGGCGCCATCTATTTCGGCCTGGCGCTGCTGCTGCGGCCTTTCCCCGGCGGCTCGGTCAACGAGGGGCTGGCGGACGCGCTGACCGGCCGGCTGTTCGGCGTCATACCCGCCAGCCTGGTGGTGCTGGCGGTCGTGGTGCTGGTGGTCTGGGTGCCGTTCAGCCGCTCGCTCACCGGCCGCACCGCCTATGCCTCGGGCTCTTCCGAGGTCGCGGCCTACATGTCGGGCGTGCCGATCAGGCGGGCAAAATTCGCCGCCTACACGCTGGCGGGGCTGCTGGCGGCGATCGGCGGGCTGTTCCTCACCTTCTTCACCTATACGGGCGAGGCGGCGCTGGCGAGCGGCAACGCCTACACGCTGTTCTCCATCGCCGCCGTGGTGCTGGGCGGGGTGTCGCTGTTCGGCGGCAAGGGCAGCGTCATCGGTGCGATCTTCGGGGCGCTCGCCTTCCGCACCATCGGCGACCTGCTGTTCGTCTTCGACCTCGAGCCGCTGTGGCAGCCGCTGTTCCAGGGCGTGGTGCTGCTGCTCGCCGTCAGCCTCGGCGCCTTCGCGCTGTTCCGGGTCAGGAACCGGCTGGAGTGGTTCGGATGAGCGACATGACCACCGAACGGCGGCCGGTGCTGCGCCTGCCGAAATTCCTGCACGGGGTCGACCCGGCCGTGGCGACGTCCTTCGCCTGCATCCTGCTGCTGCTCGTCTTCGGCAGTTTCTATTCGACCAGCTTCCTGTCGCCGGAATACCTGCTGCAGCAGCTCAAGGTGGCGTCGTTCCTCGGCGTCATCGCTACCGGCATGATGCTGGTCGTCCTGCTCGGCCAGATCGACCTGTCGGTGCCGTGGTCGGTGGCCGTCGGCGGCATGATGGCCTGCGCGGCCGCCGCCTACGGTCCGGCGGGGGAGGTGCTGGCCATTCCCTTCGGCATCGCCTGCGGCATGGCGGTCGGCCTGGTCAACGGCATCGGCGTGGCGTATCTGCGCATCCCGTCGATGATCATCACGCTCGCCACCAACGCCGTCGCCCAGGGTCTGATGGTCGTCTACACCGGCGGCTTCTCGCCGCAGGATTCGGCGACGGCGGCGATGCGCTGGCTGGCCACCGGCTCGCTGCTGCCGGGCGTTCCCAACGCAGTGATCATTTGGGCCGTCATCGGGGCGGCGGCCGTCTTCCTGCTCACCCGCACGACCTTCGGCCGCGCCGTCTACGGCATCGGCAACCGCGAGCGCGCCGCCTATCTCTCCGGCGTCGACACGCGGCGCATCGTCATGGTGGCCTTCGTCGTCTCGGGGGCGCTGAGCGCCTTCGGCGGCGTGCTGCTCGCCGGCTACGCGTCCAAGGCGGCGCAGTCGATGGGCGACACCTACCTGCTGCCGGCGATCGCCGCCGTGGTGCTCGGCGGCACTTCCATCCTCGGCGGCCGGGGCTCCTATCTCGGCACGGTCGCCGGCGTCATCCTCATCACGCTGCTGCAGTCGATCCTGTCGGTCATGCAGATGCCGGAGGCCGGCCGGCAGATCATCTACGGCGTGGTGATCGTGGCGATGCTGCTGCTCTACGGCCGCACGCCTCCGGTCCGGTGAATTGAGCAGTCCATGAGCATACGATCTGCCGCTGCGGCGGGCATCCTTTCCGTCGTGGTGATGGGCGTAACCGGTTGCGGCAAGACCGAGGTCGGCCGGGCGCTCGCCGCCCGCCTCGGTGCGCGCTTCATCGAAGGCGACAGCCTTCACCCGCCCGAGAACATCGCCAAGATGTCGGCCGGCGTTCCGCTCACGGACGACGACCGCGCCGGCTGGCTGGAAAAGATCGCCGCGGAGATTGCAGCATCGACCGCAGCCGGCGAGAGGACGGTTGCCGGCTGCTCCGCGCTCAAGCGCCGCTACCGCGACCGGCTGCGCGCGAAAAATCCGCGACTTGTCTTCGTCCATCTCGTCATCGACCGCGAGACCGCGCATCGCCGCGTCGCCGCGCGGCGCGGGCATTTCATGCCGTCCAGCCTGGTCGACAGCCAGTTTGCCGCCCTCGAACCGCCGGGGCCCGATGAGGCGGCACTTCCCCTCGACGGGACGCGGCCCGTGGACGAACTGGTCTCCGAGGCGGCTGCCGTCCTGGCCGAAGCCTGAAGCGCCGAGTTCGGACCTTCCGAGCTTTTTTCGACTTTTCCATGTTCATGATTTGTTCTAAGCTGTGCCGATGCAGTACGAACTGGAGCTGGACGGCGGCCCGGAGGTCGCGGGCAAGGTGCGTCCGAAGCCGGCACCCCGTCCTCGGCTTCGCCGGACGGATGAAGGGCAGCCATTCCTTCCCGGTTGCCAGGTCGCCCGACTCGACAGTCTCTTCTTCGGCATCCGTCCCGACGGTGCCGCCGCTCTGCGGATCACTGCCGAAACGGAAAGGCTGCGTGCCGAGCATGGCCTCACCGGCAGGCCGCTCGGCACGAAACGCCTTCACGTAAGCCTGCATGGCGTCGGGATCTATGAAGGCGTGCCGGCGGGGATCGAGACCAGGGCGATCGCCGCCGCCGGGTTGCTGCGGGAGGCAAGTTTCGAGATCTGTTTCGACCGTGCGATGAGTTTTGGGCAGGAGGACGGCGGCCGGCCGCTGGTGCTGTGCGGCCGCGGCGAGGATCTCGTGCAACTGCACGCCTTCCACCGGCGGCTTGGCGAGGTCATGAAAACGGCCCGGCTCGGAAATATCCGCAAATCCTTCACACCGCACATGACGCTGCTCTACGACAGGCGCGCGGTGGCGGCGGAGGCGATCGCTCCCATTCGCTGGCGCGTCGAAAGCTTCGTCCTCGTCCACAGTCTTCAGGGTCTTTCGCGCCACCACGATCTGTGCCGATGGGAACTGGCGACGTGACGAGGATCGTATTGAGATTTCTCCCCTGCGAGACGGTATTCCCGACAGCAGATATCGCCGCCACGCCGCGAAAAACGCCGCGCGGACCGTGCATCCCGATCTTCGTGCCCGGCAGGCCGCCGTCACGACGTATCCGGCGGCTCCAGCGCCCACTGGGCAAGGCCGTGCACGACGTCCAGAACCTCGTGCACCTCATGGACGGGCTTTTTTCGCCGCCAGCCCGGCGGGCGGCCGGGTTTCAGCGGCGAGAAGCGGCCGAACCGGCGCAGACCGCCGGTTTCCTGCTCGCGCGCCAGGGCGGCGTCGCGGCGTGCCCGCCAGCGGGCGAAGCGTCTTGCCTGGCCGGGCAGGTCGTCGAGCGCCAAAATCAGCGCCCGCAGCCGCGCGTCCAGCCGCCTCGCGTCGATCGGATCTTTGGGCGACCAGACGGGGATGCGGAACGGCTCGCTGTAGCCGGGACAGGAGATGCGCGGCACGCCCCTGGGCGCCCGCCGCGGGCGGCGGTTCCAGGGTTTTAGCGGATCGAGCAGAGGCAGGGTCGCGCGCCGGGCGCGGGTTTTCGGCCGCGCCGGCATGCGGACGGGGCCGGCTCCGGGCCGGAATTTCGGCTGCGGTTTCTGCCGGGGCGCCGGCAAGGCGACGACGAGGCCACGTGCGGCCACGACGATGAGGCGCCGCACCGCGGCTTCGGCAGGGCGCAAGAGCCGGAGTATGGCACGGTGGAGGCGGCGTTGAAGGGTAAGTTCTGGGGACAGTTTACTTTTTTCGGCCCGCGAAAACCTTGAAGCGGCTGTGCCCTTCTGCCGAAAGAAAGTAAACTGTCCCCTGAGTTCCTCGAGTTCCAGCCCGGCCATGGCGACGAGCATGGCGACGATGCGCTTCAGCGCTTCGCGATTCTTCTCGATTGCCGCATCCCAGTCCACCACCGCCTCCTTTCCTGCACAGGCGGCAGGATTGTCGCTCCGGTCGGGAGGGCGGGGATAAAATGAGGGAAAATCATCCTGACGGATGCTGACAATGATCCGGGGCTGGCGTCGGCGCGGCGCTCCATCCAGCATCCCTCATCCGGCCTCGCTTCGCTAGGCCACCTTCTTCCACAAGGGGAGAAGGGGGGAGCGTTGCTTTCCGCCTCGGCCAATCGCCGATGCAGGAGATTTGCCGAAGCGTTGGGTATGGCCTGATCAAAAGATGTGCATTTGCATCGAATTGCTGCAATGCAGCACGTGCGACCGCTTGACGCAGCCGGCGAACGGGCGGACATTCCTCGCAGGCAAGTTTTTTTATCAGACAATCGCCGCCGGACGGGCGGCTTGCCTCCGGGAGGGAACCTTGGCAGTCAGTGTCGGAGAAGGGATCGATGCACGATCCCTCGAAACGCGCATCGAGCGCATGCATCAGCGAGACAGAAAGGGCGCGATCGCCTTCGTCGTCGGCCTGTGGGTCGCGGTGCTGTTCGTGCTGTTCACCATGTGGCCGCTGGTCGGCGACGGCACCATCCGCATCGTGCTGGCGGTAGCCGGCATCGCGGTGCTCGCCTTCAACACGGCGGCCATCGTCGCGATGCTGCGCCACTACCGCGACGACAAGCATTTCATCTACGGCCTCGACATCAAGCATCTCGACGAGATGCGTCGCCGCAAGCGGATCTAGGAGGAGCGCGTCATGGCTTATCAACCTCCGAAACAGAGCCTCGCCGGCCAGGTCGTCGACGTCATCGTGCTGCTGGTGCTGACCGTCGGGGCGCTCTACCTGCCGCTCTACATGGGACTCGCGGGCGCGGCCAAGACGCCGGCTCCGATCGAGAACCCGACCTGGGAAGCGCTCGGCCAGAACGCGGCCGAACAGCAGCAGTGGGCGGCGCTCGGCTTCCCGGACGCGGCGTCGGCAAACGACATCATCACCGCGCGCTTCGATTACACCTTCAGCTGGACCGCGCTGATCGTCATGGTGGTCGCGGTCGTCGGCTACTTCATCCTCGTGGTCCGGCTTTCCGACAAGGAGTACCGCGAGGTGATCGACGAGCGCTTCGGCAAGAACGGCAAGGGCTGAGGGGCGCGTCATGGATATCTGGAATTATCTCGAAATCGCGGCCTGGGTGATCTCGGCGATCATCGCGGGGATCATGCTGCTCGACATGATCAAGGTCGACACGACCTACGACAACGAGCTTCTCACTTCATCTCGAGAGGGTGAGCTCGAGCTGACGCAAGAACGTCACGAGCTTTAGGGGACGACGATGAGCAACGCTTCTGCTGTTCAGGCGCCAGAGAGGCTCGGCCTCCTGCGCGTGCTCGGTCCCGGCCATGTCTGGGCGCTCGGCGTCGGCATCGTGCTGGTCGGCGAATACATGGGTTGGAATTTCTCGGTCGGCAAAGGCGGCATGATCGCCGGCCTTGTGGCCTGCTGGGTCGCCGGCCTGCTCTACACCTGCGTCGCCATGATCGACTCCGAGGTGACCTCGACGGTCGCCGCCGCGGGCGGCCAGTACGCGCAGGCCAAGCACATCGTCGGACCGCTGATGGCCTTCAATGTCGGCCTGTTCCTCGTCATGGCCTACACCATGCTGGAGGCGGCGAACGCCATCACCATCGGCTTCCTGCTCGACACGGTGGCGGGCATGCTCGGCCATACCGGCCTCAACCAGCAGCCCTTCATCATCATGACCATCCTGGCGCTCGCCTATCTCAACTATCGCGGCGTGCTGGCCTCGCTGTCCTTCAACCTTGTCATCACGGCCTTCGCCTTCGTCGCCATCATCGTGCTGTTCCTCGCGGTGCAGTTCGGCGCGTCGGCGGTGCCGCTCGACTTCTCGGCGGTGACCAACGAGCCGCTGCCCTATGGCTGGCTCGGCATCATCGCGGCGCTGCATTTCGGGCTCTGGTACTATCTCGGCATCGAAGGCACCTGCCAGGCGGCCGAGGAAGTGCGCTCGCCCGCCCGCTCGCTGCCCTTCGGCACGATGGCCGGCATCATGACGCTGGTGATCGCCGCCACGCTGACCTGGTACGTCTGCTCGGGTCTGATCCCGTGGGAGTATCTCGGCAGCGCCGGCACGCCGCTCTTCGACGCGGCGCGCGTGACGGGCAATTCGAGCCTGATGGTGCTGCTCTTCATCGGCACGGTCTTCGCGACGACCGCATCGGCCAACGGCTGCATCAACGATGCGTCGCGCGCGTGGTTCTCCATGGGTCGCGACCGCTACCTGCCGAGCTGGTTCGGCGCCGTGCATCCGCGCTACCGCACGCCCTACCGGTCGATCGTCTTCCTCATCCCGATCGCGCTGATCTTCGCGCTCGGCGCACCGCTCGACCAGGTGGTGACCTTCTCCATCCTGTCGGGCCTGCTCGGCTACACCTTCATGACCTTCAACATGGTGATGTTCAGAAAGAAATGGCCGCTCGACACGATCAAGCGCGGCTACGTGCATCCTTGGCATCCGCTGCCGGCGGTCGTGCTGCTGGTGCTGTGCGCGGCGACCTATTTCGCGGTGTTCCTCGGCTACGGCACGCAGCTCATCGCGATGCTCTGCTTCTACATCATCGCGTCGCTGTGGTTCCATTTCTGGCGCTACCGCTTCGTCAAGCGTGGCGACCAGTTCACCATGCCTTGGCCCAGGCCGCAGGGTTACTGAGGGCGTAGACCCATGCCCTCGGCGTTCGAGCAGTTCGCGATGCCGCTCTCCCTTCAGGGCATTGGGCTGCTCGTCTTCTGCCTAGCCGGCGTCGCGGTCATCGCGATGCTGGCCCGCAGGGAACTGTCGCGCGACCTCCAGGCGCGAAAAGCCCTGCTCGACACGGCCGCCGCGCTGATCGACGACGCGCGCGTCTCGATCGGCGCCGACGGTTATCCCCGGCTCGACGGCAAGAGTGGCGGCAACCGGGTCAGCCTGGAAGTCGTCGCCGACAGCCTCGTGCCGCGCCGGCTGCCGCAACTCTGGCTGAAGCTCACCATGCTGAATCCCGAAGCCGCCGATTCTCGACAGAGTGGCGCCTCCATCGGCGTGCTGGCGCGGCCCTTCGGCACCGAATTCTATTCGCGCGTGCTCGGCCTGCCCGACACGATCGTGCCGCCCTTCTCCGCCGATTTTTCCCTTCTCGCGCGCGGCCGTGGCGTCACCGCTGCCACCGTCGAGAAGACAGGCGCACTTTTCCGCACGCTGTTCGCCGATCCGACCTTGAAGGAAGCCGTCATCACGCCGCGCGGCGCGGGCATCGTCCGGCGCATCGCCGAGGGCGATCGCGGCGCGCATGTGCTCTACCGGCAGATGCGCTTTCCGGTCGCTTCGGTGCCGGCCGACCTCGTGCGCACCGCGCTCGCGGAGCTGAAGCTGCTTAACGAGGCGCTCGGCCACGAAGCGGACCGCGAGCCGGAATCCATTCCCGCGTGACGGAGTTTCGATGAACCGCCCGATCAACCCCCGTCTCGTCCTCCTCCTCGCCATCCTGCTGCCCGGCGCCGGGCATGTCGCAATCGGCCAGGTGCTGCGCGGGCTGTGCTTCGTGCTCTTCGCCATCCTGCTGATGGTCTTGACGTACGTCACCACGACGCCCGATCAGTCCTTCATCGGCCGCCACGCCGGCGGGCTGTTCGTCTGGGCGCTGTCGATCACCGACGCCTACAAGCTGGCGAAGATACGCTGGGAAGCGTTTCGCCGGGCGGGCGTCCGGGGCTGAAGCGCCCCGTTTTCCGTAAACGCTGGACGTTACGAAAAATCGCTTCCTCATATGAAGATTAGTTTCATGGGAGTTGAAAACGTCGCGCCTTCCTGATAGCAGTCTGATCACACGGGAGATTGCAGCCATGTGCGGAATTGTCGGACTGTTTCTGAAAGACAAATCGCTGGAACCGCAGCTCGGCGCCTTGCTGTCCGAAATGCTGGTCCTGCTGACCGATCGCGGGCCTGACAGCGCCGGCATCGCCATCTATGGCGGCGCCAAGGAAGGACGAGCCAAGATCACCATCCAGTCGCCGTCGCCGGCCAGGGATTTTCCAAAACTCGCCGTCGAGCTGGAGAAGGAGATCGGCGCCAGGCCGACGGTGACGGTCAAGTCGACCCATGCCGTCGTCGAGGTGCCGGCCGACAAAGTCGGCGAGGCGCGCGAGGCCATCCTGGCGCTGCGCCCGGACGCGCGCATCATGGGCTCGGGCGAGGCAGTCGAGATCTACAAGGAGGTCGGCCTGCCCGAGGCGGTGGCGAAGCGCTTCGATCTCTCCGCAATGACCGGCACGCACGGCATCGGCCATACCCGCATGGCGACCGAATCGGCCGTCACCACCATGGGCGCCCACCCGTTCTCGACCGGCCCCGACCAGTGCCTCGTCCACAACGGCTCGCTGTCCAACCACAACAATCTGCGCCGCGAGCTGAAGCGCGAAGGCATGAGCTTCGAGACGGAGAACGACACCGAGGTCGCCGCCGCCTATCTGTCCTCGAAGATCGCGCACGGCCAGAACCTGGGCGAGGCGCTGGAGAGCGGGCTCAAGGATCTCGACGGGTTCTACACCTTCGTTGTCGGCACCAAGAACGGCTTCGGCGTGCTGCGCGACCCGATCGCCTGCAAGCCGGCGGTGCTGGCCGAGACCGACCGCTACGTCGCCTTCGGCTCGGAATACCGGGCGCTGGCCAATCTTCCCGGAATCGAGGACGCCAAGGTCTGGGAGCCCGAGCCCTCCACCGTCTATTTCTGGGAGCATTGAGACCATGAACGTTTCCAATGTCGCGACGGCGCCGGCGCGCGCGGTGAACTACGCGCCGCGGGTCTTCGACCTTGCGGCGACGCCGCTGCGCGAGCTCAACCTTGCTCTCCACCAGATCGCCGACGCGGCCGACGAGCCGGCCTGGGAGGTCGTCAACCCCAAGGGCAGCCACGCGGTGGCCGCCGGCGTCGACAAGCCGGTCGCGGTCGAGGTGCGCGGCAGCGTCGGTTATTATTGCGGCGGCATGAACGACGGCGGCGAGATCACCGTCCACGGCTCCGCCGGCCCCGGCGTCGGCGAGAACATGATGTCCGGCAAGATCGTGGTGAAGGGCGACGCCAGCCAGTATGCGGGCGCCACCGGCCGCGGCGGCCTGCTGGTCATCGAGGGCAATGCCTCGTCGCGCTGCGGCATCTCGATGAAGGGCATCGACATCGTCGTGCGCGGCAATGTCGGCCACATGTCGGCCTTCATGGCCCAGTCGGGCAACCTCGTCGTGCTCGGCGACGCTGGCGACGCGCTGGGCGATTCGATCTACGAGGCAAAGCTGTTCGTGCGCGGCAGCGTGAAGAGCCTCGGCGCCGACTGCATCAAGAAGAAGATGCACCCGAAGCACCTCGCCCGGCTCCAGGCGATCCTCGACCGCGCCGGCATCACCGACGTCAAGCCCGAGGAATTCACGCGCTATGGCTCGGCCCGCACGCTCTACAATTTCAACATCGACAACGCCGACGCGTATTGAGGGGCGCCAGCATGACCTACCACAATCCGCCGACGACGCCGCGCCGCTCGGCGACGTTCGACGACTACACGCTGTCGGAAATCCGCCGCGCCGCGGCGACGGGGATCTATGACATCCGCGGCGGCGGCGCCAAGCGCAAGGTCCCGCATTTCGACGACCTGTTGTTCCTCGGTGCCTCGATCTCGCGCTATCCGCTCGAAGGCTATCGCGAGAAGTGCGAGACCAGCGTCACGCTCGGCACTCGCTACGCGAAGAAGCCGATCGAGCTGAAGATCCCGATCACCATCGCCGGCATGAGCTTCGGCTCGCTGTCCGGCCCCGCCAAGGAGGCGCTGGGCCGCGGCGCCACTATCGCCGGCACCTCCACCACCACCGGCGACGGCGGCATGACCGAGGAGGAGCGCGGCCATTCCAGGACGCTGGTCTACCAGTACCTGCCGTCGCGCTACGGCATGAACCCGCGCGATCTGCGCCGCGCCGACGCCATCGAGATCGTGGTGGGGCAGGGCGCCAAGCCGGGCGGCGGCGGCATGCTGCTCGGCCAGAAGATTTCCGACCGTGTCGCCGAGATGCGCACGCTGCCCAAGGGCATCGACCAGCGCTCGGCCTGCCGCCATCCCGACTGGACCGGGCCGGACGACCTCGAGATCAAGATCCTCGAGCTGCGCGAGATCACCGACTGGGAGAAGCCAATCTATGTGAAGGTCGGCGGCGCGCGGCCCTATTACGACACCGCGCTGGCGGTGAAGTCGGGCGCCGACGTGGTGGTGCTCGACGGCATGCAGGGCGGCACGGCGGCGACGCAGGAGGTGTTCATCGAGAATGTCGGCCAGCCGACGCTCGCCTGCATCCGCCCGGCGGTGAAGGCGCTGCAGGAACTCGGCATGCATCGAAAGGTCCAGCTCGTCGTCTCCGGCGGCATCCGCAACGGCGCCGACGTGGCCAAGGCGCTGGCGCTGGGCGCCGACGCCGTGTCCATCGGCACGGCCGCGCTGGTGGCGCTCGGCGACAACGACCCGCGCTGGGAGAGCGAATACGAGAAGCTCGGCACCACCGCCGGCGCCTATGACGACTGGCACGAGGGCAAGGACCCGGCGGGCATCACCACGCAGGATCCGGAGCTGATGAAGCGCGTCGATCCGATCGCGGCCGGCAGGCGCCTGGCGAATTATCTGAAAGTCATGACGCTGGAGGCACAGACGATCGCGCGCGCCTGCGGCAAGAATCATGTCCACAATCTCGAGCCGGAGGATCTCTGCGCCCTGACCATCGAAGCCGCCGCCATGGCCGGCGTTCCGCTTGCCGGAACGAGCTGGATACCGGGGCAGGGCGGTTTCTAGGAGGTCCCGCCGGGGACGGTTTGCGTTCTTGCCCCGGAGAAGGAGCGGCAGTTCAGGACATGGCGTCTGGGGCAAAAGGTAAACCGTGCCCAGCGCATTCGCGGGGAAAGCCCCGGGAGAAACCGGCAATCGGAAGGAGGCGCGGCGGACAACAGGAACTGTCCCGGCGCCAGACAGGGGAACGGCAATGAACAAGACGGTCGAAACGAAGGTGAACGCCGAGGTGGGCGATCTTCGGGAATTCGCCAAGGCGCGCGGCGTCAAATATTTCATGATCTCCTATACCGACCTGTTCGGCGGCCAGCGCGCCAAGCTGGTGCCGGCGCAGGCGATCGCGGACATGCAGCAGGACGGCGCGGGTTTCGCCGGCTTCGCCACCTGGCTCGACCTGACCCCGGCGCATCCCGACATGCTCGCCGTGCCGGACCCGTCCTCGGTCATCCAGCTGCCGTGGAAGCCGGACGTCGCGTGGCTCGCCTCGGACTGCCTGATGGAAGGCAAGAGCGTCGCCCAGGCGCCGCGCAACACGCTGAAGCGGCTGGTCGCCGAGGCGGCAGAGCTCGGCATGTCGGTGAAGACCGGCGTCGAGCCGGAATTCTTTCTGACCACGCCGGACGGCAAGCAGATCTCCGACGAATACGACACGGCGGCAAAATCCTGCTACGACCAGCAGGCCGTGATGCGCCGCTACGACGTGATCGCCGAGATCTGCGACGGCATGCTGGGTCTCGGCTGGGAGCCCTACCAGAACGACCATGAGGACGCGAACGGCCAGTTCGAGATGAACTGGGCCTTCGACAACGTGCTGGCCACCGCCGACAAGCACTCCTTCTTCAAGTTCATGGTGAAGTCGATCGCCGAGAAGCATGGCCTGCGCGCCACCTTCATGCCGAAACCGTTCCAGGGACTGACCGGCAATGGCTGCCATGCCCACATCTCGGTGTGGGATCTCGCTGGCAAGACCAACGCCTTCGCCGACAAGAACATGGAGCTCGGCCTGTCCGAGCAGGGCCGCCACTTCCTCGGCGGCATCATGAAGCACGCCTCCGCGCTCGCCGCCATCACCAACCCGACCGTCAATTCCTACAAGCGCATCAACGCGCCGCGCACCGTCTCCGGCGCCACCTGGGCGCCGAACACGGTGACCTGGACCGGCAACAACCGCACCCACATGGTGCGCGTCCCCGGCCCCGGCCGCTTCGAGCTGCGTCTGCCCGACGGCGCCGCCAACCCCTATCTGATGCAGGCCGTCATCATCGCCGCCGGCCTCGACGGCATCCGCTCGAAGGCCGATCCCGGCCCGCGCAGCGACATCGACATGTACAAGGACGGCCACACCGTCAGCCATGGCGCGAAGCTGCCGCTCAACCTGCTCGACGCGCTGCGCGAATACGACAAGGACACGTCGCTGAAGGCGGCCATGGGCGAGGAGTTCTCGCAGGCCTTCCTGCGGCTGAAGCACCAGGAGTGGAACGCCTTCGCGTCGCACTTCACCCAGTGGGAACGCGACAACACGCTCGACGTCTGAGGCTGCCGGCAAGGACCGGAAGAGGCAAATGCGGTATTCGATCTTCTCGCTCGCCAAGGCGGCGCTTTCCGGCCACAAGGGCTGGACGCGCGCCTGGCGCGACCCCGAGCCCAAGAAGCACTACGACGTGGTCATAATCGGCGGCGGCGGCCACGGGCTGGCGACCGCCTATTTCCTGGCCAGGGAATACGGCATCCGCAACGTCGCCGTGCTGGAGAAGGGCTGGATCGGTTCCGGCAATGCCGGCCGCAACACCACCATCATCCGCTCCAACTACATGCTTCCCGGCAATACTGGCTTCTACGAGCTGTCGATGAAGCTGTGGGAACGCCAAGAGCAGGACCTCAACTACAACACCATGGTGAGCCAGCGCGGCATCATCAACCTCTACCATTCCGACGGGCAGCGCGACGCCTTCGCGCGGCGCGGCAACGTCATGCGCATCAACGGCATCGACGCGGAGCTGCTGGACGCCGTGCAGATCCGCAAGATGCTGCCGTTCCTCAACTACGACAACGCCCGCTTCCCGGTGATGGGCGGGCTGCTGCAGCGCCGCGCCGGCACCGCCCGCCACGACGCGGTGGTGTGGGGCTATGCGCGCGCCGCCGATTCCTTCGGCGTCGACATCATCCAGAACTGCGAGGTCACCAGCTTCACCCGCGACCAGAACGGCAAGGTCATGGGGGTGGAGACGACACGCGGCGCGATCGGCGCCGGCAAGGTCGGCATGGCGGTGGCCGGCAGCAGCTCGCGGGTGGCGGCCATGGCCGGCCTGCGCCTGCCGATCGAGAGCCATGTGCTGCAGGCCTTCGTCTCGGAGGCGATCAAACCGCTCATTCCCGGCGTCATCACCTTCGGCGCCGGCCATTTCTACGTCAGCCAGTCGGACAAGGGCGGCCTGGTGTTCGGCGGCGACATCGACGGCTACAACTCCTACGCCCAGCGCGGCAACATGCCGGTCATGGAGGACGTCTGCGAGGGCGGCATGGCGCTGATGCCGATGATCGGCCGGGTGCGGCTGCTGCGCCAGTGGGGCGGCATCATGGACATGTCGATGGACGGCACGCCGATCATCGACCGGACGCCGGTCGACGGCCTCTACGTCAATGCCGGCTGGTGTTACGGCGGCTTCAAGGCGACGCCGGCCTCCGGCCTGGTCTTCGCCCATCTGCTCGCCCGCGACGAGCCGCACGAGGAGGCGAAACGCTTCCGGCTCGACCGCTTCCGGCGTGGCGCCATGATCGACGAGAAGGGCCAGGGCGCCCAACCCAATCTGCATTGAGAGAAGCGCCATGCGCATAGCCTGCCTGTTCTGCGGAGAGCGCGAGCTCGGCGAGTTCACCTATCTCGGCGACGCCGCGCCAAAACGGCCCGCCGGCTTTGCCGCCGACGGCGGCGAACTGCCCTCCGCGCAGGACGATTTTTTCGACTACGTCTACCTGCGCGACAATCTTGCCGGCGACATGACCGAGCACTGGTACCACGGCGGCGGCTGCCGCTCATGGCTGGCCGTCACCCGCAGCACGACGACGCATGAGATCAAGGCCGTCACGCCAGCCCCGGGTGCCGGAGCGTCGAGGGCGGGATGATGCAACCAACGAGCTTTGCCCCCCACCCCCACCCCCACCCTCTCCCCTCGATCCTTCGACAAGTTCGGGACGGGGAGAGGGAAGCGGCACCGTTGCGGCCGGCCCCCTTCTCTCCGCTCGCGGCAGGGCTATCGCATATGGGTTCACCCCCACCCCTAACCCCTCCCCACAAGGGGGAGGGGGACTGGCTGGCCTCTCCGCTAGGCGCCAATCGTCGACGGTTTCGTGCGACATGGCAGCCACAAAGTCCCTCTCCCCCTTGTGGGGAGGGGTTAGGAGTGGGGGCACGAAGCGGCGAAATTCATCGCTGTTTGCCATATGCGATTGCCCTGCCGCTGGCGGGGGGAAGGTCCCCGCAGGGGGATGAGGGACGGATACGGTCTTCGGTGCGCACGCCTCTTGTCGCCTCAAGCAGGGAGTTTCCCAATGGCTGAGGCCGTGCAAACCGACCGGCTGCGGCGCGTCGACGCCGCCGGCCAGGCCGCGTCGGCGGCGACCGCGCAGTCGCATCGCCTCGCATCGGGCGGGCTGGTCGACCGCGCAGAACCGCTGTCCTTCAGCTTCGACGGCAAGATCATGACCGGCTTCGCCGGCGACACGCTCGCCTCGGCGCTGGTGGCCAACGGCGTAAGACTGGTCGGCCGCTCGTTCAAGTACCACCGGCCGCGCGGCATCCTGACCGCCGGCGCGGAGGAGCCCAACGCGCTGGTCGAGCTGCGCACCGGCGCGCGGCGCGAGGCCAACACGCGGGCGACCACGATCGAGCTTTATGACGGGCTCAGCGCGCAGAGCCAGAACCGCTGGCCATCGCTGCGCCACGATGTCATGGCGGTGAACTCGCTGCTGTCGCCGATCTTCGTCGCCGGCTTCTACTACAAGACCTTCATGTGGCCGGCGAAGCTTTGGGAAAAGCTGTACGAGCCGGCGATCCGCCGCGCCGCCGGCCTCGGCAGGACGGCGGGCGTCGCCGATCCCGATCACTACGAGAAGGCGTGGGCGCATTGCGACGTGCTGGTGGTCGGCAGCGGCCCGGCCGGCCTGTCGGCAGCACTTGCCGCGGCCAGAGCCGGCGCGCGCGTCATCCTCGCCGAGGAGGACAGCCGCCTCGGCGGCCGCCTGCTCTCCGACGGCGGCGAGATCGACGGCAAGCCGGCGGCCGAGTGGCTGGCCGCGGCACTCGGCGAGCTTTCCGGCCTGCCCAACGTCCGCATCATGAGCCGCACCGCCGTGTTCGGCGTCTATGACGGCGGCACCTACGGCGCGCTCGAGCGCGTCAACGACCATGTCGCGGAGCCGCCCCAGCACCAGCCGCGCCAGCGGGTCTGGCGTATCGTCGCCAGGCGCGCCGTGGTGGCGGCCGGTGCGCTGGAGCGGCCGATCGTCTTTCCGGGCAACGATAAGCCCGGCGTGATGATGGCGTCGGCCGTGCGCACCTATCTCAACCGCTTCGCTGCCCTGCCGGGCAAACGCATCGCGCTGTTCACCAACAATGACGACGGCTGGCGCACCGTCGCGGCCCTGCGCCAGGCAGGCGTCCACGTCGCCGCGGTGGTCGACCCGCGCGGCGCTGCGCCTGACCGGTACAGGGAGGCGGCCGCGGGTGTGCCGCTGATCGCCGGCCAGGTCGTGGATGTGAAGGGCGGCGTCGACGGCGTCTCCAAGGTCGTGGTTGCGCCATTGAGCGGCGGCCGGCACGAGATCGAGGCGGACTGCCTGGCGATGTCCGGCGGCTGGAACCCCAACGTGGCGCTGTCCTCCTTCCATCGCGGCCGGCCCGTCTGGCGCGACGACATCGCCGCCTTCGGGCCCGGCCAGTGCCCGCCCGGCATGGCGATGGCCGGTGCCGCCAATGGCGATTTCTCGCTGGCCGCGTGCCTGCGCGACGGCCATGCCGCCGGAGCACAGGCCGCCGCGGACGCAGGCTTCTCGGGCGAAACCGGCGCTGCCGCGACGGCGGACGACGAGCCCTTCGCGATCAGGCCGCTCTGGCATGTCAAGGGCGGCAAGGCTTTCGTCGACTTCCAGCACGACGTGACAGCGTCCGACGTGACGCTGGCGCAGCGCGAGGGTTTCGAATCCGTCGAGCACCTGAAGCGCTACACCACGCTCGGCATGGCGACCGACCAGGGCAAGCTATCCAACGTCAACGGCCTCGCCATCATGGCCGAGGCGACCGGGCGCGCCATCGCCGACACCGGCACCACCATCTACCGGCCGCCTTATGCGCCGGTGGCGATCGGCGCGCTCGCCGGCCACCACCGCGACGAGAATTTCCACGCCTGGCGGCTGACCCCGTCGCATCACTGGGCGGCCGAGCGCGGCGCCGTCTTCGTCGACACCGGCCTGTGGAAGCGCGCGCAATGGTATCCGCTGCCAGGCGAGAAGGACTGGCTGGACTCGGTCAACCGCGAGGTGAAGGCGGTGCGGGGCGGCGTCGGCTTCTGCGACGTCTCCACGCTCGGCAAGGTCGACGTGCAGGGGCGCGACGCCGGCATCTTCCTCGACCGCGTCTACATCAATTCCTTCTCGACGCTTGCCGTCGGCAAGGCACGCTACGGCCTGATGCTGCGCGAGGATGGCCTCGTCATGGACGACGGCACCACCGCGCGGCTGGCCGAGGACCACTATTTCCTCACCACCACCACCGCCAAGGCCGGGCCGGTCATGCAGCATCTCGAATTCTGCCGGCAGGTGCTGTGGCCGGAGCTCGACGTGCAACTGACCTCGGTCACCGACCAGTGGGCGCAGTTCTCGATCGCCGGGCCGATGACCCGCGACCTGCTGCGCGAGCTGGTCGACCCTGCCGAAGACCTTTCCAACGAGGCTTTCCCGTTCATGGGCGCGCGCGCGGTGGTGCTGAGGGGCGGCATGCGGGCGCGGCTCTACCGCATCTCCTTCTCCGGCGAACTCGCCTTCGAGATCGGCGTGCCCGCGCAGTATGGCGAGGCGATGGCGCGCAATCTGATGCAGGCCGGCGAGCGATACGGCGTGACGCCCTACGGCACCGAGGCGCTCGGCGTCATGCGCATCGAGAAGGGCCATGTCGCCGGTCCCGAACTTAACGGCACGACGACGGCCGGTGATCTCGGCCTCGGCAAGATGGCCTCGAAGAAGAAGGATTTTATCGGCCGCGCCATGGCCGGGCGCGAGGCGCTGAACGCTCCCGACCGGCAGGTCGTGGTCGGCATCAAGCCTGTGAACCCGGCGAGCCGCCTGCGCTCCGGCGCGCACATTGTTCCGAAAGACGCCATTCCCGGCCCCGACACCGACCAGGGCTACGTCACATCCGTCTGCTTCTCGCCGATGCTCGGCCAGTGGATCGGCCTGGGGCTGGTCGAGCGCGGCCGCGAGCGTCTTGGCGAGATCGTGCGCGCCCACGACCCGCTGCGCGGCGAGGACATGGACGTCGAAATCTGCAGCCCGGTCTTCTACGATCCCGAGGGAGGGCGCCAGCGTGGCTGATTATCTCTGGAGCGCGGGCTCGCCGCTGCGGAAGGCTTTCGTGCCGGGCCGCCAAGGCGTTCTCTCCGGCGAGGCCGGCGTTCTTCTGGCCGAGCTGACCGGTTTCAGCCTGGTCCAGGTGATGGCGCGCCGCGGCCGCTGGGCCGACACGGCGAAAGCCGCCAAGGCGTATTACGGCGTCGCCGCGCCGGACCACCCGACCGCGCTGTTCGGTAAGCAGGCCACGCTGGTCTGGTCCGGTCCCGACCAGTTCTTCGCGTTGACACCCGCCGACGGCCTGGCCGATCCACTGGCTCCGTTGCGCGGCGTTTTTGCCGGAATAGCGTCGCTGTCCGACCAGTCGGGCGGCCGCTGCCTGATCCGGATATCAGGAGCGCGCGCCCGCGACGCGCTTGCCAAGGTCTCGTCGCTCGACTTCCACGACACGGCGTTTCCGGTGGGCACAGCGGCGGCGACATCGATCGACCACACCAATGTCGGCCTGTGGCGCGCCGCGGATGCGGCCGACGGCAGCCCGGTCTACCACCTGCTCGTCTTCACCAGCTTCGCCGACAGCCTTTGGCACACCATCCTGGATGCCGCCGCCGAATACGGCGTGGACGCGTCGCGGGCGGGCGTCTTCGCATAGACAGATCGTGCGTTCGCCGATGTGACGGCGCTTTGCGGGGGCGCCCGGTCGTGTCGCACCATATCGTCGGCGCCTTGCCGGCGGAAACGGGCGTCGGAGGCGCCCCGCCGGTCAAATCACGCATCTCCCGGCACATGCTCTGGCCCGCGCGTGCGGCGATGCTGGATGAAGCTGTAGATCTTCGGCGCGAGCAGGGCGAGCAGCGCAAGCAGCAGCAGCGTCAGCGACAGCGGGTGCGTGTAGAACACCGACCAGTCGCCGGCGGAGATCGTCATGGCGCGGCGGAACTGCTGCTCCGCCAGCGGCCCGAGGATCATGCCGATGATGACCGGTGCCGTCGGGAAGTCGAAGCGCCGCATCAGGAAACCCATGGCGCCGAGCACGTAGAGCAGCACCAGGTCGATCGGCGACTGCGAGATGCCGTAGGTGCCGACGGTGGCGAACACCAGGATGCCGGCATAGAGCTGCGGCGCCGGGATCCTGAGCAGCCTGACCCACAGCCCGATCAGCGGCAGGTTGAGGATGACCAGGATGACGTTGGCGATGAACAGGCTGGCGATCAGCCCCCAGACCAGGCTCGACTGCGTGGTGAGCAGCAGCGGTCCGGGGTTGATGCCGTAGCTCTGGAAGGCCGACAGCATGATCGCGGCGGTCGCCGAGGTCGGCAGGCCGAGGGTCAGCATCGGCACCAGCACGCCGGCTGCCGAGGCGTTGTTGGCGGCTTCCGGCCCGGCGACGCCCTCGATGGCACCGGTGGTGCCGAACTCCTCCTTGTGCTTCGACAGCTTCTTCTCGACGGCGTAGGACAGGAAGGTCGGGATCTCGGCGCCGCCGGCCGGCATGGCGCCGATGGGGAAGCCGATGAGAGCGCCGCGGAACCACGCCTTCCACGAGCGCGCCCATTCCTGGGCGGACATATAGAGCGAGCCCTTGAGCGGGATGATCTCGTCGCGGCCCGTGTAGCGCCGCGCCGCGACGTAGAGCGTCTCGCCGACGGCGAACAGGCCGACCGCTGCGATGATGACGTCGATGCCGTCCAGCAGCTCCGGCACGCCGAAGGTGAAGCGCGCCTGGCCGGTCTGCAGGTCGATGCCGACCATGCCGATGAAGAAGCCGACGAACAGGCTGGTCAGGCCGCGCACCGAAGACGAGCCGAGCACCGCCGAGACCATGACGAAGGCGAGCACCATCAGCGAAAAATACTCGGCCGGCCCGAAGGCGAGCGCGAGGCCGACCACCACCGGCGCCAGGAAGGCGATGCCGGCGGTGCCGATCGTACCCGCGACGAAGGAGCCGATCGCCGACGTCGCAAGCGCGGCCCCGGCGCGGCCGTTGCGGGCCATCCTGTTGCCCTCGAGCGCGGTGACGATGGTGGCGCTCTCGCCCGGCGTGTTGAGCAGGATCGATGTGGTCGAGCCGCCATACATGGCGCCGTAGTAGATGCCGGCGAACAGGATGAACGAGGCTTCGGCGGGGACCTGGAAGGTGATGGGCAGCAGCAGCGCGATGGTGAGCGCCGGCCCGAGGCCCGGCAGCACGCCGATCGCCGTGCCGAGCGTGGTGCCGAGCAGGCACCACAGCAGGTTCATCGGGGTGAAGGCGATGGCGAAGCCGTTTGCGAGTTGCGACAGCGTATCCATGCATCAGGCTCCGAGCAGCCGTTCGATGACGCCGGCGCCGATATTGACCCCGAGCGCCTTGGCGAAGCCGAAATAGGCGGCGAGCGAGAGAACCAGGCCGATCGCCGCGTTGTGGAGCGGCTTGCGGCTGCCGAAGCCGTGCGTCACCAGCACGAACAGTACGGTGGAGGCGAAGGTGAAACCGAGCGGCTTGATCAGGAGGACGTTGGCGAGCAGCCCGGCGGCGACGAAGCCGGTCGAGCGCCAGTCGACGGCGACCTCCTTCTCGTCGTCCGGCTGCCAGCCGCCGCGCCAGGCCTGCACGATCAGCAGCACGGCGAACAGCGCCAGCCCGAACGCGGTCATGTAGGGGAAGACGGTCGGCCCGACCTTCGAATACATGGGCGAGACCGGCATGGTCGCGGTCTGCCACAGCACCACGGCCGCCACCAGCAGCAGGCCGGCGCCGATCGTCGCTTCCGGCACGGCGAATGGCTGGCTGGCGGGCGGTTGTTCGATGGACATGCTGCTCTTCCCCTGGCGTTTCTGTTCTTCGGAGCCCGGCTTGCAACGTTGCAGTGGCTTGGCCAGTTAGCAACTCGGCGGCGGGCGCCGCAGCGTCCGGCATCTACGCCCTGTCGACAGCAGGGCAATCGTATGCGGGATTACCCCCAGGGGGATATTGCTGCGGCTCCGCCAGACGCCAATCGTCGGCAATTTCGCTCCGCACGGCGGCCGCAAAGTCCCCTCCCCCTTGTGGGGAGGGGTTAGGGGTGGGGGTGAGAAGTTGCGCAATCCCTCATTGCTCGTCATCTGCGATTGCCCTGCTGCTCATAGAGAGAAGATGCCGGCAGGCGGATGAGGCGCGGAACCTTCAGAATGGGTGTCCTCCATCCGCCCCTGCGGCACCTTCTTCCCGTCCTTCGACAAGCTCAGGACGGGAAGGGAGCGGGGCCGTCGCGCCGGCCGCTCCGCCTTTACGCCAGGCCGAGATCCTTCAGGATGCCTTCGACCCGCGCGGCATCCTCGGCGAGGAATTTTGCGAAGTCGTCGCCGGTGAGCAGGATCGGCGTCCAGTTGCGCTTGCCGAGCTGCTCCTTCCAGGAGGCGCTGTCGGCCATGGACTGGACCAGCTTGATCATCGCGTCCTTGTCCTCGGCCGAGACCTCGGGCGGGGCGAACACGCCGCGCCAGTTGAACAGCTCGACGTCGATGCCCTGTTCCTTGAGCGTCGGCGCGTCGATGCCCTGCTGGCGCTCGCCGGCGGAGATCGCCAGCAGCCTGAGCGTGCCCGCCGCCACCTGCTCGGAAAACTCGCCGTAGCCGGAGATGCCGGCCGCCACCTGGTTGCCGAGCAGGGCCGCCAGCGCCTCGCCGCCGCCGGCATAAGGCACGTAGGAGATCGTCGTCGGGTCGACGCCCGCGCCCTTGGCGATCAGGCCGAACATGATGTGGTCAGTGCCGCCGGCCGAGCCGCCGGCCACCGGCACTTTTCCGGGATCGGCCTTCAGCGCGGCGACGAAGTCCTGCGCGGTCTTGAACGGCGAGGCGGCGGGCACCACCAGCGCCTCGAACTCGCCGGTCAGGCGGGCGATCGGCGTGGTCTGGGCAAGCGTGACCGGCGCCTTGTTGGCGATGATGGCGCCGACCATCACCATGCCGCCGACCATCAGCGAATTGCCCTTGCCCTTCCATTGGTTGACGAATTGCGGCAGGCCGACCGTGCCGCCGGCGCCGCCGACATTGGTGATCTGCGAGCCGGAGATCAGGCCTTCCTTGCGCAGCACCTCGTCCATGGTGCGCGCCGTCTGGTCCCAGCCGCCACCGGGGGCGGCCGGCACGAAGATGTTCAGTTGCGGCGCCTGCGCGAAGGCGGGCGTCTGCCAGCCGGCGAGGCCGGCGGCGCCGATCGCCGCGCCGCTCAAAAGAAGGCTGCGTCTGCTCAGCATGTGTTCTCCTCCAAGGGCACGTCCTCCGGTGCCTCGGGCGAACTCTGCCACAGAAAGAACGGGCTCGCACCCGGTAAAGCGAAATAAGGAAATCCCGCCGCCGACGCCTGCGCGCCGGTCTCGGCGGGGACGTCCGCCAGGCGGCCGGATCGCGCGCAACTTGCTATAAGGCGCGGGAAACCGCCGATTCGCAAAACGACCGGGAAGAGGACCGATGGCGACGATCATCTACGGCATCAAGACCTGCGACACGATGAAGAAGGCGTGGACCTGGCTCGACGGCCGCGGACACGCCTATCGCTTCCACGACTATCGGGTGGACGGCCTCGACGCAAAGACGCTCGACCGCTGGATCGGGCAGGTCGGCTGGGAAAAGCTGCTCAACAAGGGCAGCACCACCTTCCGCGAGCTGCCGGCCGCGGAGAAGGAGAACCTCGATGCCGGAAAGGCGGCGGCGCTGATGCTCAGGCAGCCGACCATGGTCAAGCGTCCGGTGCTGGACGTCGACGGAAAGCTGACGGTCGGCTTCAAGCCGGAGGTGTATGCGCAGGCCCTGGCGGGCTGAGTCCAGAGCCCTGGCTATCCCAGGCTCCCGGCAAAGCGCTCGGCGAGGCGCTCGCTACGAAGCACTCGACACGGCTGGAGATATTGCCATCGCTGGCTTGATACACAATGTGTATGCGTGCATTATGGACAGGAAGGAGCACGATCATGGCCAAGTCCGCAGCCCACGCCCGCGCCGTCAACCTGCGCATGCGCGAGGACGTGCGCGCGGTGATCGACCGCGCTGCCAAAATCCGCGGCAAGACACGCTCGGATTTCATGATCGACGCGGCCTATCGTGCCGCCGAGGATACGCTGCTCGACCAGACGCTCGTCAAGGTCGATGCTGAGAGCTACAGCCGCTACCTGGAAATCCTGGACCAGCCGCCCGGCGGGGCAGGCTTTGCCCGGCTGATGAATGCGCCAAAACCCTGGAAAGCGTGATGCTGTCCGCGCCGTCGCTGCTGGCCGACGCGCACGACCTGGACTCCTTCGACAGCGGCAACGGCGCGCTCGACCAGTGGCTGCGGCGGCGGGCGCGCGCCAATCAGCTGAGCGGGGCTTCGCGCACCTATGTCGTGGCCGAAGACCAGCGCGTGGTCGGCTACTACTGCCTGTCGTCCGGCGCGCTCGCGCTGGCCGAAGCGACCGGCTCGCTGCGGCGGAACATGCCGGATCCGATTCCGATGGCCGTTCTCGGTCGGCTGGCCGTCGATGCGAACTGGCAGGGGAGGGGCATCGGCGTCGCCTTGTTGCAGGATGCGGTGGTGCGCGTCGCTCAGGCCGCGATGATCGTCGGCATTCGCGGCGTGCTGGTCCACGCGATTTCCGGCGAAGCCAAGGCGTTTTATGAGCGATACGGCTTCACTGCGTCACCGGCCAACCCGATGACCCTGGTCCTGTCGTTGAAGGGCATGACCGCAGCGCAGGATAAATAGGCTTACGCCCATTCGCCCCTGCGCATCACCGGCACCCTCGTGCCGTCGGTGCGCAGGCCGTCGATGTCGATCCGGTCGGAGCCGATCATCCAGTCGATGTGGATCAAGCTCCGATTGCCGCCCTGCGCGGCGATCTGGTCGGGCGAGAGCTTGTCGCCGTCGACGAAGCATTTCGCGTAGCACTGGCCGAGCGCGATGTGGCTGGCGGCGTTCTCGTCGAACAGTGTGTTGTAGAACAAAAGCCCGCTCTTCGAGATCGGCGAGGAATGCGGCACCAGCGCCACTTCGCCCAGCCGGCGGGCGCCCTCGTCGGTATCGAGCACCTTGCTCAGCACCTCCTCGCCGCGCGAGGCCTTCGCCTCGACGATCCGGCCCTGCTCGAAGCGCACCTGGATGTCGTCGATCAGCGTGCCCTGGTGCGACAGCGGTTTCGTGCTGGCGACAAAACCCTCGACGCGGCGCGCATGCGGCGTGGTGAACACCTCCTCCGTCGGGATGTTGGGATTGCAGGTGATGCCGTTCCTGGCAGTCGAGGCGCCGCCGTTCCACTCGTGCCCGTCGGCGAGCCCGATGGTGAGGTCGGTGCCGGGCCCGGTATAGTGCAGCGCGTCGAAGCGCTCGCCGTTCAGCCAGGCGGTGCGCTCGGCCAGCGTCGCATTGTGCTCGCGCCAGGCGGCGACGGGATCGTCGACGTCGACCCGCGACGCCGCGAAGATGGCGTCGGCCAGCTTGGCGACGGCGACGTCCTCTGCGTCGTCCGGGAACACCAGCTTCGCCCAGGACGGGCCGGGATAGGCGACGATGTTCCAGTTGATGTCGAAGCCGGCGATCTTCTCCAGCGCCGGCTTGTAGGCGAGCGAGTTCGCCTTGTTGGCGCGCGCCACCTTGGCCGGGTCCTCGCCGGACAGCAGCATCGGATTGTCGCCGACGATGGCGAGCCGCGCCGTGTTGGCGTCGAACGCCTTGGCGATGCCGTCGTAGAGCCAGCCGGGCGCCTTGTCGAAGCTGGCATCCGCGGCATGGCGATAGCGCGCCAGCGTGATCTCCTCGTCGGCGAAGATCGGCGTGACCAGCCCGGCGCCCGCCTGATAGGCATGCGCGGCGATGCGGCGCACCAGCGGCAGCGCCGCCATCGGCGCCGTCAGCACCAGATCCTGCCCCGCCTGAAGCTGCAGGCCGATCTTAACCGCCACCTCGGCCAGCCGGTCGAGTTTTTCTGGATCGATCGAGGCGGAAAGCGAGCCGGGATGCGAGGTCATGGAGAAAATACCTTCAGAATCGGGATCGGGCCTTCCTAGATAGGGCAGTGTCGGGCGCCATTCCACGCCAAAAGCCATGCTCACTGCGCGCAGACCAGCGGCCCGAACTGCCTGACGGTCTGCTCGATCTCCTCGCGGATCCAGGCCTTGAACTGCGTCACCTTGCGCTGCTCCCGCTCCGACTGCGAGGAGACCAGCCAGTAGCCGAGGCCGCTGGTGGCGCGCACGCCGAAGGGCGCGACCAGCCGGCCGTCCGCAAGCGCGTCGGCGGCGAGCAATTGCCAGGCCAGCGTCACGCCATGGCCGGCGATCGCCGATTCGAGGCAGAGCATCGGATCGGTGAAGCGGGCGCCGCGATGCATCGTCACCGGCTCGGCGCCGGCCGCGCGGAACCATTGCTCCCAGGTGAACATCGCATTCTCGTCGGTGATCTCCCAGGCCCCGGCGAGGTCGGCGGGCGTCTTCAGCGTCGCCGCGACTGCGGGAGCGCAGACGGGAAAGATCTCCTGCGCGATCAGCAGCTCGGAGCGCGCGCCGGGCCAGGTGCCGTCGCCCATGCGGATGGCGATGTCGATGTCGGAATGGTCGATGTCGACCAGTTTCGTCGAGGCGTCGATGCGCAGGATCACCTCGGGATAGCGGGTGAAGTGGCGCGACAGCCGCGGCAGCAGCCATTTCGAGGCGAAGGCGGGCGCCACCGACACGGCGAGCACGCAGGCCTTCGCCCGCTCGGCCATGGCGACGGCGCCTTCCAGCTCGCGGAAGCCGGCGGTCAGCCGCGCCGTGAATTCGCGGCCGAAGGCGGTCGGCTGCAGGCCGCTCGGCGAACGCTCGAACACCGCCTGGCCGATCCGCGCCTCGGTGCGGCCGATCTGCTGGCTCACCGCGCTCGCCGACACGCCGAGCTCCTCGGCCGCCTTCTGCAGCGATCCGCGCCGCGCCACCGCTTCGACGGCGCGAAGCCCGTTGAGATGCACGGAATTGAGCGGCATGGGTTTAGATTCTCTAATGACGCCTATCCGCATTCTGGATTGCGGAAATGCCATCCTGGATCAGAATGGTCAAACGTGAAAGGCTTCGCAGGAGAGCCGAGATGAAGTTTTTCTCAAGAATACCGGCGGTCGGCCGCATCCTCTTCGAGCCGGCGGAACCGGAATTCGCCGGGGATGAGGACTGGCGGCGCGATCCGATCGCCCACCCGGCATTGGCGGCGATGTCGCCGCGCGAGCTCGCCGACCTGCCGTTCGACCGCTGCTATCGGCTGCCCCGGGGATTCGCCGAGGGCTGATCCTGTCTGCATCCGGGCGGCGTCCGCTCGGCTCGTGCCCGACACGCACGATCGCTGCTCCGGATCGACGCGCATGGATCGGCGAATGCTGACCGGCCCGGTTTGACATGCCGCGACGCGACGGAGACGACATATCTCCCGGAGGACTGGCCCAATCGAAGCCTGTTGTGTTGCGGCGCAGCAAACCTATCCTGCCGGCCATGCTCGCACCGCTGCCACCGCTCCGACTTGCCCTTGCCGGCATGGTGGCGATGGCGGTCGCCATGGGCATCGGCCGCTTCGTCTACACGCCGATCCTGCCCGGCATGATGGAGGAGGTCGGGCTGTCGGCACGCTATGCAGGACTGATCGCCTCGGCCAACTTTCTCGGCTATCTCCTCGGTGCCGTGGCGGCGGGCGGGAATTGGGCGCAGGGACGGGAGCGGACGATCATGATCGCCGGCCTGGTCGCCAACGCGCTGCTGTCGGCTGCGATGGCGGTCGGCACCGGCGTCCTCGCCTTCATCGTGCTGCGCTTCCTCGCGGGTCTGGCCAGCGCCTTCGTCATGATCTTCACCACCGGCATCGTCTTCAGCCATCTGGCGGCGGGCGGTCGCGACGATCTGCAGGCCTTCCATTTCGCCGGCGTCGGTCTCGGTATCGCCGCCTCCTCGGTCATGATGGCGGGGCTGATCGGCGTCCATGCCGGCTGGCAGGCGGGCTGGCTCGGCGCGGCGGCGCTGTCGGCGGCCGGTATCGCGGTAGCTGCCCTCGTCATCGACCGCGGGCCCGTCGCCACAGGTGGCAGCATCCGCCGCGAGCCGCCGCTGCCGGGCGGGCGGCCGATCGTCTTCACCATCCTCGCCTACGGACTGTTCGGCTTCGGCTATATCGTGACGGCGACCTTCCTGATCGCCATCGTGCGGGACGGCGGCGGCGGGCGCCTGTTCGAGACCGGCGTCTGGCTGGTGACCGGGCTCGCCGCCCTGCCGTCGGTCTTCCTGTGGAACGCGGTGGCGCGCCGCATCGGTCTGGCCGCCGCCTTCGTGCTCGGCTGCCTGGTCGAGGCCCTGGGCGTGGCGGCCAGCGTCGGCCTCGGCGGCTGGACCGGCCCGCTGCTGGGCGGCGTTCTGCTCGGCGGCACCTTCGTCGGCCTCACCGCGCTCGGCCTGCAGGCCGGCCGCGAGCTGGCGCCGGCGTCGCCGCGCCGCGTGCTGGCGGTGATGACCGCCGCCTTCGGCATCGGCCAGATCCTCGGGCCGATCGCCGCCGGCTTCATCGCCGAGCGGACCGGCGACTTCGTCCTGGCCTCGGTTTTGGCGGCCGTGGCGCTGCTTGCGGCGGGGTTGGCGAGCCTGATGTCGCGTGGCACGGCAAAATCGCCATAATTTGCTTCTTCCTGCGCGGAAATGGCGACCGGCGCGCATTCTCTTTCGCGCCGAACTGTGACTTCATGCCGCCAGACGCCGCCGCTCGGGCGAAATGCCGGGTGACGGCGGCCGTCCAACCATGCGCTCCCGCGCCCCGCCCAAGGAAACCGCCAACGTGTTCGTATCCTTCTTCCCGCGGCCGAAGCTGTTCTTTCTCTCGGCCGTCCTGTGGAGCGCGGTTCTGATTGCTCTGTGGTATCTGGGCGGCGCGCGCCTTGGCGGGCTTTTCGGGCTGCCGCCGGCCGCGCCCGACGCGCCGCCGATCATCGGCATCAGCGTGTTCTGGTCGCCGCCTTTCATATGGTTTTATCTGTATTTTATCGCCGGCGCCCTGATTTTCTACGCCTTCTGGCGCTGGTTTTCGCCCCATCCCTGGCTGGAATGGTCCATCCTCGTCACCTCCGTCATCCTTTTCCTGCTCTACTTCAACGTCCAGGTCAGCGTGGCGGTGAACAACTGGTACGGGCCATTCTTCGACTATGTCCAGGGCCTGATGGCCGGGACGCGCCAGTCTACCAACGCGGAGTTCTACGCGGGTGCATCCAGTTTCGCCTGGCTGGCGCTGATCGGCATGAACGTCTCCGTCGTCAACGCCTTCGTCGTCCAGCATTGGATATTCCGTTGGCGCACGGCCATGAACGACTACTTCATGGAGAATTGGGGCAAGCTTCGCCACATCGAAGGCGCCTCGCAGCGTATCCAGGAAGACACGATGCGCTTTTCGCAGATCATGGAGGATCTGGGATCCAGCTTCGTGACGTCCATCATGACGCTGATCGCCTTCGTTCCGGTGATGCTCGAATTGGAGAAACACATCAGCGAACTGCCGATCATCGGGGCGGTGCCGCATCCGCTCCTCGTGGCTGCGCTTGGCTGGTGCCTGTTCGGGACGCTGTCCGTCATGCTCGCCGGCATCAAGCTGCCGGGCCTGCAGTTCCGCAACCAGCGTGTCGAGGCGGCGTACCGCAAGGAACTGGTCTATGGCGAGGATCACGCCGACCGTGCCCAGCCGGCGACCACCACCGAGCTGTTCGGCAATGTGCGCCGGAACTATTTCCGCCTCTATGCCCACTACGTCTACTTCAACGTCGTCCGCTACACCTATTTGCAGGCCGACAACATCTTCTCCTTCATCATCCTCGGGCCCTCGCTGGTCGCGCACAAGATCACGTTCGGACCGCTCAACCAGATATCGAACGCCTTCGGGCGCGTGACGTCGTCGCTGCAGTTCCTGCTCAATTCCTGGTCGACCATCGTCGAGCTGCAATCGGTGCACAAGCGCCTGCGTGCCTTCGAGGCAACGCTCCGCGGCGAGCCGCTGCCCGACATCGACCAGCTTTACCTCGAACACCGGGCCAAGCTCGGCCAGGAGGCGGCCGGCGCCGAATGAGGCGGCGGGCCGACCGGGATCACAAGCTTGAGATGCAGCGTAGGCGTCGTCAGCCGCCGACGCCGCCCGCCGGCTTGTCCTTCTCCGTCTGCCGCGCCACGAAGTCGGCATAGCTGATGCAGTCGACGTCCGGCCGCGTGCAGACGTCACGGGCAAAGCGTTCCAGCGCGCGCCAGTAGGCGCCGCCGTTCATCAGCGTGAAATGGAAGCCGACCTGCAACGGGGTGCGGTCGCCGCGATATTCCTTGTCGAAGGCGGCGAGCAGCGCCTTCACCGTGCGCTCCTCGAATGCGCCGGTCTCGTCGCCCCGCTCGAAGCCGCCGGAATGGCGGACATAGAGGTTGTAGTCCATGGCGATCACCTTGCGGCCGGCCGGGCCTTCCGGGATCTGCGGCAGGGCGAAGGCGAGCAGCCCGCCCTTGCGCACCGGCTCGGCCGGACCGCGGGAGACGCCCGACGCGTCGTAGGCGAAGCCGGCTTCGGCGAGCGCCTGGTCGAGGTGGCGGCCGGTCGACAGGTAAGGCGCGCGAAAACCCTTCACCTCGGTCTCGGCGAAGTGCCGCCACCCCTGCGGCTCGCCGGCGAGGCCGTTGATGCGCCAGGCGTCGCGCAGGATGGCGGTGAAGGCGGAGAATTCGCGTCGCCAGTCGGCGGCACTCCATTTGGCGCCGTCGAAATGGCCGCAGCCATGGCTGGCGATCTCGTGGCCTTCGTTGCGCGCCAGCCGGATCTGGTCGAGCCGCGCCACGACGTCGGAGGTCGACGGCGCGAAGCCGACATTGGAGCGTCCGGCCTTCTCGCCGGGCGCCTGGTAGAGGCCGCGCGTGTCGCGCGTCAGCAGGAAGACGCAGGAGAGGAAATAGGTGAAGCGGGCGCCGGTGACCGCGGCGAGCGAGCGGCTGCGCTGCCACTGGGCGATGTCGTTGGCGCCGTCGAAGGAGACGATCACCACCTGCCGCGGCTTTGCCGGGAGGTTTTCCGCGGCTGCCGGGAAGGCGATCAGGCAGGCTGTCAGGGCGGCGGCGACGCGCGGATAAAGGGACATCGGCACTCGTGGACAAGGTACAAAGATGCCAGCTATGCCATGATTGTGGCACGGTTGGGAATGCGTCGAGGGTCCCCAACCAACATGTGAACCCCGCCGCAGCGCGCAAAAGCCCGATTCTGGGGCGCGCCCCTTCCATGCCGACAAAATTCCGCTACAAGGCGGTTCCAGGTCGCCCCGGCGGCGAAAACGGTTTTTGGAACGATGTCGGACGACAGCTTTATCCGCGAAGTCAATCAGGAGATCCGCCAGGAGCAGGCGAAGGCGCTGTGGAACCGTTTTGGTCCCGCGGCGATCGTGGTCGCGGTTGTCGTCGTGCTTGGGACCGCCGCGTATGTCGGCTACCAATACTGGGTCGAGACCCGGGCGAACGCTTCCGGCGACCGGTTCTCGCAGGCGCTCACGCTCGCCGGCAGCGGCAAGCCGGACGAGGCGCTGACCGAATTGCGTGCGCTCGAGGCTGACGGCTACGGCGCCTATCCTCTGCTCGCCCGCATGCGCGCCGCCACCGTGCTCGCCGACAAGGGCGACCTTGCGGGCGCGGTGGCCGAGTTCGACAAGGTGGCGGCCGACACCTCGATCCCCCAGGTGATCCGCGACATGGCCAAGCTGCGCGCCGGCTACATCCTCGTCGACACCGGCTCCTACCAGGATGTCTCGACGCGCGTCGAGGTGCTCGCCGCCGACACCAACACGTTGCGCCATTCGGCGCGCGAGGCGCTAGGCCTGTCGGCCTGGAAGGAGGGCAGGGGCAAGGACGCGCTCGCCTTCTTCGAGCAGATCGTCAATGACGAGGCGGCGCCGCGCGGCCTGCGCGACCGCGCCTCGATGATGTCCGAGCTGATCCGCGGCTCCGGCGCTTCCTAGGGCCATGAGCTTCAAGGTAGCCATCATCGGCCGGCCGAATGTCGGCAAGTCGACCCTGTTCAACCGGCTGGCCGGCAAGAAGCTGGCGCTGGTCGACGACACGCCGGGCGTGACGCGCGACCGGCGCATCCATCCGGCGAAACTCTACGACCTTTCCTTCGACGTCATCGACACGGCCGGCTTCGAGACGGCGGCGCCGCACACCTTGCAGGGCCGCATGCGCGAGCAGACGGAGATCGCCATCCGCGAGGCCGACCTGGTGATCTTCATGGTCGACGCCCGCGCCGGCCTGCTGCCCGACGACAAGGCCTTCGCCGATATCGTGCGAAAATCCGGCAAGCCGGTGGTGCTGGCCGCCAACAAGTCGGAATCGCGTGCCTCCGAAGGCGGCACGCTGGAGGCGTGGGAGGCGGGCCTCGGCGAGCCGATCCCGATCTCGGCCGAGCACGGCCAGGGCATGCCCGACCTGCGCGACGCCATCGTCGAGGCGCTCGGCGAGGCGCGCTGCTTTCCGGACGACGAGGAAGACGACCTGCCGGCCGAGAGCGACGTGCTGGTCGGCGAGGACATTTCCGAGGCCGACGCGGATCACGAGCCTGCCTATGACGAGACGAAGCCGCTGCGGATCGCCGTGGTCGGCCGGCCCAACGCCGGAAAGTCGACGCTGATCAACACGCTGATCGGCGAGGAGCGGCTGTTGACCGGCCCTGAGGCCGGCATCACACGCGACTCGATCTCGGTCGACTGGGACTGGCGCGGCCGCAGGATAAAACTGTTCGACACGGCCGGCATGCGCCGCAAGGCCAAGGTGCAGGAGAAGCTGGAGAAGCTCTCGGTCGCCGACGGCCTGCGCGCCATCAAGTTCGCCGAAGTCGTGGTCATCGTCTTCGATGCCACCATCCCGTTCGAGAAGCAGGATCTGCAGATCGCCGACCTGATCATCCGCGAGGGCAGGGCGCTGGTGATCGCCTTCAACAAATGGGACCTGATCGACACGCCGCAGGCGACGCTCGCCGAACTGCGCGAGAAGACGGAGCGGCTCCTGCCGCAGGTGCGCGGGCTGCGCGCCGTGCCGATCTCGGCCGAGACCGGCCGCGGGCTGGACAAGCTGATGGAAGCGGTGGTCGAGACGCACCGCGTCTGGAACAGCCGCGTCTCCACCGGGCGGCTCAACCGCTGGCTGGAGGGCATCCTGGCGCACCACCCGCCACCCGCCGTGGCGGGGCGCCGGCTCAAGGTGAAATACATCACCCAGGTGAAGGCGCGCCCGCCGGGCTTCGTCGTCTCCTGCTCGCGGCCCGACGCGATGCCGCAGTCCTATGTGCGTTATCTGTCGAACAGCCTGCGCGAGTCCTTCGACATGCCGGGCGTGCCGATCCGCATCGCACTGCGCGCTTCGGACAACCCTTACGCCAGCAAGGCGAAGAAGCGGTGACTGCGGCGATCCCTCCCCCTTGAGGGGAGGGTGCCGAGCACAGCGAGGCGGGTGGGGTCGCCGCGGCCGTACTCCAACGTTGCTTTGCGCCGGGGCCGGCCGCGATGACCCCACCCGGCCGCTTCGCGGCCACCCTCCCCTCGAGGAGGAGGGATCGTTGCGGCTGGCAGCCGCCTCATTCCCGCCTCACCCCGCCTGTTAACCGTCCATCAAGGTTAATGCATCACTCTCGCTCTCCGGTGGGTTGCTGTTGCGTCCTGGAGAGTCAGTCTTGTTTCGACATCTTGTGTCGCGACGGTTTGCCGTTGCCTTGGTCGCGAAGACCCTTCTCATTGTCATTTCCTGTCTGGTCGCCGGCGCCAGCGCGGCACGGGCGCTGGCCGTCGCCGCGGGCGGCATGGCGCGGCGGGCGGCGCGGTCGCTGCCGCGCCTCGTGCCCCGGCTGACGGTGCTGCCTGCGCTGGTCGTGGGAACCGGCATCTGGCTCGGCTTCCCCACCAGCGTCGCCTACCAGGACATGGCCAGCATGGTCTCCGGCACCGAGGCCGGGTCGACGCGCTGGAGCGGCTATGTCGAGAAGGCGGTCGCCGGCTCGGTGCATGCCGCCGAGATGCCTTTCACCGATACGGACGTTACCGGAACGATCTCCGGCTCCGGCATGTCCGCGCCCGGCATCGGCGCGGTGGCTTTCCGCGGCAAGGTCGGTGCCGCCGCTGCGCTTCCGGACGAGGATCGCATCAACCGCGCCGACAAGAAGGGCCGCATCGTCAATGTCGCGCCGGTGGCCCCGCCGAAATTCTTCAATGCCGGCTCGATCCTCGAGCGCACCTCGATGCTGCTGAGGCCGACGATCGAGCCCGAGCTGAAGATGGCCTTCGCCAAGCCCGACATCAAAGGCAAGGAGATCCAGATCGCCACCGCCTTCTACGTCAAGGAGGCGAAGAAGCCGGACCCTGCGATTCCCGCCTATCTCGCCGACCTTGTCACCAGCGACAAGGCCGACGTCCTGGCCACCGCCTATGCGCCGCGCGAGCCCGACTACGCCAGCGCCTCGCCCTTCGAGGCGCTGCTGAACGACGATCCCAATGACGGGCGCTTCGTGCCGCCGCTCGCCGAGGGCGACCATGCGTGGATGCAGCAGCCGCTGCCGGCTTCGGTCTTCTCCGACAAGGAGCAGCAATGCCTCGCCAACGCCGTCTATTTCGAGGCGCGCGGCGAATCCCTGCGCGGGCAGGCGGCCGTCGCCCAGGTGGTGCTGAACCGGGTGCGCAACCCCACCTATCCGAAGACGATCTGCGGCGTCGTCTATCAGAACGATTCCTGGTTCAACCGCTGCCAGTTCTCCTTCGCCTGCGACGGCAAGAAGGACCGCATACTCAGCCCCGGCCACTACCGCCGCGCCCAGGAAGTGGCGATGGCGGTCACGGCTGGAAAGATATTCATTCCGGAGGTCGGCTCCGCGACGCATTATTACGCCGAATATGTGAGCCCGGGCTGGGCGCGCGCCATGCAGAAGATGACCAAGATTGGCCTGCACATCTTCTACCGCACCTATGGCGGCGGCTGGAGCTGACGACTCTCCAAGGGCGTGTCGACCGCGGCTTTTGCCCGATCCGGCGCCGAGACGGCTGCCGAAATCGCGGGTCAGGATGTCGCACCCGAGCAAGCCATTGAATCATATCAGGAAAATACAACTGCTGTGAAGTCCCGACGCGGCTTGACGGGGGCAGGGCCTCTAACTATGTTGCCGGCGACTTTGAAGCGGACGGACACGAGCTCCCGTCCGGGCGAGGGGGTTGCGGTGGCTGGCGAAAAAAAGCCAGGTAAAGCCGGAAGAACCGGACCCGGAAGCGGCGACCTGCAGCATGCTGCGGACGACGAGTTGGAGCGCCGAAGGCAAAGGCTCGAAGCATCGCTTGCGGCGCGCGGCCGCGGCGAGGGCGACACGGGGAATGCAGCCAGATCGTCTGGCGCGGTCGGCTACGGCCAGGCGCTAAGGCTGTCGAGCGAATTCATCGCCGGAGTGGCGGTTGGAGCCGGCCTTGGCTGGTTCATCGACCGGTTGGCCGGAACCTCGCCCTGGGGACTGATCGTGTTCCTGCTGCTCGGGTTTGCCGCCGGCGTGCTCAACGTGATGCGGTCGGCGGGAAAGATCGCCGATGCAGGCGCCAGGGTGCCAACCCCGGACCGCCGCGAGGATTGAATTTGACTGGCGCGCTGCGCCGCAAGCCGAGGGGGGCCGAATGGCCAACGATCCGATCCATCAGTTCCAGATCGCGAAGCTGATTCCGATCGAGATCGGCGGCATGGACTTCTCATTCACCAATTCCTCCGCCTTCATGGTGGCGACGGTCGCCGTCTCCGGCGCCTTCCTCTATCTGACGACGTCGAGCCGCGGCCTGGTGCCGAGCCGGCTGCAGTCGCTGTCGGAAATGTCCTACGAGTTCGTCGCCAACATGCTGCGCGACGCTGCCGGCTCGCACGGCATGAAGTTCTTCCCGATGGTGTTTTCGCTGTTCATGTTCGTGCTGGTCGCGAACCTGCTCGGCCTGTTCCCCTATTTCTTCACCGTCACCAGCCACATCATCGTCACCTTCGCCCTGGCGCTGCTGGTGATCGGCACGGTGATCGTCTACGGCTTCATGAAGCACGGTTTCGGCTTTCTGAAACTGTTCGTGCCGCAGGGCGTGCCGGGCATCCTCGTGCCGCTGGTCGTGCTGATCGAGGTGATCTCGTTCCTGTCGCGGCCGATCAGCCTCTCGGTCCGTCTGTTCGCCAACATGCTCGCCGGCCACATCACGCTGAAGGTCTTCGCGGGCTTCGTCACCTCGCTCAGCGCGTTCGGCGCGGTCGGCGTCTTCGGCGCCATCCTGCCGCTGATCATGACGGTCGCCATCACCGCCCTCGAATTCCTCGTGGCGTTCCTGCAGGCCTACGTCTTCGCCGTGCTGACCTGCATGTACCTGAACGACGCGCTGCACCCCAGCCACTAAGGACGAACCGGCGGCGCGCGCCGCTCTCGTAGATTTTCTCAACCGGATTACGATCCACAAGGAGTTTGACATGGAAGTAGATGCAGCAAAGGCGATCGGCGCGGGTATCGCCTGCCTCGGCATGGGCGGCGCCGGTATCGGCCTGGGCACCATTTTCGGCAATTATCTGGCGGGCGCGCTGCGCAATCCGTCGGCCGCCGACGGCCAGTTCGGCCGCCTGATCTTCGGCTTCGCCGTGACGGAAGCGCTGGGCATCTTCTCGCTGCTCGTCGCCCTCCTGCTCCTCTTCACCTGATCTTTTCGGGTGAAGATGTTGCCGGCCGCATGGCGCGGCCGGTTCCGGACAGGGGAAGAAGATGTTTGTGACACCTGGCTACGCTCAGGAAACCGCCCCGGCGGAAGGCGAAGCTCATACGCAAGGCGGGACGCACCCGGCGGGCGAGGCGCATCCGATCGGAGAAGCCCATCCCGAGGGCCAGGCGCATCCGGCGGGCGGGGCTCATACCGAAACCGGCGCCGACGCCCACGGCTCGGACCTGTTTCCGCCGTTCGATTCATCGACCTTCCCGTCGCAGCTCCTGTGGCTGGCGATCACCTTTGGGCTTTTCTACCTGTTCCTGAAGAAGGTCGTGCTGCCGCGCATCGGCGGCATACTCGAGGTGCGGAGCGACCGCATCGCCCAGGATCTCGACCAGGCTGCCCGCATGAAGGGCGAGGCCGACGCGGCCGTCGCCGCCTATGAGCAGGAACTGGCCGAGGCCAAGGCCAACGCCAACACGATCGGCCAACAGGCGCGCGACAAGGCGCGGGCCGACGCGGAGGCCGAGCGCAAGCGCGTCGAGGCCGATCTGGATCGCCGTCTCGGAGAGGCCGAGGCCAGCATCGCCGCGATCAAGGGCAAGGCCATGAACGAAGTCGGCACCATCGCCGAGGACACGGCAACCGCCATCGTGCGCGAGCTGGTCGGCGGGACCGTCGACAAGGCCGCGGTCGCCGCGGCCGTGAAGACGGCGCAAGGCTGAGGGAGCGGATCATGGACGCCACATTCTGGGCCACAGTAGCCCTCGTCCTCTTCCTGGCCCTCATCTTCTACATGAAGGTGCCGGGCACCGTCGGCAAGTCGCTCGACGCCCGCGCCGAGAAGATCAAGGCCGAGCTGGAGGAAGCCCGTCGCCTGCGCGAAGAGGCGCAGCAGCTCCTGGCCGAGTACCAGCGCAAGCGCAAGGAAGCCGAGAAGGAAGCGGCCGAGATCGTCGAGCACGCCAAGCGCGAGGCCGGCCAGCTCGTCGCCGAGGCCAAGCAGAAGACCGAGGATTATGTGACGCGCCGCGCCGCGCTGGCCGAGCAGAAGATCGGCCAGGCCGAGCGCGACGCTGTCAACGAGGTGCGCGCCAGGGCGGTCGATATCGCCGTCGAGGCGGCACGCACGGTGCTTGCCGGCAAGGTCGACCAGAAGGTCGGCGGCGAGTTGTTCAAATCCTCGCTCGACGCGTTGAAGACCCGCCTGAACTGATCGCTTTTTCGGTTAGCAGAAACAAAAAGCCGCCGGATTCCGGCGGCTTTTTGTTGTGATCCGGCGGTGATTTGCGTGTGACACCGCCGGTTCGGCCTCAGAACGGCGCGATGATCTCGTGCCCCTCGACCACCAGGCGCAGGCCGAGGTCGCCGGCCTTGCGGCGCACCAGGAAGCGCGGTCGCCGCGCCCGGGTGGCGCGCCCCTGGCGCCGCGCCTGCGGCGGCAGCGCCCTGATCGCGGCGCCGAGCGATTCCTCCAGCGTGCGGGCGACGCCGTCGGCCTCGACCAGCAGCATCGGCAGCCCGTAGGCGTCCGACCAGGCGCGCCAGTCGGCGGCCACGTCCTCGAGGTCGTCGGCGACCAGCAGCGGCACCGACAGCATGGGATCGCGGTGCAGGAGCTCGAGCGTCACCGTGACGGTGCCCGTCTCGTCCTCCATGGCGCGGGCCGCCACGCCGAGAAAGGCGCGCGCCGGCAGCGCCACCGTCACCGGCAGGCCGCTGCGGTCGAGCCGCCGGCGCAGCACGGCGCCGCGGCGGTCGATGGTGAAGGTGACGTCGCCGAGGTCGTCGCGGCTGGCGTAGCTCACCACCTGCGGCAAGCGGGAGGGGTCGAGGCGCATGTTGCGTCCCGCCCAGACTGGCATCAGTCCGGTGCTCGTGCTCATTTTGACTGCCTTCCTGTCGCTCTCGAGAGCCGGTGTTCCGGTCTCCCTGTCCCGGTTGGCCGGGTTCTTTATGAGCGAGACAATAGCGCGGCGGGTTTACCTGCCCGCTTAAGGAAATCGGTTAAATTTTCGCTGATCCGGCCGATGGTTAGCGGAATGCAACCCACCGCAAGGATTGGGAAATCCATCTCAACGGGAGGTTAAATGCGCGAGCAGAACGCCGCTCACGAGCGCATGCCATGGCATGCGCCTGAACACCGAAGCGACGGCAGCTGGTGCCGGCGCCGGATCAGGTCGGATCGAGCAAGGCCTCGTCGCAGAGGACTTCGGCCACCTCCCGGGCGGCATCTTCCTCGCGCAACCGGGCGCTGGGCGCCTTGGCGGGGACCGGTGCCTCGCCCTCTTCCGCGGCGTGCTGGAAGAACAGTCTCATGACGTGGCGCACGCCCTCCTCGGTCACGGAGCGCAGGTCCCGGTCGAAGTACCGCCCCTGGGCATGGTTGCCCGTGATGATCTCGTAGGACGGGAAATAGGCGACGTTGGCGATCTCGCGCGACAGCGTGTCGGCGGCGACGCGCAGCACGCTCTTCGACAGCGTCGTCGACACCAGGACATGGCGGTCCTCGGCCGTCGCCGCCAGCGGAACGGGCGAGACCGTGAGGATGATCTTGAGTTTCGGATTGAGGCGCCGCAGCGCCTGGATCGCCAATTTCATGTCCAGGAGGACTTCGGCGAGGGAGAAGTTGACGAATGCGTAGCGGTCCGGGCTGAACGTGCCGCCCTCGACCCCCGGGCAGATCGGGAAGACGGCCCCGTCCTCGCGGTCGACCCACGCCTCGGTCAGCCCGAGCGTGAAGACGAACACGCGAGCGGCCTTGAACGCGTGAAGCACCCGTTCCAGATGCTGCTTGCGGTCGCGGCGAAGCTCCTCCAGGGAATGGAAGCCGCCTGGATTGATCTGCGGACGAAACGGATCGAGATACCGCTCTCCCTTCAGCCAGTACTCCTCCTTCGGCACGAAGCGGCCATGCGCGCGCTGCAGAAGCTGCCGCAGCTGGCGGGCCGTATAGATGTTTCCGTACCGGGCCGAGAACATGCCGTAATTGTGTTCCCTCGCGACTTCCTCCTTCAGGACGGTGTGCGGCCGCTCGGCGATGTAATGGTTGAAGCCCTGCTCGGTGAGATAGCGGGCGATATGCTGGGCGAAGCAGCTCCCGGCGGTCACGACCCGCTCGGTCCTGCCGACCCTGAAAGGGAACGACACGACGGGATCGACGGCCTCGCCGGCAAGGCCTCCCATCGCGCGGCTCCAGCGGCGGTAGTCGGGCGCATTCCTGTAGGGATGTGTCACGCGTGCTGCCTCATCTGTTCGAGGACGAGCTTGCCGTAGGCGGCGTTGGCGTGCGTCGGGTCGCCCCAGTATTTCCGCTTCAGGAAGCCCGACCGCGTTATCGAGGCAGACGGCACGGGAACGAACTTGACCCCGAGCTCGGCGCACCTTTCTTCGAATATCTCCGAGTTGAGCCGCCACAGCTTGTACCGCAGGGCGGCGGGGGCGATGCCGAATTTTGCCAGCCCGGTCTTTCTGGCGTCCGTTCCCTTGTCCACGATACCCTGGCGAATGAAGGTCTCGTCCTCGATCTGCGGTGGCGACTGCAGGTGGACCACGCGTCCGGGATAGCGTTCCGCAAAGCCCTGCAGGAGCCGCAGGAATGTTCCGGCGGTCTGTTCGATGCTCTGCTTGACGGCCGAAAACGGCACCCAGGTCCTGTCATCGTCGGTCTTGGCCTTGGTCTTGATCCTGGGGTGGACGAAGTCGAAGGGAGCCCGGTGCTCGATCAAGCCCATGACGTTGTGGCTGTTGCCGCCCAGCGACGAGAAGATGGTGCCTTCGAGACCGTTGAACTCTGCCAGGAATTCCGGCTGGAACAGCTCTTTTCCGGATGGCCAGAGCGGGGAGTTGCGGTGAAAGACGTGGAAGTTCAGGTCGACACCCATCGACCGGGCCGCCTGACGTATCGCCGTTGCATGGCTGCCACCCACCAGGATCATACGGCCGCCTCTCTCGCGCTTGCGAAGGGATGCCTTCGCACCTGCGAGATGCTAGGCCGGCATCGGCGCGACAGTCAAGAGACAGGGCGGGCCGAGCGCCTCGAAAGCCTTAGCAGCAGGCAGTCGCAGTTTCGCTGCCGGTCCCGCGACGCTTCGGGCGGCCAAGCCGGATGGCGACTAATCTGCGCCGGGGAGGGGCGGAACCGGGGCGTGGGCAGGACGTTTGAGCGCAAAGGAGGTCCCGATGCAATCGAACCCGCCCAGACCGTTTCCCGATCCCGATCCTGCGCCCGACCCGACGCCGACACCGGTGCCGCCGACCGGGCCGATCCCGGTGCCGCCGGTGCGGTGAAATCTGCGCAAAGCCCCTTGTCAGAGCCCCGAGGGCACGGAAGCGGATCCCTCAGATCACCTTGCCCGGATTCATGATCCCTGCCGGGTCGAAAGCGGCCTTGACGCGCCGCATCAGGTCCAGTGCCACGGGCGGGGCGGTGAGGGCGAGTTCGGCCCGCTTCATCTGGCCGATGCCGTGCTCGGCCGAGATCGAGCCGCCGAGGTCGCGCACGACATCGTGCACGGCCTTGTTCATCGGCTTGTAGAGGGCGAGATATTCCTTCGGGTCGGCGCCCACCGGCTGCGACACATTGTAGTGCAGGTTGCCGTCGCCCATGTGGCCGAAGCAAACGACGCGCGCCTGCGGGCTGACCGAGGCGACGGCCTCGGCCGCGCGCGCGATGAAGGCGGGGATCGAGGCGACCGGCACCGAGATGTCGTGCTTGATCGAGGCGCCCTCGGGCTTCTGCGCGTCGGAAATGTCCTCGCGCAGCTTCCAGAACGCGGCGGCCTGCGCCAGGCTCGCGGCGATCACCGCGTCGCCGACCAGCTCAGCCTCCAGCGCCTCGCCGAGGATTTCCTCGATCGTCGCACGCGCTTCCTCGGCCGAGCGGCTGGAGGAGACCTCCATCAGCACGTACCAGGGCCATTGATCGGCGAGCGGAGCGACACCCCCGGACAGATGGCGCAGCGCGAACTCGATCGGGCGCGCGCCGATCAGCTCGAAAGCGGTGAGGCCCGAGCCGGCGCGCTCCTGCGCGCGGCCGAGCAGGTCGAGCGCCGCTTCCGGCGAGGCCAGCCCGGCAAAGGCCACCTCCTTGCTGCGCGGCTTCGGGAAAAGCTTCAGCACCGCCGCGGTGATCACGCCCAGCGTGCCTTCCGCGCCGACGAACAGGTTCTTCAGGTCGTAACCGGTATTGTCCTTCTTCAGCTTGCGCAGATCGTCGAAGATCTCGCCGGTGGGCAGCACCACCTCGACGCCGAGGCAGAGTTCGCGCGCATTGCCATAGGCCAGCACCGCCGTGCCGCCGGCATTGGTGGAGAGGTTGCCGCCGATCTCGCAGGAGCCTTGCGAGGCGAGCGACAGCGGGAACAGCCGGTCCACCGCCTCGGCCGCGTCATGCAGGCTCTGCAGGATCACGCCGGCCTCGGCGGTGATGGTGTTGGAGAGCGTGTCGACCTCGCGGATGCGGTTCAGCCTGGACAGCGACAGCACCACCTGCCGGCCGGAACGGTCGGGCACGCCGCCGCCCACCAGTCCGGTGTTGCCGCCCTGCGGCACGATGGCCGTCCCGGTCTCGCTGGCGAGCTTCAGGATGCGGCCGACCTCCTCGACGCTGCCCGGCTTCAGCACCAGCCGCGTCAGGCCGGGATAGAGGCCGCGATGCTCGGTGACGAAGGGCGCGATGTCGGCGGCGTCGGTCAGCGCATGCGCGGGGCCGACGATTTTCGCGAAGCGGTCGAGCACTGCCTGGAAGGACGCGTCGTCAAAGATCTCGGTTGTCATCTCTCACTCATTGTCGTCGTCTGCATCGCGCGGCGCCGCGGCGCGCGCCAGCCGGTCGTTGATCGCCTCGCCGAGGCCGGTGTCCGGCACCGGCTCGACGGCGATCATGGCCGCGCCGAGCCGGTCCAGTTCCTTCAGGTGGAAGAACAGGTTGGCAGCCGCCTCGCGCAGGTCGCCGCGCTCCGAAAGATTGCGGATGGCGAGCGCCTGCTCGGCGCCGCGGGCGCGCTGCGGTCCGAAGGCGAGCAGCGCCTCGCCTGCGAACGTCTCGACCGCGTTCAGCCGGACCGCCGCACCCGGCGCGTAGTGCGAGGTCATCATGCCCGGCGCCTCGATGTCGGCAGCGGCGCCGCTCCTTGCCAGCGCCATGCCGGCAACCGCCTCGATCTCCGCCGCCGCGACGCCGCCGGGGCGCAGCAGCCTCGGCCGCCCGTCCTCAACCTTGACGATGGTGGATTCGACCCCGACCGGCGTCGGGCCGTCGTCGACGACCAGCGGGATGCGCTCGCCCAGATCCTCGGCCACCGCCGCGGCCGTGGTGGCGCTGATGCGCCCCGATCGGTTGGCGCTGGGGGCGGCCAACGGCCGGCCCAGCCGCGCGATCAGCCCGGCGGCGAAGCCGCGCGGCATGCGCAGCGCCACCGTGTCGAGACCCGCGGTGACCAGCGGATGGATGGCCGATCCGGGTTTGAGCGGCAGGACGAGGGTCAACGGCCCCGGCCAGAATTTTTCGGCCAGCCGCCGCGACAGTGGGTCGAAGATCGCGAGTTCCTCGGCCATGGCGAGCGAGCCGACATGGGCGATCAGCGGGTTGAAGCGCGGCCGGCCCTTCGCCTCGAAGATGCGCGCCACCGCCTCGCCGCTGGTGGCGTCGCCGGCCAGCCCGTAGACGGTCTCGGTGGGCACGGCGACCACTTCGCCGGCCGAAAGCAGCGCCAGCGCGGCCGCCATCGCGCGCGTGGCGGCGATCACCTCAGCCAAGCGTTAACCCTCTCTCCAGATGGGCCCGCGCGATCATGCCTTTGCCCCGGTCTCGTGAAAACTTGATCAACCACTCAATGCGATTGTGGCACGGCATCGGCTTCGGCAGGCCGAAAGTCAATCGAAGCGTTTTTGGGGGACCCATGCGGCTGACAGGCGCGACCTTGGCGATTCTCGCGCTGGTTTCGGGCAGTGCGCAGGCTTCGTCGCTGGTCGAGGCGCCGCCGCACCAGGCAAGCGGGTCTTCTTCCATCACGGCTGTCGCCAAACCGCAATCCGCCGGCGCTGAGCGGGCAGCGGCGGATGCCGCCGCCCCGACGCGGCGGGCGGTGAGCCCGTCGATGGTTGCTTTCGGCCGGCCGGCGGCGGGGCAAGCGGCCGGGGCCCACGCCACCCCTGTGGTGATCCGCGGCGGCGTTGTCGACGAAGCCTCGGGCGGGGCGGCCGAGCCGGTCGAGCCGCCGCAATCGAAGTCTCGGAATGACCGCAAGGAAGGGAAAAAGGACAAGGCCGTCGCGTCCCGGCAGCCTGCTCCGCCAATGGCGGAACCGCAACCTGCCGCCTCCGGGCCGGCGCCTGTTTCCGCGCCTCGGCCCGAGTTGGCGCCGCCCGCGCCGCCAGCCGCGCCGGGACCGGCGATCCTGCCCATGTGACGCCGGAAACAGGCGGGCCGACGCATCCGGGCCGGCACCGGCTCGGGCGAAAGGATCATCCGGCGATTCTCGAGAAATCGGCGACCTGGCCGGTGGCGGCGCGGATGCGCGCCAGCAGCGCCAGCCGGTTGGCCCGCACCGCCACGTCCTCGTCGTTCACCAGCACCTTGTCGAAGAAGCTGTCGACCGGCACCCGCAGCGCCGCCAGCGCCCGCATGGCGGCCGAAAAATCCTCCTGCCGGATCGCCTCGCCGGCCTCCCGCTCGGCCTGGTTCACGGCCGCGAACAGTGCCTTCTCGGCATCCTCGCGGAACAGCACCGGCTCGACCGACGCGGCGATCACCGTACCCTTCTTCTCCTCGGCGACAAGAATGTTGGCGGCACGTTTCGTCCCGGCGAGCAGGTTCTTGCCGTCCTCGCTGTCGAGGAAGGAGCCCAGCGCCTCGACCCGGCGCACGATGGTGAGCAGGTCGTCGTTCGCCGACGCGCCCTCCCCCCTTGCGGGGGAGGTGCCGCCGAAGGCGGCGGTGGGGGTAGCTTCGGCCGTGCTCGACGTTCCTTTGGCGGTGCCTCCTGAGGTTACCCCCTCTGTCGGCTTCGCCGACATCTCCCCCGCAAGGGGGGAGAGTGGCGCCCGGCTCGCCAGCACCGCGTCGATCAGGTCATGCCGCGCGCCCTGGTCGCGGAGGTAGACTTTCAGGCGGTCGTGGAAGAAGGAGAGAAGGTCTATGATGAGCGGTTCCGAGTATCTTCTCAGTAGACGTTCTACACGCCGTTGCCTTTTCGCACCCCAATGCGAGGCAGCTATGCCTTTTCGAATATAAGATTCTTCAGCAAAATAGCCAAACAGCAACTCAGGTACAGAGAGTAATCGATGTTCCAGCTTCCACATCTCTGCAAGCGTAGTCGGACTAGGTGCGCGACCATTTTTGATCGATAAGTAACGTTCTCGTGAGCCTTCACAGCGAATAAAATAGTCAACTGCTCCAATCAGTTTCATTGATTGAAGCATGCGAACGATGTCCTCTTGGAAGTCGGCTTTGCGCTGTGCTAAAGCGTCACCGTAAATGTCACCAGCCACGACTATGCCGAAAAGCAAGTGATCCTCGAGTATTAGTCTAAGGGGCAATCGCACCCCATTCTCGACCACGATCCGGATCACCCCCAGCGCCGCTCGCCTCAGCGCATACGGGTCCTTCGATCCGGTGGGCTTCTCGTCGATCGCCCAGAAACCCACCAGCGTATCCAGTTTGTCGGCCAGCGCGACGGCGATCGACACGGGATCGGTCGGCACGCGGTCGGAGGGGCCCTGCGGCTTGTAGTGCTCCTCGATCGCGGCAGCGACGGACGGGTTCTCGCCCTGCAGCAGCGCGTATTTGCGGCCCATCACGCCTTCTAGCTCAGGAAACTCGCCGACCACCTCGGTCGTGAGGTCCGCCTTGGCGAGCAGCGCGGCGCGGCGGGCGAGCGCGCCAATCTCCCCCCTTGAGGGGGAGATGTCGCCGAAGGCGACAGAGGGGGGCGCTGCGGCAGCGCTCGACGCTTCCCTCCCCCTTGAGGGGAGGGTGGCCGCGAAGCGGCCGGGTGGGGTCGTTCCGGCAGTGCTCGACGTTCTGGCGGTGCCTTCTGAGGGTACCCCCTCTGGCCTGCCGGCCATCTCCCCCGCAAGGGGGGAGAAAGCTAGCGCGACCGTCGGCGCCAGCTCTTCGGCAAGTCTTGCGATGCGTTCGACACGCTGCCCTTGAGTGCCCAGCTTCGCATGAAAGGTCACGCCGAGATGGTCGAGACGGGCCATGCGCTGGTCGAGCGGCAGGAGTTTTCCGGCCGCATCGCGCTTCAGGCCGAACTTTTCAGCCGACGCTTCCAGCTTGTCGAGGTCGGGCAGGTCGGCCTGGTCGGTCTTCCAGAAATACAGCGCGTCGGAGAGCCGCGCCCGCACCACCTTGCCGTTGCCGTGGGCGATCTCACGCCCGCCGTCCCTGGCCTCGATGTTGGCGGTGAGGAGGAACCGCGGCGCCAGCCTTCCCTCCCCCCTTGAGGGGGAGGTGCCGCCGAAGGCGGCGGAGGGGGTCGTTGCGGCCGTGCTCGACGTTCCTTTGGCGGTGCCTTCTGAGGTTACCCCCTCTGTCGGCTTCGCCGACATCTCCCCCTCGAGGGGGGAGAGGGGCGCCGTCACGAAACACTTCTGGTTTGCCCGGATGGTCAGCCGGATCACCTCGGCCGGGATGGCGAGGAACGCCTCGTCGAACTCGCCCATCAGCACGACCGGCCATTCGACCAGCCCCGACACCTCCTCCAGCAGGCCCTCGTCCTCGATCAGGTCGAGCCCGTTGGCGAAAGCGAGATTTTTCGCGTCGCTGAGAATGATCTCCTTGCGCCGCTCGGCATCGACGATCACCTTGGCCGCCTCCAGCTTGGCCACGTAGTCGTCGAAACGGCGCACGGAAATCGCCTCCGGCGCGTGAAAACGGTGGCCGTAGGTGGTGTTGCCCGAGCGGATGCCGTCGACCGCGAAATCGACCACCACCGGCTCCTCGGTCTCCGGCCCGAAGGTGCAGACGATCGACTGCAGCGGCCGCACCCAGCGCAGCGCCTCGCCGCCGCGCCCGTCGATCTCGCCGTAGCGCAACCCTTTCGGTCCCGACGCGGCGCCCCAGCGCATCGATTTCGGCCACGGAAACGTCCTGATCACCTCCGGCAGCAGCGCGGCGATGATCTCCTCCGCCGCGCGGCCCGGCTTGACGACGCGGGCGACGTAGAAATCGCCTTTTTTCGGGTCCGTCTGGATTTCCGCCTGCGCGATGTCGGTAAGCCCGGCAGAGCGCAGAAAACCCTGGATCGCCTGGTCGGGCGCTTTTGTGCTCGGGCCCTTGCGCTCCTCGCGCACGTCCTTCGAGCGGGCAGTGAGCCCCCGCACATCGAGCACGAGCCGCCGCGGCGTCCAGTATTCGCGCGCCGCCTCGTAGGTCAGGCCGGCCTCGACAAGACCGTCCGTGACCATCTTGCGCAGGTCGCCCGCCGCCTTGCGCTGCATGCGGGCGGGGATTTCCTCGGAGCGGAGTTCAAGGAGAAGGTCGGGCATCGGCTAGAATTTTCCAAAAAGCGGATGATTCTTGTATGCGTCAGTATTATTGGGAGCATTATTGGGAGCGAATCCGCCCGCCTCGGTCTTAAGAAATGCAAGACCACATTGCTTCGCCAATTCTCTTACCCGGAAAATGTAGCTCTGCCGCTCGGTGACGGAGATGACGCCGCGGGCATCGAGCAGGTTGAAGACGTGGGAAGCCTTGATCGCCTGGTCATAGGCGGGGAAGACCATGCGGTGGCTCCCCTCCCCCTTCAGGGGAGGGTGGCCAGCCGAAGGCTGGTCGGGAGGGGTCGCTACGGCCGTGCTCGACGTTCTGGAGATGCCTTCTGAGGTTACCCCCTCTGGCCGCTTCGCGGCCATCTCCCCCTCGAGGGGGGAGAGGGGCGCGCCGGCCTTCAGCAGGGCCTGGCATTCCTTCTCGGCGTCGTCGAAGTGGCGCAGCAGCATGGCCGTGTCGGCATGCTCGAAATTGTGGCGCGAATATTCCTGCTCGGCCTGCAGGAAGACGTCGCCATAGGTGACCTTCTCGTCGCCGTCGCGGCCGTTGAAGTTCAAGTCGTAGACGTTGTCGACGCCCTGCACATACATGGCCAGCCGCTCAAGCCCGTAGGTGAGCTCGCCCGACACCGGCGCGCATTCGATGCCGCAGACCTGCTGGAAATAGGTGAATTGCGACACCTCCATGCCGTCGCACCAGCACTCCCAGCCGAGCCCCCAGGCGCCCAGCGTCGGGCTCTCCCAGTCGTCCTCGACGAAGCGGATGTCGTGCAAAAGCGGATCGACGCCGATCGCCTCCAGCGAGCCGAGATAGAGTTTTTGGAGGTCCGGCGGGTTCGGCTTCAGGATGACCTGGTACTGGTAGTAGTGCTGCAACCGGTTCGGGTTCTCGCCGTAGCGCCCGTCCTTCGGCCGCCGCGACGGCTGCACATAGGCGGCGTTCCAGCGTTTCGGCCCGAGCGCGCGAAGCGTCGTCGCCGGATGGAAGGTGCCGGCGCCGACCTCCATGTCGTAGGGCTGCAAAACCACGCAGCCATAGGCGGCCCAGTAGTTGTGCAGCGTCAGGATCAGCCCCTGGAACGAACGGCTGGGGTGCATATGGTCGGGCAGTCTGGCAGACAACGGAGCCTCGTCGCAGGCTGGAAAAGGTGGCCCCGTCCTAGTGTTCCGCGCCGGGAGCGTCAAGTTTGGCGGAGGCCGGCGGCAAGCCTACCAGCGACGGGTGACCCCGCGTCCGCACTGACGGAGCTTGCTTGTATTCCTTGGAGGGAATACTATTTATCGCATGGCATGGGAGGTCGAATACACCGACGAGTTCGCCGGTTGGTGGGACGGCTTGATCGAGTCCGAGCAGATCAGCATCAGCGCTCATGTGTTCAAGCTCGAGCAACGCGGCCCGCTCCTGCCGTTTCCGTTTTCGAGCGGCCTACAAGGATCGCGGCACGCTCATATGCGGGAACTGAGGGTCCAGAGCGGCGGAAAGCCGCTACGAATCTTCTATGCCTTCGATCCGCGGCGCACGGCGATCCTGCTGATCGGTGGAGACAAGACGGGCGATAAGCGGTTCTATGATCGGATGATTCCGCTGGCCGACGACCTTTATGACGAACATCTCGCCGAACTGAACAGGGAGAACGACAATGGCCGGTAGGCGCCCCTTTTCCGAACTGCGCGCCCGCATGACGCCGGAGGCGCAGTCTGCCGCTGAAGCGCAAGCGGTGACGCTCGACAAGGAAATGGGCCTCGCGGAGGTCCGCAGAGCCCTTCAACTGTCGCAGGAAGAAATTGCCCAGACCTTGCAAGTCGGACAGGGCTCCGTCGCCAAGATGGAGAAGCGGGCCGACATGTATGTCAGCACGTTACGCCGCTTCATCCAGGCGATGGGCGGCGAGTTGGAGATCGTCGCGCGGTTTCCCGAGCACGCTGTCAAGATCAAGAATTTCAGTGATCTTTCGGAGCGTTGACCGTCGCGCGGCTCGATGAATTCTCGCCCCACGGACCGTCCCTACCCCTTCTTGTCGGGGTCGACCACCTTCGGGGCGGGCGGGGCAGGGGCTTCGAGCGCCGTCTTGCCTTCCAGCGCCGGCAGGCCTTCCTTCAGCTTCTTCTGGACCGAGAGCAGCACGTCCGGATCGGGCTTCAGATCGCGCGCGTGGCGCCACTGGAACGTCGCCTCGAGCTTGCGGCCGACCCGCCAGTAGGCGTCGCCGAGATGGTCGTTGAGCACCGGGTCGTCGGGCTTCAGCGACACGGCGCGCTCCAGCTCGACCACCGCCTCGTCGAAGCGGTTGAGCCGGTAGTAGGCCCAGCCCAGCGAGTCGACAATGTAGCCGTCGCTCGGCCTGAGATCGACCGCCTTGCGGATCAGCTCCAGTCCCTCGCTGAGATTGACGTTCATGTCGACCCAGGAATAGCCGAGATAGTTCATCACCTGCGGCTGGTCGGGGTAGAGCTCCAGCGCCTTGCGGAAGTTCGGCTCCGCCTTCGGCCACTGCTTCAGCCGCTCATAGGCGATGCCGCGCTGGTAGAACACGTTCCAGTTGGCGTTGGTGGGCTCCTTCAGCCGCTCGACCGCGCGGTCGTACAGCTCGGCCGCCGACTTGTAGTCCTCCTTGGAGGCATAGACGCCGCCGAGCGCAAGATAGGCGCGCATGTCGGTCGGATCGGAATCGAGCAGCCGCGTCAGATGCTTGATCGCCTCGTCGTGACGCTTCAGGTCGGCGAGGTTGAGGCCGAGCTGCAGCTCGGCCGCGCGCTTCAGCGGCGAGGCGGCCGGGATCCGCTCGTAGAAGGAGATCGCCTCTTCCGAATCGCTCTGCTGCTCGGCCACCGAGGCGAGCTGCAGCAGCACCGCGTCGCTGTTCGGCCGCATCGCCAGCGCGAGCTGCAGGTAGAGTTTCACGAACGGCTCGCCGCCGCCACGGTTGAGCGCGGCGCCCAGGTCGAGCAGCACCTCGCTGGCGCCGTCCGCCGGCGTGGTGACGATCGCTTCCGGCGTCTCGCCCTTTTCGATCCGTTCGCGCAGCGCCACCAGCGACAGCCGCCCCGAGGCGAATTCCTCCGCCTTGCCGATGACGGCGAGCGCTTCGTTCCTGTCGCCGCGCCGCGCCAGGAAGCCGGCATAGGCTTCGGCCGCGCGCAGCCAGGTCTCGGGCGCGGCGCTGCCGGCCGCCGCATTGTCGAGCGTCGCCTGGTAGGAGGCTTCCGCCTCCTCGGTCAGCCCGGCCATGTCGGCGATGAGGGCGCGGTGGTAGGTGGCGAACAGCGCGAACCATTCGGGGCCGTCGAGCGCGTCGAGGTCGGCGAGCGCCTCCGAGCCCTCGTTGCGACCGGCCTTTGCCCAGGCGCCCATGAGACCGGTGACCAGCCGGTCGAGGTCGGATTCCAGCGCCAGTTGCAGCCAGTTGCCGGCTTCCCGGTAGTCCTTCTTGCGGAAGGCGTCGACCGCCAGCGCGACGCGCGAGAAACGCTCGACCTCCGGCACGGTCTTCAGCCGATCGGCCAGCGGCAATGCCTCGTCGAAGCGGCCCACGGAGATCAGCACCAGCATCAGGCTCTGCTGGAGCTGCTGGTTGTCGGGATCGAATTCGAGCGCGCGCCGGTAGTAATCGATCGCCGCGCCCATGTCGTTGTCGACCTCGGCGACGCGGGCGGCGAGATAGGCGCCGGTGAACGATCCGATCTGGACGGAGTCGGCCGCGCGCTTGGCAAGCGCCGGTGGTCCCATCAGGATCGCGGCCGTCAGGGCCGAGACGCTCGCAAGCCAAACCAGACGTTTCCGCATCACTGTCCTTTCCGGCATTGCCGCGCCAAGCGGATCAAGTCGCGACCCGGTGAAGCGCACAAGCATGGCCTTTTTGCGATCCCGGTTCAATCCGCCGCGGCGGCCGGCGAATCACGAGGGCGCGAGGCGCGTCATCAGACCACGCGACTTATGCAGAAATCGATAACGTCGAGCAGTGCCGCCTTCTGCGGCGTCGCCGGCAGCGGCGCCAGCGCGTCGCGGGCGATCTCGCCGAAATGGCGCGCCCGGCCGATCGTGTCGGCGATGGCGCCGTGCCGCGTCATCAGCGCGAGCGCCTTCTCAAGCGCCGCGTCGTCGGCGACATTGTCCTCGATCGCCTGCTTCCAGAAGGCGCGCTCCTCCGCGGTGCCGCGCCGGTAGCAGAGGATCACCGGCAGCGTCACCTTGCCCTCGCGGAAATCGTCGCCGACATTCTTGCCGAGTTTCTTGGAATCGCCGCCATAGTCGAGCGCATCGTCGATGAGCTGGAAGGCAAGCCCGAGATTCATGCCGTAGGAGCGCAATGCCGCGCGGTCGGTGCGGGTCGCGCCCGCGACCACCGGCCCGACCTCGGCGGCGGCCGAGAACAGCGCCGCCGTCTTGGCCTTGATGACGGCGAAATGCTCGTCCTCGGTGGTCTCCAGGTTCTTCGCCGCTGCAAGCTGCATCACTTCACCCTCGGCGATGATGGAGGCCGCAGTCGAGAGAATGTCGAGCGCCTCCAGCGAGCCGACGTCGACCATCATGCGGAAAGCCTGGCCGAGCAGGAAGTCGCCGACCAGCACGCTCGCCTGGTTGCCCCAGATCATGCGCGCCGTCTTCCTGCCGCGCCTGAGGTCGCTTTCGTCGACCACGTCGTCATGCAGCAGCGTCGCCGTATGCATGAACTCGACGCTGGTGGCGAGCTTGATGTGGCCGTCGCCGGAATAACCGAACATCTGCGCGGTGGCGAGCGTCACCATCGGCCTGAGCCGCTTGCCGCCCGAAGAGATCAGGTGGTTGGCGATCTCCGGGATCATCTCGACGTCCGATCCCGCCTTGGACAGGATCAGTTCGTTGACGCGGCCCATGTCGGCGGCCGTCAGCTCCAGCAGCCGGTTGATCGACGGGCGCTTGCCGTCTTCGATGTTGAGCACGACACCCAAGGCGAGACTCCTCGATTTCGAGCCGCACGAAATACCCATGATGCGGCGATACGCAAGCCCTTCCGGCCAAGCTAGGGCGCCCGGCAGGCCAACGAAAGGGGACGAATTGGCGCGGCTGGCGGCCGCCGGCGGCTCTGCCTCTAAAAATGCGCTTGACGGAAGGCGGGAAAATGTTCTCTTATGAGTAGATCATTCATATGTGAATGCACGATCGATCATGTCGGTCGGATAGGGAGGCTTATCTTGATACGTGTCGTCGCAGCCGCCGTAGCGGCCGTCATTTCCGTTTGCTCAGCCGCATCCGCTCAGGAATACAGCCTGCGCTTCTCCACCTCGCAGGTGAACCCGAACGAGCCGATCGTGCGGGCCATGAACACCTTCGCCGAGCGCGTCAGGGAGCGCTCGGACGGCCGCATCGCCATTACCGTGATGACCGGCGACCAGCTCGGGCCGCAGAAGAAGGTCAACGAAATGGTGATGAGCGGCGCCAGCCTGCTCAGCGCCACCGACTACGGCCAACTCGGCCAGTTCCTGCCCGATCTTTCCGTCCTCGCCGGTCCCTATGTCTATCCGAGCCTGGAGGCCAGCGACCGCTTGTTCGCCTCCGAGCTCTACAAGGAGCTCTCCGGCAAGCTGGAGGCCCAGGGCCTCAAGATCATCATGCCCAACGGCCTGTTCGGCTATCGCCACGTCATCTCCGACAAGGCGGTGCGCAAGCCGGCCGACCTCGAAGGCGTGACGATCCGCGTCCCGTCCTCGCCGATCATGCTGGCGACCTTCCGCGGCTTCGGCGCGCGGCCGACCGAATTGCCCTGGGGCGACGTCTACAACGCGCTGCAGACCGGCGTGGTCGATGCGGCGGAAGCGCCGTTCGGCTCGGTGGTCGGCGCCAAGCTCAACGAGGTGCGAAAAGTCATCTCCAAGACCAACCACCAGGCCATGTTCACCGCCTGGGTCACGTCGGCCAGCTTCTACAACAGCCTGCCGGAGGATCTGCAGACGATCTTCATCGAGGAAGGCCAGAAGATCGCCGGCGAGCTGACGAAGATGACGCTCGAAACCGATGACGGCTATGCCAAGCAGCTGGCCGACTCCGGCGTGGAGATCGTCGAGGACGTCGACGTGCCGGCCTTCATGGAAGCCTCGCGCGCCGCCTACGCGTCCGTTCCCAATCTGACGCCCGGCATCTACGACCGTGTCCAGGACGCGATGAAGTAGGCTTCTTTCCGGCAGGCCTGCCCCGTCCAGCCTGCCGGAAGAACCCGCAGAAGGGCTGGAAAGCCGTCCGCTGGCGGCAGCCGGCGCTATCGAACACAGGAAGGCTCATGGCTCTCCAGCCGGAATCCCGCAAGGAAAAACCCTTGCTCAGCCTGGCGCGCGCCGACGAGGCCGTCGGCGTCGTCGCGCTGCTCGCCATCGTCGGCTCCATCCTGTGGGGCGTGGTCAGCCGCTACGTCTTCCCGCAGCCGGCCGCCTGGACCTACGAGATAGCGGTCATCGCCTTCGCCTACCTCGTCTTCTTCGGCGCGGTGGCCGGCGTGCGGCTCGGCACGCACGCGGCGATCGACGGGCTCGTCGCAGCACTTCCCGACGGCTGGCAGAAGGCCATCGCCTGGTTCAACTACCTTTTGCTCGCGGCGTTCTTTCTCGCCATGGCGCTGCTTTTCGCCTGGCAGGCCTGGACGGCGCGCAACGTGCACACCATCGCGCTCGATCTGTCGCGCGGCCTGATCTATGCGCCGCTGACCGTCGCCTCGCTCGGCATGCTGGCCCAGCATCTCGCCGTCATGCGGCCCTGGGCGCCAAAACCGCTCCAGCACGCGGATTCGCTGATATGACCCTGCTGCATCTCGCCGGGCCTTCCGCCCTGGTCGTGCTCCTGTTCCTGCTGTCGGTTCCCATCACCTGGGCGATGGCGATCGGCGCGCTCTCCTTCTTCCTGCTCAACATGGACATGATTCCGCTGTCCAATTTCGCGCAGGAGTTCGCCGAAGGCAGCCAGTCCATCTCGCTCTTGGCGCTGCCGCTGTTCGTGCTCGCCGGCTGCATCATGAACGCTTCCGGCATCACCCGGCGGCTGCTCAATCTGGCCGACGTGCTGGTCGGCCACATGACCGGGGCGCTGGCGCAGATGTGCACCGTGCTCGGCACGCTGCTCGGCGGCCTTACCGCCTCCGCCAATGCCGATGCCGCCATGCTCGCCAAGACGCTGGGCATCCAGATGGCCGAGCGCGGCTACAGCCGCGCCTTCGCCGCCGTCATCACCTCGTCGGCCGCCATCATCACCAGCCTCATCCCGCCGTCGATCGGCCTCATCGTCTACGGTTTTCTCGCCGAGACCTCGATAGGAAGACTGTTCGCGGCAGGCGTGGTGCCGGGGCTGCTGCTTGCCGCCGGCCTGATGGTGACGACGTACTTCATCGCAAAGAAGCGCGGCTACAAGGCGCTGCGCGACAAGCGGGCGACACGCGCCGAGGGCTGGCAGGCGCTGGTCGACGGGCTGTGGGCGCTGTCCATTCCGATCGTCATCTTCGCCGGCACACGCTACGGCCTGTTCACCACGACGGAAGCCGGCGCCGTGGTGGTCGTCTACGTGCTGTTCGTCGCCGTCTTCGGTTATCGCGAGTTCACCATCCGTCAGATCCCGGAAGTACTCGCCGAAGCGGTGCGCGATTCCGCCACCGTGATGATCATGATCTGCGCGGCCGCCGCCTTCGGCTTCTATCTCGCCTGGGAACAGGTGCCGCAGGCCATGTCCGGCTGGCTCGGCGGCATCACCGACAACCCGCTGCTGATGCTGCTGCTCATCAATTTGGTGCTGATCATCATCGGCACCGCGATCGAGGGTTCCGCGGCGCTCATCATCCTGACGCCGATGCTGCTGCCGATCATCGACGGCGTCGGCATCGACCGCGTGCATTTCGGCATCGTCTTCATCGCCAATCTCACCATCGCCGGCATCACGCCGCCGGTCGGCGGCCTGATGTACATCTCCTCCATGGTGATGCGCGTGCCGATGATGGATTATGCGCGCGAGGTGCTGCCCTACCTCGCCATGATGGCGCTGCTGCTCGTCATCCTGAGCGCCGTGCCCGGCCTGTCGCTGTGGCTGCCGAATATGGTCTACGGGTCGGTGGCGGTCCAGTAGCGGCCGTTTACATCGGTCGCGCAAGCTGCCACTTTCCGCCGATGATCGAGCTCATCCGCACCAATGACGCCGTCGTCCTCTCCTTCGCGCAGTCGCTGCTGCGCGACGCCGGCATCGAATGCCTGGTCGCCGACCAGAACATGAGCGTGCTCGACGGCTCCATCGGCATCCTGCCGCGCCGCATCCTGGTGGCCGACGACGACGCCGAGGAGGCGCGCCGCCTGTTCGCCGACGCCGGCATCGGCAACGAGATGCGGGAGCGGTGAAGGCGAGTTTTCGCAGCTTGAAATTCCAATCGCAGCACTCCGGCTCGCCGCCTTGATCGCGCAAAGCCCGCACACGATCGACGCCTTCCATCGCGGCCGCTTCGTCCTCGTGCAGCCGGCGAAGGGCGGGCATCGCGCCGGCATGGACGCGCTGGTGCTGGCAGCGGCGGTGCCTTCCAATTTTTCCGGCCATGTCGCTGATTTCGGTGCCGGCGCCGGGGCCGCCGGCCTGGCGGTGATGTCGCGCTGTCCGCAAGCCTCGGTTCTGCTGGTCGAGCGCTCGCCGGAGATGGCCAGCTATGCCCGGCTGTCGCTGGACCACCCCGGCAATGGCGAGCTTGCCGCGCGCGCTTCCGTGCTGGTCGCCGACGTCGCGCTCGCCGGCAAGGCGCGCCAGGCCGCCGGGCTTGCCGACCGCTCCGCCGATTTCGTGCTGATGAACCCGCCCTTCAACGACGGCCGCGACCGCGCCACCCCCGACGCCCTGCGGCGCGAGGCGCATGTCGCGGAGGATGGCCTGTTCGAGACCTGGCTGCGCAGCGCCGCCGCCGTGCTCAGGCCGCGCGGAAAAGTGGCGCTGATCGCCCGCCCGGCGTCGCTTGCGCCGATCCTGGCCGCCCTGTCGGGCCGCTTCGGCTCGGCCGAGATTCTTCCCGTGCATCCCGGCGCCGCCGAGCCGGCGATCCGCATCGTGCTGCGGGCGGTCCGCGGCGGGCGCGGCGCCCCGTCTCTGCTGCCGCCGCTTTTCCTGCACGAAGGCGCGGAGCGCCGCTTCACCGCCCGCGCCGAGGCGATCGGCGCCGGCGAGGCTTCGCTTTTCGGGGACTGACCGCGACATCGGCATTGCGCCGCGCGCGGCAATGCCTACATGCGTTGCGACACGTTTGAAGATGGAGCCCCGCACCCGTGAAGTCCTTGCTGCGCCGCCTGCTGCCGAAATCGATGCGGCCGGAAGGCGTGACCATTCCCGTCGTGCGTCTCAGCGGCGCGATCATGGCCGGCGGCAGCCAGTTCCGCCAGAACCTGTCGCTCGCCTCGACCGCCGGGCTGCTGGAGAAGGCCTTCGCCGACAAGGAGGCGCCAGCCGTCGCCATCTCCATCAACTCGCCCGGCGGCTCGCCGGTGCAGTCGCGGCTGATCCACAAGCGCATCCGCGACCTCGCGGTCGAAAACAACAAGAAGGTGTTCGTCTTCGTCGAGGACGTCGCCGCCTCGGGCGGCTACATGATCGCCACCGCCGGCGACGAGATCATCGTCGATCCGTTCTCGATCGTCGGTTCGATCGGCGTCATCTCGGCCACCTTCGGCTTTCCGGAACTGCTCAAGAAGGTCGGCGTCGAGCGCCGCGTCTATACGGCCGGCGCCAACAAGTCGGTGCTCGATCCTTTCCAGCCCGAGAAGCCGGAGGACGTCGAGAGGCTGAAGGCACTGCAGCTCGACATGCATGAAAGCTTCATCGAGCTTGTCAGGCAGCGGCGCGGCGCGCGGCTCGCCGACAATCCGGACCTGTTCACCGGCCTTTTCTGGGTGGGCAGGAAGGGCGTGGAACTGGGGCTGGCCGACGGCATCGGCGACATGCGCGGCTTCCTGAAGGCCCGCTTCGGCGCCAAGACGCGGCTGAAGCTGATCGCGCCGCCGCGCGGGCTGTTCGGCCGCCGGCTCGGTCTCTTCAGCGTGCGCGGGAGCTCGCCGGCGGCCGACATCGCGTCCGCAGCCGCGGACGGGCTCATCGACGCCGCGGCCGAGCGGGCGCTGTGGAGCCGCTTCGGGCTTTGATGGCAGGGCAGTTGACGCTATGATGGGGCTTGCCTCGACCTGAACGGTCATGCAGTCCGCTCGACGCAGGGAGGAATGGACATGCCGCAGCTCATCTTCTTCGCGATCATCGGCATCGTTGCCTATTTCGGCTACCGCCACTTCGTGCGCGAGGCGGAGCGGGTGACGGCGAAGATCCGGCGGCACGAGCAGCAGGCGCGCAACCACGCCGACGGTACGCTGGTCTTCGATCCCAAGACCGGCGAATACCGGCCCGCCAAGGACTGACGGGTTTTCCATGCAGCTTGCCGTCGCGGCGGTCGCCGAGGCCGCGCCCGCCAAGATCAACTTGGCGCTGCACGTCGTCGGCCGGCGCGCCGACGGCTATCATCTGATCGAGAGCCTGTCCGTCTTCACCGCCTTCGGCGACCGGATTGCCGTCGAGCCGGCCGCGCGGGATGTCGTTTCGGTCCGGGGGCCGTTCGCCGCAGAGGTTCCAGACGGCCCGGAAAACCTTGTCGTTCGGGCGCGCGACGCGCTGCGCGCCGTCGCCGGCCGGAGAGCCGGCGATCCCGTCCTGATCGCGCTCGAGAAGAACATCCCCGCCATGTCGGGCGTCGGCGGCGGGTCGAGCGACGCGGCCGCCGTGTTGCGGGCGCTTGCGCGCCACTGGGATCTCGATATCGGCGCCGCCCGCCTCGCGGAAATCGGGCTCTCCCTCGGTGCCGACGTGCCGATGTGCCTGCGCTCCAGTCCGCTGATGGCACGCGGCGTCGGCGAGGACATCGAGGATATCGATGGCTTTCCGCCGCTTTTTCTGGTGCTGGTCAATCCGCGCGTGGCAGTTGCCACGCCGCGTGTCTTCGCCGCCTTGGCGAGCCGCGACAACCCACCACTGCCGCCGCTGCCGGAGCGGATCGCCGCTGCCCCGCTGCTCGACTGGCTCGCCGCCACCCGCAACGACCTGATGACGCCGGCGCTGTCGCTCGAACCGGCGATCGGCGGGACGCTCGACGTTCTGGCCGGGGAGGGGGCGCTGTTCTCTCGCATGTCTGGCTCCGGCGCCACCTGCTTTGGCGTGTTCGCCGACGGCGCGGCCGCCCGGGACGCGGCGGCCGCGATCGCCGCGGCGCGGCCCGACTGGTTCGTCACGGCGACCGGGACGGGTGGTTCCGGTTCGTTTGGACAAGAGGACTGACCATGGCGCTCCTTCGCACCCCCCTCTGTCCTGCCGGACATCTCCCCCGCAAGGGGGGAGATTGGCCG
>NZ_JCACER010000023.1:0-94908 GCF_059502445.1 Kumtagia sp.
CGACACCAACGCTCTGGATTCCGGGTTCCGCTGCGCGGCCCCGGAATGACGGTCAACATCGGCATATGCGATTGCCCTGCCGTCCATGGGGGGAAGAAAACATAGGCCTCACCCGCCCCGGTTCCAGCCGCGGCCGCGCTCGCCGAACATCTCGTAGCCGGTGTCGGTGACCGCCACCGTGTCCTCCAGCTTGATGAAGCCGCGGGAGGGATGCAGCATGGTCGTCTCCACCGAAAGCACCATGCCGGACTCCAGCGGGTGGGCGGCGTCGACGCCTTCATAGGTGACCGGGTGGTTGGTCATCAGGAACGGCGCCTCATGGGTGATGACGCCCATGCCGTGGGCGAAGAAGTCGGTGTAGGGCGCGACTGGCGAAACCTTCAGCCGCGCCTCGCCGGCCGCGATCAGGTCGCCGCCCAGCGCTCCGGCGCGGATTTTCCCGAAGGCCGCCTGCTGGACGGCATCGACCTCCGACAGCAGATCCTCCAGTTCGGCATCCGGCTCGCCCAGCACGCCCATGCGGCAGAGGTCACCGATATAGCCGTGATAGTTGCCGCCCGAATCGATCGACAGCACCTCGCCCTTCTTCCACGCCTGCGGCGAGGCGGCGCGGTTGTGGCTGGAGCCCAGCGTCAGCAGGCAGTATTCGAAATGCAGCCCGCGATCCGTCTCCTCCTTGCGCAGCCGCTCGATGATCTCGGCCTTGGTCGTGCCCTCGCCTGCCCATTCGATGGTGGCGAGCATGGAGTCGGTGATGAGTTCGGAAGCGGTGCGCAGCTTGTCCAGCTCCTCCGGCGTCTTGACCGCGCGGAGCCGCTCGAACACGCTTGTGGCATCCACCAGCTCGGCGCGGTTGCCGAGCTGTCCGAGCACCGCATGCGCGTCGGACGGCAGGAAGGGGGGCTCGATGCCGATGCGCGCGCCGGGCGCCGCGATCTTGCGGATATGGTCGGCGGCGAGCTGGGCGGCGTCCAGCGTACCCCAGGCGGCGGCATGCAGCGTCGGCGTCCAGAACGGCCGGTTGGCGTGCTCGCCGCCCTCCATCCGGTTGGCCACATAGGCGGCGTGGTCCGGCCGCCCCTTCTCGTAGACAACCACCGGCAGGTAGCGGCTGTGGCCGATCGCGTCCATGGCAGCGAAGAAGATGAATTTGTAGCCGCCCAGCAGGTACTGGACGTTGTGCTTGGAGGTGGCGACGAGGATGTCGATGCCGGCCTTGTCCATCAGCCGGTCGAGCTTTTCATGGTCGAACGGAACGACGACCGGCGTCTCGGTTTTGATGTTCATGATCTCTCTCCCTGCCGCGACGGTAGCGTGCATGGCCCTGGCCTGCAACGGCGGGTTTGTGATTGCCCCGCCCTTGTGGCCGGCCAAACCGGCCGTGAAGCCGGCGCTTACCGCCCTGCCGCCAGACGATCGCGCAAAATCCGGTAGAAACCCGCCACCTCCGGCAGTTCTTTCCCCAGAACCTCGAAGCGGGGACCGTCGGCCCTGAGCATCCCGGCATGCATGTCGGCGATCAGCGCCGCATGCCAGGCGAGTGCGTCCGCGGTGGCGCGGGGCACGGGCGTCGACACCATGACCGCCTGCGACTTGCCCTTCACCTTGACCTGGTCGAGTTCGGCCAGCGCGATCCGCCCACCGACAAGCCGCGCCGCCGCCTCCCCGACCAGGATCGAGACGCCGAAATTCTTCGTCTCGCCTTCCAGCCGCGAGGCGAGGTTCACCGGATCGCCGAGCGCGGAATAGTTGAAGCGGAAGTCGGAGCCCATGTTGCCGACCACGCAGTCGCCGCTGTTGATGCCGACGCCGATGCGCAGCGGTGTGGGCGCCCGCCCCGAGCCGGCTGCCTCCCGCTCGCGCTCGGCGTTCAGTGCGTCGACCGCATCCAGCATGGCAAGCGCGGCCTCGATCGCGTGGACCGCATGGTCCGGATCCTCCAACGGCGCGTTCCAGAACGCCATGATCGCGTCGCCGATATATTTGTCGATCGTGCCGCCGGCCTTGAGGATGACGTCGGAAAGCGGGTTGAGCAGCCGGTTCATCAGCCGGGTGAGCCCTTCCGGGTCGTCCTTCATCTCCTCCGAGATGGTGGTGAAGCCGCGCACGTCGCAGAACAGCACGGTGAGCACGCGCCGCTCGCCGCCGAGCTTGAGCTGGGAAACGTCGTCGGCGAGCCGCTCGACCAGCACCGGCGACAGATATTGCGAGAAGGCGCGGGTGATCCTCATGCGGCGTTGGCGCTCGGCGGCGTAGTCGCGCGCGCTCTGGATAGCAGCGACGCCGGCGAAGGCGAGCGACGGCGCCACCGGCGCCAGGAAGACGCGGCCGTATTGCAGAAGCAGCAGGCTGGCGGCGAAGATGCCGAGCACGGCGGCGATGGAGACCGCCGCCGTGATCCGTCCCGTGCCGCTCCAAACGGAAAGAGCCGCCAGCGCCGCAGCGGCCAAAATTGCGAGCGCGACCGCGGGCAGCGGCGCCGGCATCACGAAATGGCGGCCGCCGAGATTATCGAAGATCGTCGCCTGCAGCTCGGCGCCGGCAAGCAGACGGCGGCTGCGCACCGTGTCGGAGGTGGCGTAGACGTCGGGTCCGCCGGTTTCGACGCTGGGCGCCGACTGCATCGACAGGCCGACGATCACAGTGCGGCCGCGGAACGCATCGGGCGGCAGGAAGGCACCGGGATCGAGCGCCTGGTAATAAGACACCGTCTGAAAGCTGCGCGGCGGACCAAAACCCTGGATCAGCGCGCCTGCCGGCACTGCGGGCGCCACGCCGCCGGCGGTCTCGAGCAGCCGCGCGGCAAAACCGTCGGCGTAGGCCGGAACGCGGCGCACGACCCCGTCGCCGTCGAGGCTGATCGAGACGATGCCGGAGCGCGCGCCGGACGCCGTGAAGGCCGGCAGCGGCTCGACCCGGATCAGCTGGTCGGCCTGCGGCGTGCGGATCACCGTCTCGTCGGCGGCAAGCACCACGTCCGGGCCGAGGGCGATGGCCAGCGCCTGGTCGCTCGCGGCCGTCGACGGCTCGGAAAAGATGATGTCGAGGCCGATCGCCTCGGCGCCGGCGGCGCGCAGTGCCGTCACCAGGCGGGCATGCAGGTCGCGCGGCCACGGCCAGCGCTGGCCGATCTCCGCCATGGAGGGCTCGTCGATCGCTACGACGATCGGCGCATCCTGCGAGAGCGGCGGCGGCGCAAGCGTCGAGAAATGGTCGAATATCTTCAGCTCGACCAGCCGCCAGGCCGAGGTGAGCGAGGCGGCGAAGACGAGGGCCGCCACCGCCGCGGCGATGGCGGCAAGCTGCCAGGCCCGGCGCGCGTGGATGGTCGCGCCGTCGGCCACCTCAGAACCGGACCTTCAGCGAGCCGGTGAAGACGCGCCCCCAGCCCGGCACGTTGGGCGCCACCTCGAACTCCTCGTCGAAGAGGTTGTAGGCGGCGAGCTCGAGCTCGAAGCGCTTGTCCAGCGGCTCCCAGGTGAGGAAGGCGTCGGCCGTCCAGTAGGGGTCGAGCATGATGCCGGAATCGCCGCCGGAGCGCTCGCCGACATAACTCGCGGCGACGGTGACCTTGACGTCGGCCGTGCTGACCCAGGTCAGGCCCAGCCTGGCCGTCTGTTCCGGCACGTACGGGATCAGGCCGCCATAGCTCAGGCTCGACGGATCGCGGTTCTCCGAGTTCGCGTAGGCGAAAGTGGCGAAGGCGCCGAACCCGTGCGTCAGCCAGAGGTTGGCGGTGGCGCCGATGCGGTCGATCCGGCCTTCGGTGAGCGAAATCTGGTCGAGGCTGAGCGGGACGGGAATGGCGAGATCGTCGAGTTCCTGGTGCTGGTAGTCGACCGCGGTGAACAGATGATCCGACCACTGGGCCTCCCAGCGGGCCGCGAAGCTGCTGCTCTTGCCGCCGATGTCGAGCGGCGCCTGGTTCGCCTGCATGCCGATCACGCCGACCGGCGCCAGGGTGAAGGCGTTGAGCGCGCTGCTCTCCTCGATATAGCCGACCCGCAGCCAGTGGCCCTCGAACGGCGCCCAGGCGGCACCGACGCGCGGCTCCGCCCGGAATTCGTCGAGCGCCTCGCCCTCGAACATGGTGCCGAACAGGCCCGCTTCCGCCTTGAGGCTGGGCGTGATGTCGTAGAGGACGTCTGCGTAGATGCGGCCGGTGGTTAGGTCGAAGTTGCTCTCGGTGGTCGTGAGATCCCGCGACACGCCCGGAATATATGTCAGGTTCGATGCGGTGCGGTTCTGATTGAGCATTCCGCCCTCCGCGCCATAGCGCAAAGTCAGATCATCAACTCCCAGCGTGTGGTTCACGCTGCCGAGTACTGAATCACTGTCGGCTTTAACCTCCTGCGCACCGAGACCAGATACCAGATACTGGTCGTTGAGCAGGATAAGGAAGTTGGTAGCCTCAAGGCTGTGACGTTTGAAGCCGGACGCGAACACACCCGCGCTCACCACGTTCCGATACCCAAAAGTATGGCTCCAGGCAGCACCATAACCGCCAGTGCGGTCGTCAACGGTGCGATCGTTTGTGGAACCGAGCAAGTCGAGAGAATTCACGCCGGATGTGTTGGGCGGGACTGGAATCCCAAGCGGCGGAACATAAACCGTGAGACCATTGCGAAGATCATCCTCGGTATCCTGGACCGCGGCAAACAGCACGATGTTGTCGTTCGGAGTCGGGCTGAGCGTCAGATATCCGAAGCCTCCTACCGTCTTGTCGAACAGATCGTACTCTGTGGAAGTCCGGCTCGCATCGGGCTGTATCTCGCCGCGCGACTCCTCGGTATCGCGTTTGGTGAATTCGCCATAGAAGCTGATCGGGAACGGGTAGGCGAGATAGCCCTTCACCTCGGCTTCGCCGGTCCAGCCGCTGGCGTCGCCGCTGAGCGCACCGCCCTGGATCGCGCCTTCGATGAAGGGCCGGTTGATCAGATTGGCGCCGCGGGAGCGGCCGGCAAGCATCTGCGGTTCGAGCAGCAGACCCTGGATGAGGGACGACAGCGCCGAATCGCCGGCGATCGGCTCGCCGACCGTCTGCCCGTCATAGTCGCCGCTGGTGGTGAAGGGGTTCGGGCTGCCGGCGATCGCCTGGTCGGCGAGCGCGCTGGCGGAGAAGGGGTCGAAGACCACGTCGCCATAATAACGGCCCCAGGCATCGAGCCCCTGCAGGCGGTAGGCGTGGTTCAGGGTCGAGCCCTGGTCGCGGCTGGCGCCGAGCGCGGCATAGTCGCCGCCGCGGGCCCGCGTGCGCTTCATCGCCTCCTGCGCCGAGCGGATGGCGCGGTCGGAATCGTAGTCGTCCGCCGCGATCGCCGTCGCGACATTGGCCGTCGCCGGATCATTGGGGTCGAGGCGGTCGGCATTCTCCAGCGCCTGCTCGGCCGGCGCGCGCTGGCCGGTCTCGTAATAGCCGGCGGCGAGCAGCAGCAGCGCCTGCGCGAAGGCGGGGTTGGCGGTGGAGCCGGCGAGCAGGTCCTGCATCGCCTTGTCCATCTCGCCGGTCTTCAGGTGGTAGAGGCCGCGGGCCACCAGGCCGATGTCGAAGCCGGGATCCTCGGCCATCGCCCTGTCGATCTCGGCCTTGGCCTTGGCTAGCCGGTCCTGGCCGAGATAGATCAGCGCCAGGTTGGCGCGCGACACCGGGTCCTGCGGGTCGAGCGCGACCGCCGTCTGCAGCGCCGCCTCCGCCTCGCGCGTCGCCCCGCGCTCGTCGAGCACAAGGCCCAGCGCGTTCCATGCCGAGGATGAGCCCGGCGCCAGCTCGGTCGCCCGCTTCAGGTCGGCGAGCGCGCCGTCGAGGTCGCTGTCGATGTCGGCGCGGTAGTTGCCGCGCGCCTCCAGCGCCGTCGGGTCGTCGGGATCGAGCGCCAGCGCCCGGTCGACCGCCTCCTTCACCTGCGCCCGGTCGTCGAGCAGCAGCGCCATCTGGGCGCGCGCCGCCGGCAGCGTCGGGTCGTCGGGAAAGCGCAACTCGGCGCGGCGGATGACCTCGACCGCCGCCGGGATATCCTTGAGGAAGCCTGCCGTCCAGGCCTCTGCCAGCGCGCCATAGGGGCTGACGGCGGCACCCGAAGGCGGCTGCTCGACATGGTCGGGGTTGGCCAGCGTGCGGGCGAAATAGGCGGCGTAGAGGGCGATCTGCCGCCGGCTTCCCGACAGAAGCGGCGCGGCGCGGGAAAGCAGCGGGATCGCCGCGTCGTAGCGCTTTTCGGACGCCGCGATCATGCCGTCGACGAGATCGAGGCGGGCGCGCTGCGACGCATCGAGCGGCAGGCTGCGCGCCCGGTCGGCGGCGCGCCTGCCGGCGCTGCGCCCGTCATAGGAGAGCCCGACCTCCGCTAGCGTCAGCCATTGCTCGGCGGTGCGCTGCGCCTCCGGCACCGCCGCGATCCGCGCCCGTTCGCCGCGCATCCCGGCGCTGGAGAGCGGCGAGGCCGGCATGGCGGCAAAACCGTTGCGCAGCGACAGGTAGAACAGCATCTGCTCGCGGTCGTCCGGGTCGACGATCACGATCTTGGTCGGCGCCTGCCCGATTCTTGCGGAGGCCGCCTCGCCACGCCGCACCGAGACCGAGCCGAATGCGTTGGAAAGCTCGACCTGCCCTTCCAGCACGGTCAGCGAGGTCCGGCCGGAAGCGTCGACCATCATCGTCCAGTCTGTGCCGCGGATCGCGGCGGCCGCGGCCGGCGTCTCCACGACGATGCCCTCGCCGCCGCGCTCGGCGCGCGCCCAGATGCTGCCGCTCTCTAGGCCGAACAGCGAATCGGCGCCGGGATTGACCTCCTTCACCAGCATGGTGGTGTTGCGGCCGAGCCGGACCTGCGTCTTGTCGGCGAACAGGACGGCGAGATTGCCCTGGGCGTTCGTCCTCAGCACGTCGCCGGCCAGCAGATCCTGGTGGATGTCGACGCCGCGCCAGGTGCTGACGTCGATGAAGCGCACCTCCTCGCCGGTCTTGCGGGCGATCACCGAGCCGGCGGCCGGAGCGTCGCGGGCCACCGGCTCCGCATGCGCCACGGCGGCGCATCCGAGCATCAGACCCGCCGCAACTGCCCCCGCAAGTATTCGCATGCCGCCCGATATTGTTCCCGCCTCTCCTGCCTTATGAAAAGAGAGGAACACCGAAGTCAAGCTTGGGAACCACTATGACGACCAAATATTCACCGCAGGCGACCGCGCCGCGGGGCAAGTTACCGATGTCGTTTTGCTCGAACCGCCACGTCTCTTCGTCCCAAGGCAAGCCGGTTGCGCCGGGTCCGCGGGATCGGCATCATGGACGGCACAAAGAAAGCGGAGCGGACATGCCAGAGACGCTGCACGTCATCACCCGGGAGCGCCACCTCCACAAGAAATGGCAGCGTCCGACCGGCTACGGCTTCGCCGCGTCGATCAATCTTGCGCCGGTGGGTGCGCCGGAGATCGCGCATGCCGGCCGCGCCTTTCCCCTGGCCTTCGTCGACATGGAAGACGGCGCGACGCTGGTCGCCCTGTTCAGTCTGCATCGCGACCGCAACCTCTTCGTCGCGCCGGACGGACGCTGGCTCGCCTCGCATGTTCCGGCCGCGCTGCAGAATTTTCCCTTCAGCCTCGGCCGCCAGGCCGACGGCAAGTTCGCGCTCTGCGTCAACGAGGCGAGCGGGCTGATCCGCGACACCGCGGTCGGCGAGCACGGCTTTCCGTTCTTCGCCTCCGACGGCACGCCGACGCGCGAGACCCAGGCCATCGCCGATTCGCTGACCCGGGCACGCCGGAGCCTCGACGTCGTGCGCAACGCCGTTGCCGCCCTCGCGACGCGCGGCCTGCTGGAGCCATGGCCGGTGGTCGCCAAGGAGGAGACGGGCGACCGGCGGATCGGCGGCCTCAAGCGGATCAACGAGGCGGCCCTCAACGCGGCCGGAGCCGATGATCTCGTGGCGCTGCGCGATTGCGGCGCGCTCGCCACCGCCTATTGCCAGCTGTTTTCGATGGGCAACATCTCGGTGCTGGGAAGTCTGGCCGGCGCGCAGGACCGCGCCAAGCGGCAGCGCATGGCGATCCCCGCCAACAGCTTCATTCCCGAAGACGACGGCAACCTGAAGATCGACTGGTCGACCTTCCTCAAGGACGAGTGACGCCCCCGACTGTTAGGTTCCCGGTGGGAGCAGGCGGAAATCCGGCAGGTCGCGCAGCGCCAGCTCCGGTCCGGCCGGCGAATAGACGACGAAGAGCTGCATCGGTCCGTCGCCCGTATTGAGCGTCGAGTGGTAGCGGCTTTCGGGAACGAAGACGGTGCAGCCCGGTCCCACCTTCGCGACCACCGGCTTGCCGGCCTCGTCCTCGACCATCTGCTCGCCATTGCCGGAGATGACGAAGATGATCTCCTCGGCGCCCGGATGGTTGTGGCGGGCATGGCCCTGGCCGGACGGCAGGTCGACCACCCCGCCGGAAAACCGCTTGGCGCCGTTGACCTCCGGCGCCACCGTCAGCGCCAGCCTGCCCCAGTCGAAGCCGAACGCACTTACGTCCTGCGGATAAACGAAGACTTTCGATGTGTCGGTCATGGCCTCATCCCTTCTTTTTCTTCGCCGGCTTCGCCGCTTTGCCGCGAACCGGGAGCGCCTTGAAGTCCGCCGTCTGCTTCGCGATCGCCGCCTCCGCCGGCAGCCGTTCCATCGACGAGGCGCCGTAGAAGCCGTGCAGCCCGTCGACCCGCTCGAGCACGTAGCGGGCGTCCTCCGGCATGGAGATCGGGCCCCCGTGGCAGAGCAGGATCACGTCCTTGCGCACCGAGCGCGCCGCTTCCGCGATGGCGTCGATTTCTGCCACGCAGTCGTCCAATGATTTCGCTGACGTGGCGCCGATCGTGCCGCCGGTGGTGACGCCCATATGGGCGACGACGATGTCGGCGCCGGCCCTGGTCATGGCCTTGGCCTCGTCGGTGTTGAAGACGTAGGGCGTGGTCAGCAGATCGAGCTTGTGAGCCTCCGCGATCATGTCGACCTCCAGGCCGAAACCCATGCCGGTTTCCTCGAAGCTCTGGCGCATGGTGCCGTCGAACAGGCCGATGGTCGGAAAATTCTGCACGCCGGAGAAACCCATGTCCTTCAGCTCGGCGAGGAAGCGCGGCATGATGACGAAAGGATCGGTGCCGTTGACGCCGGCCAGCACCGGCGTGTGCTTCACCACCGGCAGCACCTCGACCGCCATCTCCTTCACGATCTCGTTGGCGTTGCCGTAGGCGAGCAGGCCGGCTGCCGAGCCGCGCCCGGCCATGCGATAGCGGCCGGAATTGTAGATGATGATCAGGTCGATGCCGCCGGCCTCCTCGGATTTCGCCGACAGGCCCGTACCGGCGCCGCCGCCGACGATCGGCACGCCGCCGGCGATCATCTTCCTGAATTTGTCGACGATCTTCTTTCGCGGAATCAGCGGCATCCTGCCCTCGCCTGGCCGTTGCAATTTTTTGAGACGGGCGTATCGTATTGATATGGATGTCTCACGTCAATCGATGGCGACGGCGGAGCGTGGCCCCCGCGCCCGCACCCGCCGCCTGCTGCTGGACACGGCGAGCCGGCTGATGCAATCGGGCGTGACGCCGTCGGTGACCGAGGCGGCGGAAGCGGCCGGCGTTTCGCGGGCCACCGCCTATCGCTACTTCCCCAGCCAGGCAGCCCTGGTGCAGGCGGTGGTGCATGAAGGGCTGGGGCCGATCCTGACCTGGAAATCGGCGGCAAAGGACACCGGCGAGCGCGTCGACCAGTTGATCGCGACGTCGCTGCCGCGCATCGAGGCCTACGAGGCGACCTTCAAGGCCGCACTGAAGCTGTCGCTCGACCAGTGGGCGCGCCGGCAGGCGGGCACGCTGGGAGAAGAGCCGCGCCTCACCCGGGGCCATCGGGTGGACTTGCTGAAGGAGGCGATCGCACCGCTCCGGGACCGGCTGCCCGCCGCGCAGTTCGACCGGCTCGCGCAGGCGTTGTCGCTAGTGTTCGGCGTGGAGGTGCTGATCGTGCTGAAGGACATCTGGGGTCTCGATGGCGAAGAGACCTTGGCCGTGGCAAGATGGGCGGCGGCGACCTTGGTACAGGCATCCGCCGCGGCCGAAGCGTGAAACTTCTCGCCAATCTGGTTGGACCAGATAATGGGTAAAGTGAACGTGACTTTTCAAGGGAGTGCTCGACCCGCTGATCCACACCCGCCGGCAGAGAAAGAAAATCGGTTAAAAATCGCGCGTTATGTGAGCGGAGCCGCTTTTGCGGGCGGGAACTGGCCGGCAACAAAGCCCTTGACGACGAACGCATATTGGTAATACCAGATTGTAAAGGGAGGAACAATCGGCTGGGGAGGCCGAGGCACGTCTAGAACCGGCCGGGGAGGGTCGGGCGGCGATGCGGCAGCGAAGGCAGACGGGGCCGGGCATCGCGCTCGGACAACTCGAGAATGCAGTTGCACAAGGGAGGAATTTGGAATGCGCAAGACACTGACCGGTCTGCTGGCCGGCATCGGATTCTCGCTTGCCTGCGGAACCTCGGCGTTCGCGCAGGAACTCACCATCTTCTGGGCGGAGTGGGATCCGGCGAACTACCTGCAGGAGCTCGCCAACCTCTATGAGGCCGAGACCGGCGTGAAGGTGACCGTCGAGACCACGCCGTGGTCCGACTTCCAGACCAAGGCCTTCACCGAATTCAACGCCAAGGGCAGCGCCTACGACATGGTGGTCGGCGACTCGCAATGGATCGGAGCAGCTTCGGAGGCCGGCCACTATGTCGACCTGACCGAGTTCTTCAACAAGCACAAGCTCGCCGAGACCATGGCGCCGGCCACGGTCAAGTATTACGCCGAATACCCGGCCAGTTCCGGGAAATACTGGTCGATCCCGGCGGAGGGCGACGCGGTCGGCTGGTCCTACCGCAAGGACTGGTTCGAGGATCCCAAGGAGATGGAGGCGTTCAAGGCCAAATACGGCTACGACCTCGCACCGCCGAAGGACTGGAAGCAGCTGCGCGATATCGCCGAGTTTTTCCACCGCCCCGACGAGAAGCGCTACGGCGTCGCCATCTACACCGACAATTCCTACGATGCGCTGGTGATGGGCGTCGAGAACGCCATCTTCTCCTTCGGCGGCGAACTCGGCGACTACGCCACCTACAAGGTGGACGGCATCATCAACTCGGACAAGAACGTCGCGGCGCTCGAGGCCTACAAGGAGCTCTACAAGTTCACGCCGCCCGGCTGGGCCAAGAGCTTCTTCATCGAAGACAACCAGGCGATCACCGAGAACCTGGCAGCGATGAGCATGAACTACTTCGCCTTCTTCCCGGCGCTGGTCAACGAGTCGTCCAATCCCAACGCCAAGGGCACCGGCTTCTTCGCCAATCCGGCCGGCCCCGGCGGCGAGCAGTTCGCCGCGCTCGGCGGTCAGGGCATCTCGGTGGTCTCCTATTCGGAGAACCAGGAAGAGGCGATGAAGTTCCTGGAATGGTTCATCAAGGACGACACGCAGAAGAAGTGGGCCGAGCTTGGCGGCTATACCTGCAACAAGGCGGTGCTGGAGAGCGCCGAGTTCCAGAACGCCACGCCCTACAACAAGGCCTTCTACGAGACCATGTTCAAGGTGAAGGACTTCTGGGCGACGCCGGAATATGCCGAGCTGCTGATCCAGATGAACCAGCGCGTCTATCCCTACATCACCGGCGACCAGGGCACGGCCAAGGAAGTGCTCGACTCGCTGGCCGGCGACTGGAACGCGACGTTCAAGAAGTACAACCGGGTACAGTAAGCCCGGCACTGGGGCACATCTGGAGGGGACGGTCCCCGTCCCCTCCTTTTCTTTTCAGGGTTTCCATGGAAGGAATCCGGATTTGGCTACCGCCGTCATGACCCGGCTCGATCCGCAATCGCGCGCCGCCGCCCGCGGCTGGAGCGATCTCACCATCCGCAACCTGTTCGTCATCCCGACGATCCTGTTCCTGATCGTCTTCAACATCTTCCCGCTGATCTACTCGCTCGGCTATTCCTTCACCGACTTCCGCGCCTCGACTAACGCGCCGGCCAACTTCGTCGGGCTGCAGAACTATCGCGAGCTGCTCAACGACCCCTTCATCTGGTCGAACTTCGCCATCACCGCGAAATACGTGATCGTCTCGGTGGTGGGGCAGGTGATCGTCGGCTTCGGCATGGCGATGCTGCTCAATCGCGACATCCCGCTGAAGGGGCTGCTGACCACGCTGCTGCTGCTGCCGATGATGCTGTCCATGGCGGTGGTCGGCCTGTTCTGGAAGCTGCTCTACGATCCGTCCTTCGGCATCATCAACTACGCGCTGGGCTTAGGCACCTTCGAGTGGCTGTCCAACCCCAACATGGCGCTCTACGCCGTGGCGCTGACCGACATCTGGATGTGGTCGCCCTTCGTCATGCTGCTGTCGCTCGCCGGCCTGTCGGCCGTGCCGAAGCATCTCTACGAGGCGGCGGCGATCGACCGGGCCGGGCCGCTCTACACCTTCTTCCGCATCACCCTGCCGCTGGTGGCGCCGATCCTGATGATCGCCATCATCTTCCGCACCATGGAGGCGTTCAAGACCTTCGACCTCGCCTACATCCTGACCAGCCAGCCGACCACCGAGCTGATCTCGATCCGGCTCTACAAGATGGCCTTCCAGGAATGGCAGACCGGCCGCTCCTGCGCGCTCGCCTACATCGTGCTGATCATGATCCTGGCGATCACCAACATCTATGTGAAATACCTGAACAAGGTGAAGGAGCGCTGAGATGGCCGCCGTCCGCACATCCGGCGAAGTCGCGCTCAACCGCGTCGCCATCGCCGCCGTCATCGTGATCACGCTGGTCTTCCTGGCGCCGATCTACTGGATCGCCTCGACCGCCTTCAAGCCGCGCAATCTCGCCACCACCATCCCGCCGACCGTCCTGTTCCAGCCGGAGGTGTCGCCCTGGGTGAAACTGTTCACCAAGCGCTCGCAGCTCAGGACGCAGCCGACGCCGGAGGAATACGAGGCGGCGCCATGGTGGGAGCGCATCGTCTTCGACGGCGGCGAGAAGGTGGTGCGCGACGGCAGGGGCAACGTGCAATGGTCGGCCTATCCCGACCGCTTCATGAACTCGCTGATCGTGGCGATCACATCCACCGTGCTTGCCGTCGGCATGGGCACCTTCACCGCCTACGGCTTCTCCCGCTTCAAGATGAAGGGCGAGGCGGACCTTCTGTTCTTCATCCTGTCGACGCGCATGCTGCCGCCCGTGGTGGTGGCGATCCCGATGTTCCTGATGTACCGGATGGTCGGCCTCAACGACACGCATTGGGGCCTGATCATCCTCTACACCGCCTTCAACCTGTCCTTCTCGGTGTGGCTGATGAAAGGCTTCATCGACGAGATCCCGAAGGAATACGAGGAGGCGGCCCTCGTCGACGGCTACACGCGCATGCAGGCCTTCTTCAAGGTGGTGCTGCCGGAGGCCGCCACCGGCATCGCCGCGACGGCCGTGTTCTGCTTCATCACCGCGTGGAACGAGTACGCCTTCGCGCTGATCATGACCAACCGCCGCGCCCAGACGGCGCCGCCCTTCATCCCCAGCCAGGTCGGTTCCGGCCTGCCCGACTGGACGGTGATCGCCGCTGGCACGGTGCTGTTCCTGCTGCCCGTCGCCATCTTCACCTTCCTGCTCCGCAACCATCTGCTGCGCGGCATGTCGTTCGGGGCGATCCGCAAATGATACGCTCCGACAGACTGCAGCGTATCGCCGAGATCGTCATGGTGCTCGGCATCGTGGCGCTGTGCCAGCCCTGGAACCTGTTCCTGCACCGCTACGGGCTCACCATCATCCTGGTCGGGCTAGTCACCTTCCTGTTCACCAACTGGTTCGGGGCGAAGGTGGTCAGCGAGGACGAGGACGCGCCGAAGGGGGAGGGACATCCATGACCCAGATCGAACTCCGCGGCGTGCAGAAGTTCTTCGGCACGGTACAGGTCATCAAGGACCTCAACCTGAAGATCGAGGACAACGAGTTCATCGTGCTGCTCGGCCAGTCCGGCTGCGGCAAGACCACGACGCTGCGCGGCATCGCCGGGCTGGAGACGATCGACGAGGGCGACATCCTCATCGACGGCCAGCCGGTGCAGCATCTCAAATGCTCGGACCGCGACATCGCCATGGTGTTCCAGTCCTTCTCGCTCTACCCGCACATGACGGTCTACGAGAACATCGCCTTCCCGCTGCGCGCCACCCGCATGAGCCGCACGGAGGTCGACAAGGCGGTGCGCGAGATCGCGCAGGTGCTGCGCATCACCGACCTGCTCGGCAGGAAGCCGTCGGCGCTGTCGGGCGGCGACATGCAGCGCGTGGCGATCGGCCGGGCGCTGGTGCGCCGGCCCAAGGCCATGCTGATGGACGAGCCGATCGGCGCGCTCGACGCCAAGCTGCGCGAGGACATGCGCGGCGAGATCAAGCGGCTGCACGTCAAGCAGGGCTCGACCACCATCTACGTCACCCACGACCAGATCGAGGCGATGAGCCTGGCCGACCGCATCGTCATCATGCATGAGGGCGTGCTGCAGCAGGTCGGCAGCCCCGAGGATGTCTACAAATACCCCTCCAACCTGTTCGTCGCGCAGTTCGTCGGCAGTCCGGTGATGAATGTCGCCAAGGCTTCGGTCTCGGAGGCCGGCGGCGAGGCCCGCGTGACGGTCGACGGAGCCCCCGAGGGTTTTGCCTTCCCGCGCGAGCTGCTCGGAAAGCTCAACGGCAAGGCGGCGGTTGGCGATCTCAAGCTCGGCATCCGGCCGGAAGGCGTGCTGGTGCGGCACGAGGCGGCGGACGGCTTCCTGCCGGTCGAGGCGCATATCATCGAGCCGCTCGGCTCGCACGACATCGTCGACCTCAGGATCGGCGGCGAGATGCTGCGCGCCCGCACTAAGGCCGGCTATGTCGACAAGGCCGGCGACCGGGTGTTCGCCCGCCTCGACCCCAGCCACGCGCATTTCTTCGACGCGAGCGGGCAGAGCCTGGGGGTGCGGTTGTGATGGGTGGCTTGATCACGATGTTCAGTGCCTCGTCGCACCCCCCTCTGTCCTGCCGGACATCTCCCCCGCAAGGGGGGAGATCGGCAGCTTCGCTGAAGGTACTCTTCCTCCAACGTCGGAGATTGGCGAAACAAAAGCGGCCGGCCAATCTCCCCCCTTGCGGGGGAGATGTCCGACAGGACAGAGGGGAGTGCGAAAGAACGCCTTTCCCGTCCAGACTTTCCTTTGCAAAGGCCGGCTAACCCATGGCCCATATCCAGCTCAAGACCATCACCAAGAAGTTCGGCGGCCACACCGCGCTGAAGGGGCTCGACCTCGAAATCCAGGACGGCGAGTTCTTCGTCCTGCTCGGCGAGACCGGCGCCGGCAAGACGACGACGCTGCGCCTCATCGCCGGGCTGGAGAAGCCGACCGAGGGCAAGATCTTCATCGACGGCACTGACGTCGGCGACTGGGGCGCGGCCGAACGCGACGTCGCCCTGGTGCTGCAGCAGTATTCGCTCTACCCGCGCTACACGGTGCGCGAAAATCTCGAATTCCCGCTGAAGTCGAAAATCCGCCGCGTCGAGCCGGCCGAGATCGCGGAACGAGTCACGCGGGTCGCCAAGACGCTCCGCATCGAGCACCTGCTCGACCGCAAGACCGACCGGCTCTCAGGCGGCGAGATGCAGCGCGTCTCGATCGGCCGGGCGATCGTCAGGAAGCCGCGCGTCTTCCTGATGGACGAGCCGCTGTCGGCGCTCGACGCCAAGCTGCGCGAGGCACTGCGCACCGAGCTCAAGAACCTGCAGATGCATCTCGGCGCCACCTTCCTGTTCGTCACCCACGACCAGATCGAGGCGATGTCGATGGGCGACAAGATCGGCGTGCTCGACAAGGGCCGGCTGGTGCAGACCGGAACGCCGAAGGAAATCTACTCCAACCCGCTCAACACCTTCGTGGCGCGCGCCGTCGGCTCGCCGCCGATGAACCTGCTGGACGGCACGCTGGCCTCCGGCCGGGCGGTGATCGCACCGAAGAGCTTCGAGTTGCCCTGCGGGAGCGCCGCGCCTGCCCGGGGAGCGGACGGGCGGCCTCTCGTCTTCGGCATCAGGCCGGAGGACGTGGTGATCGAAGCCGGCGCGCCGGTGGAGGCGATCGTGCACGACGTCGAGAACCATGGCGTGGAGAAGATCGTGACGCTGCGGGTCGGCGACTGGATGCTGCACGCGACCGCGCCGGCCCGCGTCGATCTCGCCATGGAGCAGACCGTGCGCTTCGACTGGAACCCGGAAAAGGTCGCGCTGTTCGACCGCGCCACCGGCGTCAGCCTGCGCCACGCGGGGTAGGCACCGGTCGTGAACCCGGATTTCGGGCATTGCCAATCAATCCCACCAGTCCGGCCACCCTCCCGGTTCATGAGCTATCGCATTCACACATCTCGCACTTGGCCGCGCCGTTCCCAACTCCGAGATGAAGAAAATCTTCAACGATGCCGGCAAAGCCAGTTTCCAGATGTGTGAATCCGATAGCGGCTCATGAGGGCGAGGAACCTGGGCTGGGAACGGTCGGTATCACAGCGTTCCTCTCAAGTGGCGTAGCGAGCCGGTGAGGGACGCTTCGTCGGTCAAAACTCGCAGCCCAGTACGCGATCCGTCGACCGCACTCCGGGTTCCGACTACCGCAACTCGCGCATGCGCATTTCCAGGAACTGTCGCTCGCAGGCGTGCTGCGACAGGCGGATCGCCTCCTCATAGGCTTCGGCCGCCTCGGTGCATTGCAGCCGGCGGAGGAAATCGGCGCGGGCGGCGTGGAAAGGCTGATAGCCGGACAGCGCCGGCCGCAGCGGCTCGAGCATGGCCAGCGCCGCCTGCGGCCCCTCGGCATAGGAGAGCGCCACCGACTGGTTCAGCCGCACCACGGGGTTCGGCGCCAGGCGGTAGAGCTCGTCATAGATCAGCACGATCTCCGGCCAGCCGGTGCGCGCGTGGTCGGGTGCCTCGGCGTGGATGGCGCTGATCGCCGCCTGCAGCTGGTAGGGGCCGGGCCGGCCGCGTTTCAGCGCCGCCTCCACCAGGGCAAGCCCCTCGCGGATGGCGTTGCCGTCCCACAGCGCCCTGTCCTGCCGCTCGAGCGGCACCAGCCCGCCGGCGTGGCGCGCGGCGCGGCGGGCATGATTGAGCAGCATCAGCGCCAGCAGTCCTTCGATCTCCGGCTCCTCCGGTCGCAGCGCCAGCATCACCCGCGCCAGCCGGATCGCCTCCTCGCACAGGTCCACGCGGATGCGGCGCTCGCCGGCGCTGGCCGCATAACCCTCGTTGAAGATGAGATAGAGCACGCCCAGCACCGACTGCAGCCTCGCCGGCCAGGCGTCGTCGCCCGGTACCTCGTAGGGGATGCCGGCGCGCCTGATCTTGTCCTGCGCACGCACCAGGCGCTGCGCCATCGCCTCCTTGCCGTCGAGGAAGCAGCGGGCGATCTCGGCGGTGGTCAGGCCGCCCAGCGTACGCAAGGTCAGCGCCAGCCGGCTCTTGCGGTCGAGCGCCGGATGGCAGCAGGTGAAGATCAGCCGCAGCCGCTCGTCCGGAATCGCCTCGGGCTCGGCGGCCTCGACGCTGTCGGCGTCGAGCGCCAGCAGCACGGCATATTGCTCCTGCTTGGCCCTGAAGTTCACGTCGCGGCGGATGCGGTCGATCGCCTTTCGCCGCGCCGTCTGGATCAGCCAGCCGCCGGGCGAGGCGGGCGGGCCGTTGCGCTGCCAATGGACGAGCGCCGATTCCAGCGCATCCTGCAGGCAATCCTCGGCGAGCTGGAAATCGCGCAGGTTGCGGATCAGCGACGACAGCAGCCGCCCCCAGTCGTCGCGCACGATCTGCTCGATCGCGGCGCGCACGGGCTGCGGGGCGGCGGCATTCGTCATCAGTTCAGCCGAAGCTCATGACCGGCCGGATCTCGATGGCGCCATGCCGCGCCGTCGGGATCATCGCCGCATAGCGGATGGCCTCGTCGAGATTGTCGCAGTCGAGCAGGTAGAAGCCGCCGAGCTGTTCCTTGGTCTCGGCGAAGGGCCCGTCCATGGTCTCGACCTTGCCGTCGCGCACCCGGATCGTCGTCGCCGTGGAGACGCCGTTCAGCGCCTCGCCGACAACCAGGACGCCGTCGCGGGCATAGGTCTCGTTGGCCGCCTGATATTCGGCGAGATAAGTGCCGAACTCCGGTGTCCCATAGGGAGGCTCGGACGCCTCGGCGGAATAGATGAGCGCGATGTATTTCACGGTGAAGCTCCCTTCTGCGGCCCGTTCCGGGCGATGATGCCTTGGAAAGCAAGGCGTGCAACCGAAAACGAACGGCACCCGACGGAATCGACATGCGACAGGAGAATTTTTGCCCCGTCCGTGGCGGCAGCCGCATCCTCCCTCCCCAGGCGGCCATTCCACCTCGCTGGCAATCATCCCAGGCGGCCGCCGTGAAGAACCGCTTCATCCCGGCCTCCCCGGCGTTCTCCGCCGGCGCCGGGCGGGCAGTCGCGCGGTGCCCGGCTCACTCCTCCCTGCTTCCCTCGGCACGCGCTCCAGTCTCCGTCAACGGGCCTGTCCGACCACGGATGGGCTGAGGAAACCAACGGACTACCGGCGCAGATGCGCCAGGCACGGCTGCGACGAGTCTCGGCCCGCCGCCCCTGCCGCACCATGGCCGTCCCGCCGAACGCGAGGCTGAACTGCCCGGCGCCGCCTCCGACGCACCCACACGATCTGCCGTGCAGCCGGCCCCTCGACCATTGCCCGCCAGGACCAGCCAAAACACAGCCGGCCGGCTCGTCCGATCCTGTCGCCGGAATCCGGATCGTCCGGGAGAATCTGATCTTTTTTCAAAACCTCCAACTTCCAGACGGAAACCTTGTCGATTCCGCAACACGCCGTTCGTCAACGGATCGCAACCCCATCCGCGATACGGAGACTTCCAGATGTCCTTTCAGATAACCGCCCTCTATGCCTCCATCCTCACCGTCATGGTGATCGTTCTCGCCAATGTCGTCAGCGCCAAGCGAGGGCGTTCCGGCATCTCGATCCTCGACGGCGGCGATGCCGACCTGGCGCTGTGGATGCGCCGCCACGGCAATCTCGTCGAGAACGCTCCGCTCGCCCTTCTGCTGATGGCGTTCTGCGAAGCACGCGGCCTCGGCCCGATCTGGCTGCACGCCATCGGCATCGTGCTCATCGCATCGCGCGCCCTGCACCTCGTCGGCCTCGACGCCAAACGCGTCACCTCGCCGCTGCGGATCGCCGGCGGCGTCGGCACCCAGCTCGCCATGCTCGGTGCCGCCGCCTATCTGCTGTGGCCGCACTGACCGGGTCGCACGACCAACAGTCGGACCGGCGGCAGCGCCGCCACATCCCGGCGCCCGACCGGTCCGGCTCCACCCGTCAGCCGCCGCAACCACCCGGCGGCCGGTCGATCCGCCCACCTTTCTCCTCGCCCCACGTCTATGCCGCCTGCGCCAGCCTTTCCCCGACAATGCGGTAGGAGATCGCCTCGGCAAGGTGAATGCGGCGGACGTCCTCGCTCTGGTCGAGATCGGCAAGCGTGCGCGCCACCTTGAGCACGCGATGATAGGCGCGCGCCGAAAAGCCGAGCTTTTCGCTGGCGTCGCGCAGCAGCGCCTCGCCGGCGGCGTCCAGCCTGGCGATCTCCTCGACCAGCGCCGTCGGGCAGTGGGCATTGGTGGCGACCGCGGCGCCGATCTCCTCGAAGCGCCGCCGCTGGATCGCCCGCGCCGCCGCGACGCGCTGCGCAACCGCGGCGCTGGGCTCGGACTTCGCCGGGCGGATCAGGTCGGCGGCGCTGACGGCCGGCACCTCGACCCGCAGATCGATGCGGTCCATCAGCGGTCCGGATATCCGGCCCTGGTATTCGCTGCGGCAGCGCTCGCCGCGCGCGCAGCGATAGCCCGGCTCGCCCGCCATGCCGCAGCGGCACGGGTTCATCGCCGCGACGAGCTGCAGCCGCGCCGGGTAGGTGACGCGAGTGTTGGCGCGGGCGATCACGCATTCGCCGGTCTCGATCGGCTGGCGCAGCGAATCCAGCGCCACCGGCGAGAATTCCGGCAGCTCGTCGAGGAAGAGCACGCCGTGATGGGCGAGCGACACCTCGCCCGGCCGCACGCGCAGGCCGCCGCCGACCATCGCCGCCATCGACGCCGAGTGATGCGGCGCCCGGAACGGCCGCCGGCCGGTCAGCTTTCCGCCGGCGAGTTCGCCGGCGATGGAGGCGACCATCGACACTTCGAGCAGTTCCTTCGGCGACAATGGCGGCAGGATCGAAGGCAGGCGCTGCGCCAGCATCGATTTCCCGGAGCCCGGGGGGCCGACCATCAGAAGATTGTGGCCGCCGGCCGCCGCCACTTCGAGCGCCCGGCGCGCCGTCTCCTGTCCCTTGATGTCGGCGAGGTCGGGAAGATTGTCGGCCGGCACATGCACCTTGGCCTCGGGCCGGGTCAGCACCTGGGTGCCGCGGAAATGGTTGGCGATGGCGACCAGGCTGCGCGGCGCCAGGATGTCCATGTCGGCACCCGCCCACGCCGCCTCCGGGCCGCAGGCGGAGGGGCAGATCAGACCCTTGCCCTCGGCATTGGCGCCGATCGCCGCCGGCAGCGCGCCGGCGACCGGCGCGATGGTGCCGTCGAGCGACAGCTCGCCGAGCACCACATAACCCGCGAGCGCATCGCCCGGAACGGCGCCGAGCGCCGCCATCAGCCCGAGCGCGATCGGCAGGTCGTAGTGGCTGCCTTCCTTCGGAAGGTCGGCCGGTGCCAGGTTGACGGTCACTTTCCTGGCCGGCATCGACAGGCCGGACGCGTGCAGCGCCGCCTGCACCCGCTCGCGGCTTTCCGCCACCGCCTTGTCGGGCAGGCCGACGATGTGCATGCCGGCCTTGCCCGGCGCGACCATCACCTGCACGTCGACGGGAACCGCCTCGACGCCCTGGAATGCCACGGTACGCACGCGCGAAACCATGCCCGCCCTCTCCAGCAGCGGGGTTTTCCCCTTCCCCGCGCAGCCTGGAGTGAAGCACAGAACGCCGCACTCCGCAAGAACATTAAGAGAACAAAATGATGGCTCGATGTCCGGGTAGCAACGGTGAAGACGTGCTGGACGGCGCTCCACGGCAGCCCCTCACCCCCGCTTCGCCTCCACCGCGTCCCAGAACAGCGCGGCGATGTCGGCGCCGCCAAAACGCTTCACCTCGCGCACGCCGGTCGGCGAGGTGACGTTGATCTCGGTCATGTAGTCGCCGATGACGTCGATGCCGACCAGGATGAAGCCGCGCTGCCTGAGCGACGGGCCGATGCGCGCGCAGATCTCGCGCTCGCGCGCCGTCAGCTCGGTCTTCTCGGCGCGGCCGCCGACATGCATGTTGGAGCGGCTGTCGTGCTCGGCCGGCACGCGGTTGATGGCGCCCACCGCCTCGCCGTCGATCAGGATGATACGCTTGTCGCCCTTGCGCACGTCCTTGAGATAGCGCTGCACGATGAAGGGCTCGCGGAACATCTGCGAGAACATCTCCAGCAGCGAGGCGAGATTGCGGTCGGCCTCGGCGAGGTGGAAGATGCCGGCGCCGCCATTGCCGTAGAGCGGCTTGACGATGATGTCGCCATGCTCCTTGCGGAAGGCGGCGACCTCCTGCGGGTCCCTGGTGATCAGCGTCTCCGGCATCAGGTCGGGAAACTCAGTGACGAAGATCTTTTCCGGGCTGTTTCTCACCCATGCAGGGTCGTTCACCACCAGCGTCCCCGGGTGGATGCGCTCGAGCATATGGGTGGTGGTGATGTAGTTCATGTCGAAGGGCGGATCCTGGCGCAAGAGCACCACGTCCATCTCCGACAGGTCGGTGCGGACCGGTTCGCCGAGCGTAAAATGGCTGCCCTTCTCGTCGCGCACAGACATTTCCTCAACCCGGGCGAACACTTTTCCGCCGTCCAGCGTCAGCCGGTCGGGCGTATAGTGGTAGAGCGCATGGCCGCGCCGCTCGGCCTCCAGCGAAAGGGCGAAGGTGGTGTCGCCGGCGATGTTGACCGTCGACACATGATCCATCTGGATGGCGATGTTCAGGGGCATGTCGCAAAACTCCGGGCGCAACCGATGCCGATGTATAGGCTTGGCGCCGCGCTGCCAATCCCACCGGCCAACAGCGCGCCGCCGATACGTTTCCTCAATACTTTGCCGCCATTATCCGCCGGCGCGTCGCATGGAATACAGGAAGTTTGATGCAGCCGTCCTTCGCCCCCGGCCCGGACCGCAGCGAAAGCGCCGACCTCGCTTTCACGGATCCCTTGACCGGGCTGGGCAACCATCGGCGTTTCTCCGACAAGATCGACCGGCTGATCAGCGACCGCGCCGACGATCCGGCGCCGTTCACCGTGGGTATCCTCGATCTCGACGGCTTCAAGCCGATCAACGACCTGTTCGGGCGAAGGGCCGGCGACGACATCCTCGTGCAGGTGGCCATGCGGCTGCGCGCGGCGATGGACGCCGGCTCGACCGTGGCGCGCGTCGGCTCCGACGAGTTCGCCTTCCTCTTTCCGATGGTGTTTTCCGAGGAGGCCGCCTCGGAGCGCGCCAAGATGCTGATCGAGATCATCTCGGCCCCCTACGACGTCGGCGACCGCATGGCGCGGCTGTCCGCCTCGGTCGGCTGCTCGCTGTTCTATTCCGGCGACGAGACGACGGAGGTGCTGGTCGACAAGGCCGAGACCGCGCTCTACCACGCCAAGCGCTCCGGCCGCGGCAAGGTGGTGGTCTATACGCGCGAGATGGAGGAGGCGGCCAAGCGGGTGACCCGCATCGAGCAGGCGCTGCGCCGCGCCGTGGCGGCGGGCGAGGTCGAGCCGCATTTCCAGCCCATCATCGACCTGGAGACGCGGCGGGTGCGCGGCTTCGAGACGCTGGCGCGCTGGACCGACCGGGATCTCGGGCCGGTGTCGCCGGCGATCTTCATCCCCATAGCCGAGGAGCGCGGCATCATCGGGCCGCTGTCGCAGCTGGTGCTGCGCAAGGCGACGGAAGCCGCGCGCAACTGGCCGCGCGACCTGTTCCTGTCCTTCAACCTGTCGCCGTCGCAACTGGTCGACCAGAACACCGGGCTGCACATCCTCACTATCCTCGACCGCACCGGCTTCGATCCGCGCCGTCTGGAGATCGAGATCACCGAGACCGGCCTGATGAACGACCCGGTATCGGCCGGCAAGATCGTCGAGGACCTGCGCCGCTGCGGCATCCGCGTGTCGCTCGACGATTTCGGCACCGGCCTGTCGTCGCTGGGCCGGCTGCGCGAGTTCCATTTCGACAAGCTCAAGATCGACCGCAGCTTCGTGTCGTCCATCCTCGACGACAGGCCGTCGGAGCACATCATCCGCGCCATCCTGGCCATGTGCGAGGGGCTGGGCATGGAGGCCGTCGCTGAGGGCATCGAGAAGGAGGGCCAGGCGGCCCGCCTCAGCGAGTTCGGCTGCCAGGGCGGACAGGGTTATCTGTTCGGCCGGCCAGCCGACGCGGAGACGACGCTCGGGCTGCTGCGTGACACGATCCGGGGCAGGCCGGCGCTGGTCGCCGTCTGAGCTCATCCCGTCGGAAACGGCGACGGCGCGCGCTGTCCGCAGCCCCGCGAAATGCCATGGACCCGCGCAAGATTCCTGTCGCGCCGGACGCCCCGACGGGCTAAAGGATGGCCCGCCAAATCCCTGACGAGAAGAGACTTTTGCCATGGCGCATCCGGCCCGATACAGCGACCTCGACGGAGCGGCGGTGCTGATCACCGGCGGCGGCTCCGGCATTGGCGCGGCCCTCACCGAAGGTTTCGTCGAGCAGGGCGCGAAGGTCGCCTTCCTCGACATAGCGGCGGGACCGAGCGAGGCGCTGCGCGACCGCCTGGGCAAGGCCCACGGCTCCGCCCCGCTCTACATCCGCTGCGACCTGCGCGACGTCGAGGCGCTGCGCGCCGCGATCGGCCAAGCCGAGGCGGCGCATGGCGCGGCGACGGTGCTGATCAACAATGCCGCGCTCGACGACCGGCACGAGGTGGCCGACGTCACCGTCGACTATTGGGAGAACAATCTCTCGATCAACCTGCGCCCGCATTTCTTCACCGCGCAGGCGGTGGCGCCCGGCATGCGCGCGGCCGGCGGCGGCTCGATCATCAACTTCACCTCGACCTCCTTCATGATCAACCATCCGGACATGCCGGCCTACACCGCCGCCAAGGCCGGCATCGTCGGCCTGACCAAGGGCCTTGCCGGCAAGCTCGGCCCGTGGGGCATCCGCGTCAACGCGGTGGCGCCGGGCTGGGTCATCACCGAGCGGCAGCGCGAGCTCTGGGTGAGCGACGACGCCCTTGCCGTGCATGTGGCGCGCCAGTGCATCCGCGAGGTGATGAAGGCCGAGGACATGGTCGGCCCCTGCCTGTTCCTCGCTTCCGGCGCCTCGCGCATGCTGACGGCGCAGACGATGATCGTCGACGGAGGCTTTCTGTGACGGACGCCAAACGGGCGGCGGTCGCGGCCGCCGACTGGGGGACCACCCGGCTGCGGGTCTGGCTGCTCGACGCGGCCGGCGGCGTCATCGCCGAACGGCGCAGCGACGAGGGCCTGCTGGCAGCGCAGCCCGACCGGTTCGAGGCCATCCTCGAGCGGCAGCTGGCCGAAATGGGAGCGCCGGCGTCCCTGCCGGTGGTCATCTGCGGCATGGCCGGATCGCGCCAGGGCTGGGTCGAGGCACCCTACATCACCGTGCCCGCCTCGCTCGGCGAGATTTTCGGCGCGGCCGCGCGCGTGCCCGCGACCGCTCGCGACATCCGCATCGTGCCCGGCCTGGCGCAGCGCGACGCGGACCGTCCGGACGTCATGCGCGGCGAGGAGACGCAGCTTGCCGGCGCGCTGGCGCGGCTCGGCGCCGGACGGCATCTTGCCTGCATGCCCGGAACCCATTCGAAATGGGTCGAGCTCGCCGACGGAACCGTCGCCGGCTTCCAGACCTTCATGACCGGCGAGCTCTTCTCGGTGCTGTCGGCCCAGTCGATCCTGCGCCATTCGGTCGGCGCGGAGGCGAAGGTGGACGCAGCCAGTCCGCTCTTCGCGCGGTGGTGCGAAAATGCCGTCGCGTCGCCCGCGCCGCTGGAGACCAGTCTTTTCCGCATCCGCGCCGCAACCCTGCTGCAGGGGTTGGAAGGCGCCGACGCGGCGGCCGCGCTGTCCGGCCTTTTGATCGGCGCCGAGATCGTCGCCGCCAGGGCGCGCTTCGCGGTCTCGGGCGGGCCGGTCGTGCTGATCGCCTCCGGCGCCATGCGCGACCTCTACGCCGAGGCGCTCCGGCTCGCCGGCTTTACAGCCGCGATCGTCGAGGCCGACGAGGCGGTGCGCGGCGGGCTTGCCGAGGCCGCCCGGCACATGGGCATGACGGGAGACGCGGCATGAAGGTGGCTTTCCCGGCGCTGCGGCGCAATCTCGTCGCCATCCTGCGCGGCCTGCGGCCGGAGGAAGCGGTCGCGGTGGGCACGGCGGTGTTCGAGGCCGGCATAGAGGCGATCGAGGTGCCGCTCAACTCGCCCGACCCGTTCCGCTCCATCGAGGCGCTGGCCAGGGCCCTGCCCGCCAAGGCGCTGATCGGCGCCGGTACGGTACTTTCGGCGGACGAAGTCGACCGGCTGCACGATGCCGGCGGGCGGCTGCTGGTCAGCCCCAACATCGACGCCGCGGTGATGCGGCAGGCGGGAAAGCACGGCATGGTCACCATGCCCGGCGTGTTCACGCCGACGGAAGCCTTCGCCGCCTTGCAGCTCGGCGCGTCGGCGCTGAAATTCTTCCCGGCGAGCGTGCTCGGCCCCGGCGGCATCGCCGCGATCCGCGCCGTGCTGCCGTCCGATACGACCGTCGGGGTGGTCGGCGGCGTCTCGGAAGCCGATTTCGCGGCCTATGCCAAGGTCGGCGTGCGCACCTTCGGCCTCGGCTCCAGCCTGTTCAAGCCGGGCATGAGCGCGGCCGAAGTGGGGCAGCGGGCGCAGGCGGCGGCGCAGGCCTGGGACGCGGTGTTCAAGGCAGCCTGACGCCCGCCGCGCAGGGATCGGCCCTGGGGGAAGACATGTCGAAGCCGCAACTCGTCCTGGTGCATGAACCGGAAGACGCCTGCCGGACAAGGCTGACGAGCCAAGGTTTTGCCGCGGAACGCGCGCTGGAGATCTCCTCCTACCTGGCGCAGAGCACCGACCTTACGTTGGAGTTCGCCGGGATCGAGGAGGCCTGCGCGCGGCGCGGCCTGCGCTTCGTGCCCGTGCCACTCGACGAAGCCGCCGGCACGCTAGCCAGCGCCGATCCGGCGACAACGCTGGTGTGGACCCTTACCGACGGGATCGCCTATTTCCGCGGCGGCGCGGCGCCGGCGCTGGCCCGGCTTGCCGGCCTCGCCACCATAGGCTCCGACGACTCGCTGTTCGCGCTCTGCCAGGACAAGTTCCGATCCGGCGCGGTTCTCGGCGCGCTTGGCCTGCCGGTGCCGCCGGCCGGACTGGCGCGCGACGGCGAGTGGCTGGTGCCGCCGCCAGCCTCTGCCGGCGGCTATTTCGTCAAGCCCAACCGGCTCGGCGCCAAGATCGGCATCTGGCCGGACTCGCGCTGCCTGGATGCCGGGGCGGCGCTGGCGCTCAGCCGCCGCATCTTCGAAGCCTATCGCGATGACGTGGTGGTGCAGCCCTATGTTTCCGGCCGCAACGTCCGCGCCAGCTTCCTCGCCGTCGATCCCGCTACGAAGGTCGAGGCGCTCGGCGTGTTCTTCGTCGATGCCGGTGGCGATTTCCAGACCATGGCCGATTCCATGGCGCTTTATGGCGACACCGGCGCGAAGGCCAGAGCCGCGGAAACCTATCGCGAGCCGGAACTCGTGCCGGTCGCCGCCATCCAGCCGCGGGCCGACCGCCGCATCCGCTCCATTGCCGGGAGGCTGATGGCGGCTCTCGGCGTCCGGGACGTGTTTTCCATGGATTTCCGCGTCGAAGAGGACGGCACGGTCCATCTCCTCGAATTCGAAGTCTGTCCCGGCCTGCCCTGCTTCGATTTCCGCGCCTACTGCCGGGCGCAGTGGGGCCTCGCCCTGCCCGACGCGATGGCCGAGACAGCGGCGCGGCGGCTTCTCACCGCTGCCTGATACCTCGATGCCTTCCCGATCGATGGTATCCAGAACCGATCCTGGCCGGCGCATAACATCAACGGCTGCGTGCTTTGACCGTCGGCGCCGCCCATCTGGTAGGATGCCGTCGGCGCGCCGGAGCACTTCACAACCGGTAGGGCATGGATCCTAGGGTCTGCGCCTCCGCTGCGCTCCGGCTCCGCCCTAGGATGACGAAGCCTTTGATATTGCAGGCTAATCGCCGCTGTCAAAGGCTCACGGGCCGCTGGCGAGTAGCCGAACCATCCGGCCTTTCGTCATCCTATGGCGGAGCAGGCCGAAGGCCGTCGCGCAGACCATAGGATCCATGCCGGAACGGCAGCGACACGCCCGCGGAGCAGAATGAAGTAAGCAAGAAGGCACTCGTAAAAGCAGCGGCATATCAACATGATGCGCCAACGATGGGAGATGTGTGATCTGATAGCCGTTTTGCACGGAGAGAGGATGCCGGCAGGCAGGTGAGGGGCGGCGCGCCGGCTCAGGGTACGCCATCTCCGAACCTGGTTTCCCGACACGCTCCGCTCGCCGCGCCCGCTCGCGAGGTCAGCATCTGTCAGGATTGTTTTCCTCAAATTTATCCCTCTCCTTCCCAACCCGAGCGATAATTGCGCCGCCTGTGCAGGAAAGGAGGCGGCGGTGGACTGGGATGCGGCAATCGAGAAGAATCGCGAGGCGCTGAAGCGCATCCTCGCCATGCTCGTCGCCATGGCCGGGCTGGATCTCGGGGAACTCAGGGGACAGTTTACTTTCTTTCGGCAGAAAGGCGGCGGCGGTTCAGGCCTCGCGCGGGCCGAAAAAAGTAAACTGTCCCCGGCACTTGACCCGGAACTCACCCTTCCCCGCCGCCTCCACCGCGCCATACTCCGGCTGCTGCGTCCGGCCGAAGCGGCGGTGCGGCGCCTCATCGTCGTGGCCGCGCGTGGCCTCGTCGTGACCCTGCCGCCGCCCCGGCAGAAACCGCAGCCAAAATTCCGCCCCGGAGCCGGCCCCGTCCGCATGCCGGCGCGGCCGAAAGCCCGCGCCCGCAGCACCTCCCTGCCGCTGCTCGATCCGCTAAAACCCTGGAACCGCCGCCCGCGGCGGGCGCCCAGGGGCGTGCCGCGCATCTCCTGTCCCGGCTACAGCGAGCCGTTCCGCATCCCCGTCTGGTCGCCCAACGATCCCATCGACGCGTCACGGCTGGACGCGCGGCTGCGGGCATTGGTCGCCGCGCTCGACGACCTGCCCGGCCAGGCAAGGCGCTTCGCCCGCTGGCGGGCACGCCGCGACGCCGCCCTCGCGCGCGAGCGGGAATCCGGCGGTCTGCGCCGGTTCGGCCGCTTCTCGCCGCTGAAACCCGGCCGGCCGCCGGGCTGGCGGCGAAAAAAGCCCGTTCACGAGGTGCACGAGGTCCTGGACGTCGTGCACGGGCTTGCCCAGTGGGCGCTGGAGCCGCCCGACACGTCGTGACGGCGCCACACCTGGCGGACATGACAGCGAAGGACCGACCGGCCAGGGGATTTCCGCGGCGGGGCGGCGATGCATGCTGTCGGCCCTTGCGGGTCTGTTGTCCAGAGCCTGGCCAACCTGCCTGGCCGTGCTCCAGGGTCACCGCGGCCGGTCGCGGCGACCCGTCGATCAGATCACCTCGAAATCGGCATTGGTCAGCGCCAAGCCGACAGTCAGTGTGGCGAAGTGCACGCCGGCGCCGGCGCCGGTCCCGTCCGCATCATAGAACAGCTTTCCGGTGGCCGTGTCGTGGATGATGCGGTCGCTAGTATCATGCGCCAGCCCGGTGGTGTTCGACCAGAAGGCCGCGGCTGCGAGCGTGCCGGTCGTCAGTGCCGCGAAGATCGCGTCGTCCAGCTCGATCGTATCAGCCGCCACGCTGAAGTCGGCGATGACATCGATATTGTCCGCGCCCAAGGCGGTCGAGAAGGCAAAGACGTCCGCACCGCCGGAACCCTTCAACACATCGTTGCCGCCCTTGCCGTCGATGCGATTGTCGCCGGCATTGCCGGCGATCTCCTGGCCGATCCCGTTCCCGGTGAGATCGATGTCGGACGTGCCGGCCGAGCCGTTGGTCTGCAGGATTTCGACATGCACACCGGCGCCGAGCGCATAATCCACCGCCGCCACCACCTTGTCGGCCGCGCCCTGCGACATGCCCTCGACGATGACGTCGCCGGAATTGAAGACGCGGTAGGTGTCGCTGCCGCCGAGCCCCTTCATCACGTCGGCCGCCCCCTTGCCGCCGTCATGCAGGATGTTCTCTCCGGCATTGCCGATGATCTCCTGGGCAAGAGCGTTGCCGGTCAGGTCGATGGCGGACGTACCGGCCGAGCCGTTGGTCTGCAGGATCTCGACATGCACGCCGGCGCCGAGCACGTAGTCGACGGCGGCATTCACCTTGTCGAGGCTGCCTTGCGAGGCGGCCTCGGCGATGGCATCGCCGGAATTGAACACACGGTAGGTGTCGTTGCCCCCAAGACCCTTCATCACGTCGGCCGCGCCCTTGCCGCCATCGTGCAGGATGTTCTCCCCGGCATTGCCGGTGATCTCCTGGGCGAGCGCGTTGCCGGTCAGGTCGATGGCGGAGGTACCGGCCGAAGCCGTGGTTGTCAGCTTTTCGATGTCGTCATCCGCCGCGAGCGCATAGCTGACGCGTGCCGCGACGTGATCGGCAGTCCCGTCGCCGGCGACCTCGACGACGACATCGTCCTGCGCGTCGACCACATAGGTGTCATCATCGGCATGGCCGGCAAGCGTATCCGCTCCCGTTCCGCCGTCGAGCCAGTCCTCTCCGGAACCGCCGGAAAGCTGGTCCTCGCCCTCCGCGCCGTACAGCTTGTCGTCACCGTCCTGGCCGTAAAGCGTGTCGTTGTCGCCCAGGCCGAAAAGCTGGTTGTCGATGCTCGTTCCGAAGATGACATCGTTGTGCTGCGAACCGCGGGCGTTCTCGATCGTGCCCACGACGATGATGTCGTTGCTTGCTCCGCCGGCATTCGGGCCGCCGCTGAGGTAGAGCGTGATGCCGCTCGCCACGCCTTCGTAGCTGATCGTGTCCATGCCGTCGCCGCCGTCGTAGCGGCTGCCGCTGGCCAGGCTGGCGACCAGCGTGTCGTCGCCGTCCTCGCCGTAGAGCGCGTCCTTGCCGCCCTTGCCGGCAAGCGTGTCGGCGCCGCCGCCGCCGTGGAGCACATTGACGCCGGCGGTGCCGTAGAGCGCATCGTTGCCGGTGGCCGAGCCGATGGCGGACGAGAAGGTGCCGGCCTTGATCGTGTCGCCCACCGCGTCGCCGAACTTCGCGCTGCTGGCCGCGAGGTCGACCAGGACGCCCAGCGTCGAGGTCTTGTAGCTCAGCGTGTTGCGACCGGCGCCACCGTCGAGCGTGTCGGCGCCTGCGCCTCCCTCGATGACGTCGTTGCCGACGCCGCCGGAAATCTTGTCGGTGCCGCCGCCGCCGAACATGACGTCGGCCAGCTCGTCGCCCTTCAGCGTCTCGCTCGTGTCGTCGCCGACCGTCGTGCGGATGATCTGCGTCTGCGTGAACGCGATATCGCTGCCCGGGCCGTCGACCTCGGGGTCCGACGTCGCATAGACGGTGGTGAGCACACCGCCGGGCGTGCCTACGATATCCGGAGCCTTGTCGGGGTTGGAGCTGTCGGCGACGACGAACTCACCGGTGATCGCCACGCCGCTCGGGCTGTATATCCTCGCGGCAACGTCCTTGTTCGCGCTGCCCGGCACGCTGGTCTCCCATGTGACCGCGATGAAGCCGTTGTCCAGCAGCGCCAGCGACGGGTTCGTCTGTGCGCCGGCGGTCACCTGGTTTATCTTGAAGGCGGCAGTGCGCGCCGTGCCGTCTTCGTTGTAGATGCGCATGTTCAGGTCGAAGATGCTCGAGACCCCGTCGTGGTTGAGGTAGGCGACGGCGAAGCCGCCATCCTTCAGTCCGATCACCTGGGGATTGTGGCCCTCGCCGCCACCGGTGTCGTCCACCAGGATGTCGTCGGTGACCGCCGCGTTGTCGTCGCCATACTTGCGGACATGGGTGCTCCAGCCCTGGCCGAGAACGAACTCGGACCAGACGATCACGTAGCCGCCATTGGCCAGGGCGGAAATGGAGGGCACGGTCGTGTCGTTCTGCGGCAGGTCGTCGACCGCCCAGGCTCCCGTCAGCACGCCCTTGGCGTCGAACCGCGCGAAATCGACGTCGCCATTGTCTCCGGCGGCGGTATTGGGCTCGAAGGTGACCACGAAGCCGCCATCCTTGAGCGCCGTGACCCCACCCATCCCGGTCGTTGGGAAGCTTTCGAACACGAGCGCATCGGGTCCGAGCGCGACACCTTCGCTGTCGAAGACCCGGTAGCGGAGCTGGTTCGCGCCGGAGCTCATATCGTTGAACAGCGTGACGAGCCCGCCTCCCTCGAGAGCCACGGTCTCGCTGCCATGCTGGTCGCCGGCGCTCGTCGAGTTGACCGGGCCGATCTCGAAGACCGGCGCCGAGTTGGTCGGATCGGTGCCCGCCTTGTAAGCGGTCGCGACGATCTGCGTCGTGCCGAAATGGTCGAAGGTGGTGACCAGCGTACCATCCTTCAGCACGGTGATCGACGGCGAACCTTGATTGTCCGTCTTGAAGATGTCGCTGAGCGCGACCGGTTCGAGAATCTGTTCGTGGTTATAGGTGATGATTGCCATGGAAAGCCCTCCGCTTTGCTGATGCCGGGTAGAGCCCTGCTCGACCCCTTGGCGGCTCGTATAATTTGCGAGTGTATCGGCCTTGTGTCGCTAAATTTTCGGTTAAGATACAAAAGTATCGTAAAATATACGCATGCTGCCGTGCGAATGATCGGTCGCGCAGACGCCGACCGCGGCCGGGTCGATTGACGCCCCGCCGCTTTCATCGCAGGGAAGAATGATGAGCGACATCGACGACATCGACAGGACGATCCTCGCCCTTCTCCAGGAGAACGGCCGCACGCCCTATGCCGAACTCGGCAAGGCGGTGGGACTGGCGGTCTCCTCGGTCAACGAAAGGGTGAAGAAGCTCAACGAGCGCGGCGTCATCGAAGGGGTGCATGCCGCGGTTTCGGCTTCGGCGCTGCGCCTCGACCTGCTCGCCTTCGTGTTCGTCGGCTGGAACGACCCCGCGACGGAGGAACAGTTCCTGGCCCGCGTCGCCAGCGAACCGGCGATCCTGGAGTGCCACCACGTCACCGGGACGTGGAACTATCTGCTGAAGGTGAGAACGCACACGACGCGCGACCTGGAGGCCTTCCTCGGCGGCATCGTCAAGGCCGTGCCGGGCGTGCTGAGGACGGAGACGCTGATCGCGCTTTCCTCGCCCAAGGAAACCGGCCACCTGCCGCTCGTGCCCCCGACCGAACATGCGCGTAAAGCCGGAAGATAGACCGTGGCCGCCGCCGACCTGGTCGTGCTGGCGGCCACCGTTTCCGTACGACTGCTCGAGGGACGGCGTAATTTTTCGCCGAAAGCCGCAAAGAACCCTAAGCTTTTCACCCGAAATCAGCGGAGCTAGGAGGATTTTCCTCCGACATCCCCCGGGAAAGCGGAAGAACTAGGTGCGCGCCATGCAGACCGCGGTGTGGCCCGCGCCGATGAAGCCGAGCTGGCGCGCCGCGGCCTTAGACACGTCGAGCACACGGCCGCGGATGAAGGGACCGCGATCGTTGATGCGCACGACGACGCTCTTGCCGTTGCGCTTGTTGGTGACGCGGATTTTCGTGCCGAAGGGCAGGCTGCGGTGGGCGGCGGTCATGGCCGACGGGTTCATCCGTTCCCCGGAAGCCGTCCTGGAGGTCAGTGCGTACCAGGAGGCGCGGCCGCACTGGGCCGACGCGGTGGCGTTGAAGGACACAAGGGTTGCGCCCGCGGCAAACAGTATTGCCGCGGCTTTGCCGTATCTGAATTTCATCTGTGAAGAGTGCTCCGTGCGACGTGACGGAGCATTGTCATTCAAGCAAATGGGGTGGCGAATGGGGCGGGTTTCGGGCGATTCCGAGGCGAACGATAACGTCTGATGTCGAGATGTAACACTCCGTCAGAAGTAGCGCCCATCGCTTTCGCAAGCAGTGCACTCGAGATCAGGCGCCAGCGGCAGCCGCAAGGCCTCGCAAGCGAGATCCTTCGAAGACGGCATAAGCTCATCCATGGAGAGGCTGCCGGAAAAACTTGCCGCCACCTGGCAGTGCTCCTGCCATCACCATGGCGAGGAGCAAGGGGATGCAGAACCGCCCCATCGCCCTTCCAAAGACGGCATGGCTGCCCAGGGCTCTTGCCTTACCGGCGGGCGGCCGGAATTGAGAATGCTGCTCCCTACCCTCCCCTTGCGTGCTTGGCGCTCTACAGGAAGATTGAAATCGCTATCGGAGACAACGGGCTGAACCTCGCAGGCCTAGAGCTGCGGCTTTTCCTCCGGCATCGGCTGCACCGGCGCGCCCGGGAATATCTTCTGAAGATTGCCGGCGATCACCTGGTCGCCTTCCGAAACGCCTGAAGACAGCACGACGAGGCCGCCGTCGACGGGGCCTAGCGAGACCAGGCGCTGCTCGACAAGGTTGTCCTTGCCGACGACATAGACATATTTGCCGAACTGGCTCGACCCGAGTGCCGTCTGCGGCACCATCAGCGCATCCGGATGCTCGCCGACATGCAGGCGCACGCGGACATACTGGCCGGGCAGCAGCGTCCGATCGGCATTTTCGATCGTCGCGCGCGCCAGGATCGTGCCGGTCGAGCGTTCGACGGAATTGTCGATGAAGGTCAGCGCGCCGCTGTGCCGCGGCTCGTCCTCGCCGGGCAGGAACACCTCGGCGGTCACCTTGCCCTTGGCGAGCAGCACCTTCTGGATGCCGGCCAGCTCGTTCTCGTTCGGATTGAAGGTGACGTAGATCGGCGAAAGCTGCACCAGGTTGTTGAGCGGCGTGCCGGCGGCGTTGCTGACCATCGTGCCCTCGGGTGCCCTGTTGCGTCCGAGACGGCCGGGGAAGGGGGCGCGAATTTCCGTGTTCTGGAGATTGAGCTCGGCGATGCGTACCGTCGCCTTCGACATCCCCACGGTTGCCTCACCCTGCCGGACGGCACTGGTCCGCTGGTCGAAGCTGTCCTTGGCCAGATAGCCGCTGGTGGCGAGATCGTTGCCGCGATCAAGGCTGGTGCGGGCGTATTCGAGCGAGGCCTCGTCGCGCTTGGCCTGCGCCTGCGCCAGCTCGAGCGCGGCCTGATAGTCGCTCGGGTCGATCCGGTAGAGGAGATCGCCCGCCATCACGTCGGTGCCGTCGGGGACCACCTGCTGCTGAAGGTAACCCGAGACCTTGGCCTGCAGCGTGACGTCGCGGATCGCCTCGGTGCGCGCCGAATATTCGAGGTAGATCGGGATCGTCTTCCTGACGATGCCGACCACCGGAACGGGCATGGCCTGCGGGGCCGCGGCGGCCGGCGCCGCGCCCGCCGGAGTTCCGGCAAGCTCGGGCATGCCACGGGCCAGGAAATAGGCGGCGACGAGCGCCGTGACCACAAGGGCGCCATTGGCACCATATTTCAACACACGCATTTCCAGCTCCATTCCTATTCCGCGGGCTCGGCCCTCTCGGGGCCATGCGCAGGCATCGACGGGTGGGCGGCGGCCGGCGAAAAACGTTCGCGCCATTGCTCGAGAACCGCATAGAAGACCGGCACGAAGATCAGCGTCAGCACGGTCGCCGCGAGCATGCCGCCGAACACCGTCGTGCCGAGCGACTGCCGGCTTGCCGCGCCCGCTCCGGTCGCCTTCATCAAAGGCACGACGCCGAGGATGAAGGCGAAGGCGGTCATCAGGATCGGCCGCAGGCGCAGCTTGGCGGCCTCGGCCGCCGCCTCGACGATCTCCAGGCCTTCTTCGCGCCGCCGCTTGGCGAACTCGACGATGAGGATCGCGTTTTTCGCGGCGAGGCCGATCAGCATGACGAAGCCGATCTGCGAATAGACGTCGATCTGCATGCCGCGGAACCACAGGCCGACGAGCGCGCCGAGCAAGGCGAGCGGCACCGCCAGCAGCACCATGAACGGCATCGACCAGCTCTCGTACTGGGCGGCCAGGATCAGGAAGCAGAAGACGATGGCGAGCCCGAAGACGAGCAGCGCGATCGAGCCGGCCCTGATCTCCTGGTAGGTGATGCCGGTCCATTCGAAGCTGAAGTCGCGCGGCAGCGCCGTCGCGGCGGCACGCTCCATTGCCGCGATCGCCTGGCTCGAACTGTAGCCCGGCGCGGCGGCGCCGTTGACCAGGGCCGAGGGGTAGTTGTTGTAGTGGGTGACGGTCTCCGGGCCGGCGATGGGCCGCAGCGAGCCCAGCGTGGAGAGCGGCACCATCTCGCCGGCAGTGTTGCGCACGTAGAGGCGCGAGATGTCGGCGGTCGAGGCACGGGCCTTGGGGTCCGCCTGCAGCGTGACGCGGAAGGTGCGGCCGAACAGGTTGAAGTCGTTGACGTAGAGCGAGCCGAGATAGATCTGCAGCGTGTTGAAGATGTCCGGCAGGTTGAGGCCGAGCAGCTTCGCCTTGTTGCGATCGAGATCGTACTGGAGCTGCGGCGTCGAAGTCGAGAAGGTGGTGAAGAGCGCGTACGGATTGATCTCCGGCTGCTTGCGCGCCTCCGCGATCAGCGCCTGTGTAGCCTGGTCCAGCGCGACGGCGCCCTGGCCGGTCAGGTCCTCGACCTGGAACTCGAAGCCGCCCGTCGCGCCGAGGCCCTGGATGGACGGCGGATCGAAGGCGAGCACCATGGCGTCGGGAATCTGGAACAGCATCTGCTGCGCCCTTTCGCGCAACGCGACGGCGCCCTCATCGGGGCCGCGCTCGTCCCACGGGTCGAGGATCACGAACTGCACGCCGGCGTTCGACTGGTTGGCGAAGGACAGGAAGCTGAAGCCGACGACCGAGCCGACGGTGGTGACGCCCGGCAGGCTGCGCAGCATCTCCTCCGACTTCCTGGCCACCGCTTCGGTGCGCTCCAGCGACGCGCCGTCGGGAAGCTGCAGGACGACGAAGAAATAGCCCTGGTCCTCGACCGGCAGGAAGGTCGAGGGGATGCGCTGGAACAGCATCCAGGTGCCGGCGAGCGCCGCGACGAAGACGACGAGCAAGGCCCAGCGCAGGCGTATCAGCCCCCTGATGCTGCCGGCATATGCGTCCGCAAGCCAGTGGAAGCCGTTGTTGAACCAGCGGAACACGAAGAATTGCGGCTCGCCGCGGTAGCGCAGGAAGGCGGCGGCGAGCGCCGGGCTCAGCGTCAGCGAGTTGAAGGCGGAGATGCCGAAAGAGATGGCGACGGTCAGCGCGAACTGGTTGTAGAGGCGGCCGGCCACGCCGGGAATGAAGGCGACCGGAATGAACACCGCCATCAGCACCGCCGTGGTCGCGATGATCGGGCCGGTCACCTCCTGCATGGCCTTGCGCGCGGCGGCGAGCGGCGCCAGCCCGGCCTCGAGCTGACGCTCGACGTTCTCGACCACGACGATGGCGTCGTCGACGACAAGGCCGATGGCGAGCACCATGCCGAGGAGGGACAGCATGTTGAGGGAGAAGCCGAGCAGATACATGAAGACCAGCGTCGCGATCAGCGACACAGGGATGGCGATCAGCGGGATGATCGTGGTGCGCCAGCTCTGCAGGAAGATGAAGACGACGAAGATGACCAGCAGCAGCGCTTCCACCAGCGTCACGATCACGTCGGTCATCGCCGCCGACACGAAGCGCGTCGTGTCGTAGAACATGTTGTAGCTGACGCCGGCCGGGAACCGCGTCGACAGGTCGTCCATCTTGGCCTTGACCCGGCTCTGCAGGTCGAGCGCGTTGGAGCCCGGCGCCTGCAGGACGGCCAGGACGACGACCTGCTGCTCGGTTTCCCGGTTGTTGAGGTTGACCGAAGACGAATAGAGGAGTGCGCCCAGCTCGATCTTGGCAACGTCGCGCAGCCTGACGGCCGCGCCCGTGGCTGGGTCGACGCGCAGCACGATCTCGCCGAACTGCTCGGGATCGGACAGCCGGCCGACGGCGTTGACCTGCATCTCGAAGGCCGTTCCGGCGGGCGCCGGCGCCTGTCCGATCTTGCCGGCCGCGACCTGGATGTTCTGCTCGGCAACGACGTTCTGCACGTCGACGGCGGTAATGCCGAGGCTCGTCATCTTGTCCGGATCGAGCCAGACCCGCATGGAGTAGCGCCGTTCGCCGAAGAACAGCACCTCGCCGACCCCGGGCAGACGCTTGATGGGATCCAGTACCTGCAGATAGGCGTAGTTGCTGAGCGTGGTGAAGTCGACCGCATTGCCGGGCGAGCCGATGGCCACCAGCACGGTGAAGTTCGGGTTCTGCTTGGTGACCGTGACGCCGGTCTGGTTGACCAGCGCCGGCAGCGAGGGGGCGGCCTGCGAGACGCGGTTCTGCACGTCCATCGCGGCGACGTCGATGTCGTAGCCGACCTCGAAGGAGATGGTGATGCGCGACGAGCCGTCATTGGAGCTCGTCGACGACATGTAGAGCATGCCGGGCACGCCATTGAGCTGCTGCTCGAGCGGCGTCGTCACGGTGTCGGCGACGACCTGGGCGCTGGCGCCCGGATAGTTGGCGGCAACGACGATCTGCGGCGGCGTGATGTCGGGGAATTGCGAGACCGGCAGCAGGAAATAGCAGATACCGCCCGCCAGCATCATGATGATGGCGATCGCCGAGGCGAACACCGGACGCTGGATGAAGAACCCTACCATTGGTCAACGTTCCCCTCGGCCGCGCGACCACAGGGCCGGCGACACTGTTCCCCTCGCGTGCGCTTCCGCCGCAGCATCCTGCCGCTCCCGTTGGCGAAATACCCACAACCTGCCGAAAGCCGGTCAAAGGTCGGGAGGGCACGTGCGCATCCTGAACGGGCTCTCCCGAAGCTGTGATGCGCGGTCCGCTTTCCCGGATGTTGACTTGCGGCAGGGTATGTTACTATCTGGTAACGTCAGATGTGACCGGCTGGTAACATTGTCAAGGGCCTTCCGGCGAGAAGACTGGAAGGGAGGAAACGATAATGACGATTCCTGACAGGCCGGCGCTCCCGCCGAGGGAGCGGATCATCGACGCCGCGCGCGATCTGTTCCGCAAGCACGGCGTTCGCGGGATCGGGGTGGACGCGATCGCGGAAGCCGCCGACAGCAACAAGATGACGCTCTATCGCCATTTCGGCTCGAAGGACGACCTGCTCATCACCTGCATCGAGAAGGCGGCGTCCGAAGCCGAGGCCTTCTGGGTGGCGCTGGAAGAAGCCCATCCCGGTGACGCCAAGGCCCAGCTCAGGGACTGGGTGAAGCGGGCGGGCGACTTCGTCACGGTCGATCACTGCAATTGCGAACTGATCGATGCCGCCGCCCAGCTGGTGGAGAGCGATCATCCGGCACGCCGCGTGATCGAACAGGTGAGGAGGGGGCAGCTGCGCAGGCTTACCCAGCTTTGCCGGGACGCAGGGATCGCCGAGGCGGAGCTGCTGGTCGACGCGCTGACGCTTCTGATCGAGGGCGCGCGCGTCAACTGGCGCAGTGCGGGAGAGGGCGGCGCGAGCACACGGTTCGTCGACGCGGCCGAGCGTCTGATCGATAGCTTCGCAACGCAGCAGCGTGTTCTCGCAGTCGGCTGACCCATCCAGGCCGGCCGGTCTTCGAAGGGTGTGGATAGTACCCTATTGTTGCGCGACGAAGCGGCCGGCCTTGCCGTAGCTCCGGGGAAACGTCGAGATCGCGTGCGACGCCACTTCCACCCCGCGGGCGATGGCCGAATCGGGCGTTGCCCCGGCGACGATCGCCGCCAGATAGGCCGCATTGAAGCTGTCGCCGGCCCCCACGGTATCGACGACATCGACCACGGGCGCGCTTACAATGCTCTCCGCGCCGTCAACCACGCAGCTTGCGCCCGCCGCGCCGCGCTTGACGACCAGGATGCCGCCCGGGCGCAGCTGGGCCGCCACCGCCCCGGACCCCATGCCTTCGCCGAGGGCCGCCACTTCATCCTCGTTGAGCAGCACGTGATCGGCAAGCGGCAGCCATTCGCCGAACATTGCCCGAAGAGACGGCGTCCAGCCTTGCGTCGGCCAGCCCGGGTCGATGGCGGTGGCCCAGCCGCGCGCCCGCAACTCGCCGAGAATCCGCGTCGTCGCGTCGCGGATGGCGGGCATCAGCAGGTTGCCGGAGAGGATGGCGACGGCGCCCGGCCGCGGCGGCGCCGGTACGCGGGCCAGCAGCGCCTCGGGCGTGGCGCGCTGCAGATGGCCGGGCGTCGTGAAGAAGGCGCGGTCGCCGCCCTTGTGCACGATTCCCACGGTGGTCGTGGTCATGCCCGGATCGTCGCTCCAGTCGCAGCTGGCGGCATCGAATCGGCCGCGCAGCCAGACGCCGTTCGGGTCGTCGCCTGTCGAGGCGACCAGCCGGTGCGGCTCGCCCAGGCCGGTCAGCGCCAGCGCCGTGTTGCCGGCCGAACCGCCCGCCCGCATCTCCGCGCGCTCGACCTCGATCTCGGTGCCGATCGCCGGCCAGCCGTCCAGAGGCCCCAGGACGAGGTCGACATTGACGTTGCCAAGGACAAGGATCGGCGGGACCGCGGCCGCCTCAGCGCGGGCGGGCGACGACGGGGACATAGGTCTCCAGCCCGGGCTCGGGGAACCGCACGGTGCGCTGCAGCTCCGAAGACATGTAGAGGCCCATCAGGATCTCGACGACCGCCAGCCCGTCGTGGAACGTTTCCAGCGGTGTCTCGCCCTTGCGGAAGCATTCGACCATGTGGCGGTTCTCGTCGGTGTAGCCGTAGACGCCGGTCTCGTCCTCAAGCACCGGCATCAGGCCCTGCTCGGCGTTCTGCTTCTCGACCAGGTCCTCGCCTTCCGAACCGGTGACGGCGCGCGACATGAACACCTTGAGGCCGGTCGAGAGCGAATTGAACTCCATGGCATATTCAGGCCCGAGCAACTCGAGCTGGATGCGCAGGCCGGCGCCGACATAGGCCCAGGACGTCGTCGCCTCGATCATCAGGTCATTGCCGTCCTCGTCCTCCAGCTCCACCGTGGCGCGGGCGAAATCCTCCGAGGGGCGATTGCGGTAGTCGACCTCGGCACCGAAGCGGGCCTTGAGCTGATCGGCGTAATGCGGCCGCGTCCACTTCAGGTTCGCCACCGTGCCGTTGACCGCCTTGACCCTGAGCGAGCCGCGCTTGGCGCCCGGCGCGGTCAGCAGGTGACGCGCCACCTCGACCGAATGGCACATCATGTCGGAGAGCACGCCGCCGCCCTGCCTGTCGCCCTGCCAGAACCACGGTTCGTGCGGGCCGGAATGCTCTTCCGCGGCGCGGGCGAGATACGGACGCCCGGTGGTGGAGGCGGCGCGCCGCCAGACGATCTCCTTGCCGCGCAGCACGGGCGTCGAGAATACCTGGTTCTCCAGGTAGCCGTGGTTGAGCCCGGCGTCCTCGACCAGGCGAACCATCTCGCGCGCCTCGGCAACCGTGCGTGCCAGCGGCTTCTCGCAGGCGACGGCGAAGATCCTGCTCCTGCCGGCCTTCTTCGCCGCGTGCAGCGCCTTCATCACGTCGAGCCGGGTGTCGTTGGGCGAGAGGATCCAGATGGCGTCGACGTCGTCGGCCTCGAGCAGCGCCTCCAGCGTCGCATGCGTGCGGCAATGGCCGAGGCCGAGTTCCGTCACCGCATCGGCGAAGCGCTGCCGCTTCTCGGCGCTGCGGCTGTAGACGCCGGTCACGTCGACATTGCGCACGCCCACCATCGACTTCAAGTGGAAATGCGCGATGAAGCCAGACCCCACGAAGCCGACGCGCAAGCGCTCCCTCGTCTCGACCATGGAACTCTCCTTATCCTGACTTGCCGACGGGACCGGTGGTCCCGCGAATCTTGAGCGTGGTCGGCAGCACGATCGGCCCGTCCGCCACCTCGTCCCCGGCGATCACCTGCAGCAGCAGCGACATCGCTTCGCGGCCGATCTCGGCGCGCGGCTGGCTGACCGTGGTCAAGGGCGGGAAAATCGCTGCGCTCAGGTAGATGTCGTCGAAGCCGACCACCGACACGTCGCCGGGTACGTCCAGCCCGCGCCGGCGCAGTTCGTGGATGGCGCCGAACGCCATTTCGTCGTTGGCGCAGAAAATCGCGGTGGGCGGCTCGGGCAGGTCGCACAGGGTCGCGCAAAGCGCCTGGCCGCTGCGCAGGAGATAGTCGCCGCGCTGCTCGTAACCTTCCGGCACGGCCAGGCCGGCATCGTCCATCGCCGCGCGCCAGCCGTCCCGGCGCAGCCGGGACATGATTTCCGGCAGAGGGCCGGTGACGTGGGCGATGCGCCGGTGCCCGAGCCCGACCAGATGCCGCACCGCCTCGCGCGCAGCGGCGAGATTGTCGATGCGGACATGCGGCAGGCCCGATCCCTCGATGGTCTCCAGCGCCACCACCAGCGGCAGATCCGCGATCGCGATGCCCGCGGCTTCCAGTCCCGCCGGCAGCTTGCCGGTCATCAGGATCATGCCGTCGGCGTGACCGTCGCGCAGCATGTCGAAATATTCGGTCTCGCGCTCGGGATTGCTCTCCGTATTGCCCATCAGCACCGAATAGCCGGCCTCGCGCGCCGCCTGCTCCACCCCCTTCATCACCTCCAGATAGAACGGGTTGCCGATGTCGCGCACCACCATCAGCACGGACATCGAGCGGCGCGTGCGCAGATTGCGCGCGCTGACATTGGGCCGGTAGTTCATGGCGCGCGCCGCCTCGCGGATGCGCGACAGAGTCGGCTCGGCGACCAGCCCGGTGCCGGTGAGCGCGCGCGACACGGTCGCCGGCGAGACGCCGAGCCGCTGGGCGATATCCTTGATTCTTGGGCGCTCGTTCATGCCCGCATCGCCCGGCCGCGGCCATAGAACAGCATCAGCAGCAGCAGGGTCGCCCCGAAGATCATCTGACGGCCGGATTCGTCGATGTTGACGGTGGTCAGGATGCCCTGCAGCACGGTCAGCATCATCGCTCCGGCCATGGTGCCGGTGTAGCCGCCCTTGCCGCCGGCAAGCGAGGTGCCGCCGAACACCACGGCGATGATTGACGGCAGCATGTACTGCTCGCCGACATTGGCGAAGGACGAGCCGGAATAGCCGAGCAGGCAGATGCCGGCGATTGCCGCGAAGACGCCCGAGAGAACGAAGAGCGATACGCGCATCGCGGCCACCGGCACGCCGGCCATGCGGGCGGCCTGCTCGTTGGAGCCGATCGCGTAGACGCGGTAGCCATAGACGGTGCGCGACAGCAGGAAAGCGAGCAGCAGGCCGATCGCCACCCACAGCCAGATGATCCCCGGCAGGCCGAACAGGAACGGCTGAGTGACGAACTGCGACAGGCCGGGCGCGGCGCGGCCGGAGGGGATGCCCTGGCGGATGACGACGAGCAGGCCCTGGAGCACGCCGAGCATGCCGAGCGTCATCACCAGCGGCGGTATGCGCAGCAGCGTCACGCCGAGGCCGTTGGCGAGGCCGAACAGCGCCCCGGTGGCGATGCAGCCGAGGATGGCGAGCGGAATGCCGGCATCCTGCCCGTTCATCAGATTGCCGGCGATGATGGCCGACAACGACACGACGCCGCCGACCGAGAGGTCGATGCCCTCGCGGCCGCCGAGGATGACGAGATTCTGGCCGGCGGCGACGATGCCCAGAAGGGCGGCCACGATCAGCAGGCGCATGATCTGCGTCGGCGAGGCAAAGCCGGGAGACAGCAATTCGCCGACGATCAGGAGAACGACGATCAGCGCCAGCGCGACCAGCAGCGGTTGCCTGGCGAGGTCGAGAAGCCGGCTCATGAGCGCGCCCTCCGCCCGACCAGTATGCCGGCCATCAACGCAACGAGGATGGCGAGGCCCTGGACAAGGTTCTGCCACTCGGAGGGGGTGCCGACGAAATAGACCAGCGAGTTGATGAGGCCGATGATCAGCGCACCGAATACCGAGCCGACGACGGTGCCGTAGCCGCCGGCGAGCGCCGAGCCGCCGAGCACGACGGCCGCCACCGAGAACAGGGTCATCTTGCCGCCGACCAGCGGATCGCCGCTTGCCGTGTCGCCGGTCACGCAGAATGCGGCGAGCGCGGCGAACAGGCCGCAAAGCGCGTAGCCGCGCATGCGGATCGCCGTGACCGGCAGGCCGCTCTGGTAAGCGCCTTGCGCGTCGTCGCCGACCGCGAGCAGCTGGAGAGCGAGCCGCGTGCGGGCGAGCAGATAGAGGATCAGTGCGAGAATGACGGCAGCCCAGAAGACGAACGGGATCTCCAGGATACGCCCGCCATAGGTGCGCCAGAAGGTGGCGGGAGCGGGCGTGCCTGCAACCGGCATGATCCAGAGCGCCAGTCCGGTGAAGAAGATGGAGGTGGCGAAGGTCGCGACGATCGCCTGCAATCGGAACGTGGCGACCATGATGCCGTTGACGAGGCCGCAGGCGAGGCCGACGCCCAGTCCGATCGCCATCGCCGCGACGACGGAAAACCCGCTGTCGCCCATCGCCGCCATCGCGGCCACGATCACCACGTTCACCAGCGAGACGATGGCGCCGGCCGACAGGTCGATGTCGCCGGCACAGACGACATAGGTCTGCGCCACGGCAAGCAGCATCAGCGCCATGTACGTCTTCACCAGCCCGGTGATGCCGACCAGGCTGACGCTGCGCGGCTGCCATATGCCGTTGAGCGCCAGCAGCAGCAGCATGATGGCGAGCGCCGGCAGGAACGGATAGCGCTCGATGAAGCGCTTGACCGAACCTGGCTCGCGCGGCGGCTTTGCGACTGCGTCTACCATCAGGCCATTCCCATCAGGCGGCCTCGTAGGCGGCTTCGTAGAGGTTGAACCGGGTCCGTTCGGCGCCCTGCAGCGAGCGCCTGATGCGCCCGCCATTGAAGACGAGGATGCGATCGGAATTGGCGAGCAGCTCCGCATCCTCCGAGGAATAGAGCACGATCGCCATGCCTTCGGCCGCGAGCTTGCGCACGAGCGCGAAGAGGTCGGCCTTGGCCGAGAGATCGATGCCCTTGGTCGGATCGTCGAGCAACAGCACGCCCGGCCGGTCGATCAGCCAGCGGGCGATCACGATCTTCTGCTGGTTGCCGCCCGAGAGCGAACCGATCGGGTGGGAAAAACCCGCGAACTTAGTCTTCAGCGCATCCACCGCAGGGGTGGCCTTCGCCCGCAGCGCGGAAGGACTGGCGAGCTTGAGGCCGTTGCGCAGGAAATGGATCGGCGTCAGGTTCTCGAGGATCGTCCGGCCATGGATGACGCCGTCGCGGCCGCGGTCGCCCGAGACATAGGCGAGGCCGGCCCGGATGGCGGCGCGCGGACCGGCAGGCCGATACGCCGCGCCGTCGAGCGTGACGCTCCCGGCCGTCACCGGTGCCGCGCCGAACAGGGCGCGCAGCACCGCCGACTGGCCCTGGCCATGCAGGCCGCCCAGCCCCAGGATCTCGCCCTGGCGCACCTCGAAGGCGACATCGGTGAAGCCCGGGCCCGCCAGCGCCGAAACGGAAAGCGCGAGCGGGCGCGTCGCCTCCGCCACCGACGCATGCGGCGCCGCGGCGGCAAGGGACGGCTCCTCGCCGACCATCATGCGCACGACTTCCCGCGGGTCGGTGTCGGCGATACGTGAGGTGCCGACCGTGCGACCATCACGCAGCACGGTCACGCGGTCGCCGATGGCGAAGATCTCGTCCATGCGGTGGGAGATGAAGACCATAGCCCGGCCCTCGGTCTTGAGTCGGCGCAATATCTCGAAGAAGCGGTCGACCTGGGCGCGGTCGAGCGCGGAAGTGGGCTCGTCGAAGATGAGGATCGGAGCTTCCGTGGCCAGCGCCTTCATGATCTCGACGAGCTGGCGCTGGTCGGCGCGCAGCGCGTCCACTCTCGCATCAGGGGCAAAACCCTCGCCGGTCACGCCCTCGAACAGGGCGATGTAGCGTCCGGCCCGATCAGATAGCGCCTTGCGATCCACGAACGGCCCGTTCATCGGCAGGTCGGGCAGGCAGATGTTTTCCTCGACGGTGCGGCGGGCGGCGAGGCTGAGCTCCTGGTAGAAGATGCCGATGCCGAGGGCCCTGGCGGCGCGCGGGCCCTCGATCGTGACTGCCTTGCCGTCGAGCACCACACCGCCGCTGTCGGGCTTCACCGAGCCGGCAACTATCTTGCACAGCGTGCTCTTGCCCGAACCGTTCGAGCCGATGAGCACATGGACCTCGCCGGCTTCCAGTTCGAGGTCGCCACGGCTGAGCGCCATCGTCGCGCCGTAAGCCTTGCTGGCGCCACTGATCTTGAGCTTTGACATCTGAAACATCCCAGCCGGCGACCGGAAGCGAGAACGGGTTCCCGCCTCCGGTCCGGGGAGGAACAGCCTATTTGAAGAGCGCCTCGGCGTCTTCGATCGAAAGCGTGCTGGTGTAGGAATAGTGGCCCGGCTTGCCGTCGAGCTGCGCCGCGGCTTCCGTCAGGTTGGACGAGTCGATGAACGGGATCGGCAGGTACATGGCGTTCTTGTACTGGCCGGCCGTCGCTGGCTGCTTCAGCTCCTTGCCCTGGAGCATCAGCACCGCGACGTTAAGCGCGGAAGCCATGACGCCGGGCGGGTTCACCGAGGCGCCGGAGTTCAGCTTCTCGGCCGTCCACAGGTCGATGAAGTCCTTGCGAATCTCGCCGGTGGCGGCGATCTGATCCTTCTTGCCGGCATCCGTGATCGACTTCCAGGCGCCAGCGGCCATGCCGTCCTGCACCCACACGCCGCTGATGTCGGGATTGGTGGCGAGGATGTTCTGCATGGCCTGCTGGCCCTGCGCCTGATCCCAGTTGGCGTTCACCTCGTTGACTATCTTGATGTCCGGATACTTCTCGAACACCGAGCGGTAGCCGGCGACGCGCATCTCGTTGGCCGGGTGGCCCGCGACGCCGTTGATGGCGACGACGTTGCCCTTGCCGTCGAGGGTCTTGGCCAGCCATTCGGCGCCGGCGGCGCCCCAGGCGGTCTGGTCGATGCCGACATAGGTCGCGTCGGGCGAGGAGACCTCGGCGTCGGTGGAGATCACGAGGATGCCCGCCTCCTTCGCCTGCGCGAAGACAGGGTCGAACGCCGTGGGGCTGTTCGGGTTGATGATGATGGCGTCCACGCCTTCATTGATGAAGTTGCGGACATGGGCGATCTGGCCGGGCACGTCGACATTGGCGCTCTGCACCACGACTTCGACGTTGTGGCCCTTTTCCTTCCACGCGGCGGCGGCGGCCTGAGCTTCCTCGATCATCTGGGTGCGCCATTCGGAGCCGACCCAGCCGTTGGAAAGACCGATCTTGAAGTCGTCCGCATTTGCGGACGAGACGGAAACGGCAATGGCAGCGACGCCCGCAAGCGCGAGCAATTTCAGATTTTTCACGGAGCCCTCCCTGGCTTCAATTGATGAAATCGATTGTAAGGGCAAAATGAAATCGATTTCAAGCGCAAATTTCCAGAGCTCTGCCTGGGGAGTGCCGCGTCTGTGGGAACAGAACGCCGAAGTCGTGCCGGCGACGATCCAGCCGGCAGCTTCAATTCATATGGGCGCTTGTCTCGTCATATGGGCGCTTGTCTCGGCCATGCAGCACGCCGGACGACGATGTCGGCCCCGCCGGCGCAGGCCGATAGGCCTGCGAAACAGGCGGCGGGCAACGCGAACCAGCTGCTCATCGCCGGTTCAGCGCGAACGATTGTGGTCGATTTGTATTAGCCGAGGACACGGCGCGCGAAGGCATTCACAGGCTCGTGCCGGCAATAGCTTTCGCGCACCGCAGCCAAGCGTTCGTCGCGAGATGCATCCGTTACGCCAGCCCATATGACCAGCCCGGCAAGAACGACGCACTCACGGAGGGCTGCCGCGGCGCCTTATATCTGCACCGAGAACTCCTCGATCAGGCCATCCTTCGGCTCGAGCCCCAGCCCCGGTTCCTGCGACACGGTCAGGTATCCGTTCTCGGGCTGCAGGACGCTCTTGAAGATCGCGTTGTAGGCCATCCATTTGTGGAAATGATATTCGACCAATCCGCCGTTCGACAGGCCGGCATGCAGCGCGATGTTGTGCGGGCCGTTGCCGTTGCCATGCGAGAGCGGGATGTGGAACAGCTTGGCAAGGGCGGCGGTGCGGATGGCCGCCGAGTAGCCGCCGTCATTGTTGACGTTGGGCTGTATGTAATCGACCGCGTCGGCCAGGATCAGGTCGCGCGCGGAGAACTTCTCGTTTTCCGCAGCGGCCACCGGGATGATCGTCTTCGAGCGCAGCTCGCGCAGGAGTCTCGGGTCGTTGTAGTAGAGCGGCTCCTCGACGAAGCTGATGTCGAGCTCCTCGCAGCGCTTGCACAGCTCCACGGCCTGCGCCAGGTTCATGCGCAGATTGCCGTCCATGGCGAGCTTGACGTCCGGACCGACCGCCTCGCGCATCGCCTTCATGCGCATGTAGTCGTCCTTCGGGTCGGGGATCGGCTGACGGCCGACAGTGTTCTTCAGATGGTTGTTGCCGAGCTTGACGAGGTGCGCCGCCTCGGCCGCCAATTCCTCCGGCGAATAGACAGGAGCGTTGTCGTAGGCCGCGCCGTGGGTGACGTAGACCGGCACCTTGTCGCGCGCGCCGCCGAGCAGGTGATGCACGGGCAGGCCGAGCATCTTGCCCTTGATGTCCCATAGCGCGATGTCGATCATGGCCAGCGCCGAGATCAGCGTCCTGCCCAGCGGCCGCTCGAAGCTGGCGCGATCGAACAGCAGGGGGATGCGTTCGGTGCGCATCGGGCTCTCCCCGATGATCTTCGGCGCGATGTATTTGTTGATCAGGTCGATGGCGACGTGGTGGGTGTAGCCGCTGGTCGCCCAGCCGACGATGCCGTCATTGGTCTCGATCTCGAGCAGCAGCGCGCCTTCCTTGTTCGGCTTGTCCCGGTAGGGCGGCGGCGTGATCGGGATGTTGGCGAGCTTGTGCGCCCGGATGCGCGCGATCCTTGTCCTGGCCTCCACGACGGTGTTGTCCTGTTGGACATAGACATCCTGCAGCACGGCCTTCTCCCTTCCCGACGTTCCAGGCAGGATTCCTAGTGGGAGCCGAGCGTCAGGAAAAATTCAAAAATCCGATCGATTATTCTGAAAATCTGAAGTCGCTCCTCTCCGCCGCATGGCGCTCAGACCTGGCGCAGCGATGTCCGGATCAATTGCGCGAGCCGTTCGGCGGCCGGCGAGAGCTCCTTGCCGCGCTTGCGCACGATGCCGTAGCGGTGGACGAGCTCGGGCTCGACGATGCGGTAGACGCGCGAATGGTTCGGCTGGGCGAAACGGACGACCGACTGCGTGAGGATCGCCGCGCCGATGCCGGCCTCTGCCATGGCGACCAGCGTCTCCGCCTGGATGCAGCGGTAGCGCACGTTCAGCACGATACCGCGTGCGGCCGCCTCGCTCTCGAGCATCGCGCCCGTCAGGGTGGTGGTATGGAAGTGCAGCAACGGCAGGGCCGACAGGTCCGCCAGCGTGATGCTGCGGCGGTTGTGCGGACACATCCGCGTCGGGATCAGCGCGTGCAGCGGATCGTCGAGCAGCGGCTCGAAATCGAGATCCGGATTGCCGGAGATCGGGCCTATGCCGAAGTCGACGGCATCGGTCCCGATCGCCTGATAGAGGTCGGCGGACTTCAGCTCCGACAAGAGCATCTTGATCCCCGGATAGTCGCGCTCGAACTCGGCCAGGATGCGCGGCAGGTGGGTCGAGGCGATGGTGGGCGCGCAGGCGAGTGCGACCTGGCCGCGCCGGATGGCCAGCGCCTCCTGAACGTTGCGCAGCCCGATGCCGACCTCCTGCAGACCGCGCTGCGTGCTGGCGAACAATTTGCTCCCTTCGGGCGTGAGCTTGACGTCGCGCGTGGTGCGGTTGAACAGCCTGGCGCCGAGCTGGTCCTCGAGCTGCTTTATCTGCATGCTGATGGCGGATTGCGACCGACGGGCCCTGTCGGCGGCGGCCTTGAAGCTGCCGTTCTCGGCGACCAGCATGAAGGTCTGCAGCAGCTTGAGATTGACCCGCGCCAGGGCGGCGGCGTTGGTGTCCGGCGGCGGCTTCGGTTCGGTCATTGGCGACGCCATCCGGCCCGCCTGGACAGACCAGCGCAGCGACGGGCTTGAACGCGGCCAAGCAGATCAGGCGTCATCGATGCGCTCGCTCCGTCGAGACCGCCTCCAGGGCGTCGAGAAGGACACGCACCAGCCGGCCGGCCGGAGCGCTGCGCGGCCACAGCATGCCGATCTCGCGCACCATCGGCGGGCCGGGCAGCGGCAGGCGCGCCACCGACAGCCCCTCCGGCCAAGGCGGCGCCCAGTCGGGCAGGATGGAGACGCCGAGGCCGTTGCTGACCATCACCGATATGGCTTCCAGCGAATCCAGCTCCAGCCACTCCCGGGGGCGGAGTCTCTGCCGGCGCAGCCACTCGTCGGCGAGCCGCCCACCCCAATTGTTGCGGTCGTAGCGGATGAAGGGCCGCGTCGTCAGCAGATGCCGCGGATCGTCGGCGGCGAGGGCGCTCGGCGCCAAGAGGATCATGGGCTCGGTCCGAAGCACGCTCCAATGCAGCGACTTGGGGATCGGAAAGGGCGGCCGCACCAGGATGGCCGCATCGATGCTCCCGTCGCCGAGGGCCTGGTAGAGATCGGTGGAGGTGCCCGGAAGAACGAAGACCTCGATCGAGGGAACGGTGTCGACGAGGTTGCGCAGGGCGGGCGCCAGGATGCCGGTCAATGCCGTCGACACGGCGCCGAGCCTCATCTCGCCGGACGGCGCGTCGGTGTGCGCGAGGCTCTTCAGGTCGCGGATGTCCCTGAGTATCCTGCGGCTCTGTTCCAGGATGGCATGGCCGGCATCGGTCGGCTGCACCACGCGCCCGGCGCGCACCAGCAGCGGCTTGCCGAATTCGTCCTCCAGGGCCTGCATGCGCTGCGCCACGGCAGCCGGCGTGATCGCCAGGCGGCGGGCCGCCTCGGCGAGCGAGCCGAGTTCCGCCACCAGCAGGAAGGTTTCGAGAAAGCGCGATTCCATCGATAGAAAAACTATCATTAAATTATACGACCAGCCATGTTTTCTTCTGTACGCCGTTGACGATAATCCGTTCCTGAACTGGAGGATTTTTCCGTGGATCTCGAATTGAAGGGCAAGGTCGCGCTGGTCTTCGGCGCCGGTGGCGGACTGGGCGGGGCGATCGCGCGCTCGCTGGCCGGCGAAGGCGTGCGCGTGGCCGTCGCCGACATCGACGAAGCGGCCGCGGCAGCGACTGCCGCGGCCGTCAAGGACGCGGACGGCGAGGCGCTGGCGTTCGGCTGGGACATCGGCGACCTGTCGGTGATCGAGGCCCGCCTCGCCTCGATCGAGAAGGCCTTCGGCCCAATCGACATCCTGGTGAACAACACGGGCGGCCCGCCGCCGACGCCGGCGGCCGGCCAGTCCTCGGAGAACTGGTCGAAATTCTTCGACAGCATGGTTCGTTCGGTGATCGCCGTTACCGACGCGGTGCTCCCCGGCATGCGTCAACGCAAATGGGGCCGCATCATCACCTCGACGTCGTCCGGCGTGGTCGCGCCGATCCCCAATCTCGGTATGTCGAACACGCTCAGGATGGCGCTGGTCGGCTGGTCGAAGACGCTTGCCGCCGAAGTCGGCCGCGACGGCATCACCGCCAACATCGTGCTGCCGGGGCGCATCGCCACGGGGCGGATCACCTTCCTCGATGAGCAGAAAGCCAAGCGCGAGGGGCGCCCGGTGGAAGAGGTCACCAGTCAGAGCACGGCCTCCATTCCGGTCGGGCGCTATGGCCGGCCGCAGGAATATGGCGACACGGTCACCTTCCTGGCGAGCCCGCGCGCTTCCTACATCACAGGCTCCGTCATCCGCGTCGACGGCGGCCTGATCCCCAGTATCTAAGGAGATTCCCATGGCCCTCGACCCGAACGCCGTGAAGACGCTGCAAGGCGTCTCCACCGCGACGCTCACCACGGTCCTTCTGAAGAAGGGCCTGCGCAATGTGTGGATGCGCGGCACCAAGCCGATCCGCCCGGGCCAGCCCCGCGTGGTCGGGCCGGCCTTCACGCTGCGCTTCGTGCCGGCGCGCGAGGACCTCGCCACCCCGGCAAGCTGGGCCTCGCCCATCTCCACCCGTGCGGCGATCGAGGCGATGCCCGAAGGTTGCGTGGCGGTGGCCGACGCCATGGGCGTGCTCGACGCCGGCATCTTCGGCGATATCCTTTGCGCGCGCATGGTCAAGCGCAATGTCGCCGCACTGGTCACCGACGGCGTGATGCGCGACGCCGCGGGCGTGCTCGGCACCGGCCTCAACGTATGGTGCGACGGCGTGTCCGCGCCGCCTTCGGTGGCCGGTCTCACCTTCGTCGGCTGGCAGGAGCCGATCGCATGCGGCGGCGTGGCGGTCTTCCCGAACGACATCGTCGTGGTGGACGATGACGGCGCGGTGTTGATTCCCGCGGCATTTCTGGATCAGGTGCTGGCCGAAGCGCCGGAGCAGGAGGCCATGGAAGCGTGGATCATGACCGAGGTCGACCGCGGCGTGCCGCTGCCCGGCCTCTATCCGATGAACGAAGAGACGAAGGCGCGTTACGCCGCCTTCGCAAGGAAGACATGAGTTTCGGGGTCGATTCCAAGGGCGTCTACCCGATCGCGGCGACGCCGTTCAATGCGGATATGTCCGTCGACTACGGTTCCGTCGACCGGCTGACGGAATTCTACCAGGAGGCCGGCGCCACCGGCATGACGATCCTCGGCATCCTCGGCGAAGCCCAGAAGCTGGAGCCCGAGGAATCGCTGGCGATCGCCAGGCGGGTGATCGCGCGCTCGCGCGTCCCTGTGGTAGTCGGCGCATCCAATCCGAGCTTCGCGGCCATGCGCAGGCTGGCGTGCGAGGCGATGGAGGCTGGCGCGGCCGGCGTAATGCTGGCGCCTGCCTCGCACCTGCGCAGCGACGAGCAGATCGCCACCTATTTCCAGCACGCCGTCGAGGCGATCGGGCCGGACGTGCCCTGGGCATTGCAGGACTATCCGCTGACGCTGTCGGTGATCCTGTCGGTGCCGATGATCGCGCGCATCATGAAGGAACACCCCTCCTGCGTCATGCTGAAGGCGGAGGACTGGCCAGGACTCGAGAAGATTTCGGCCCTCCGCAGGCTGCAAACCGCGGGCGAGCTGCGCAAATTCTCGATCCTGACCGCCAATGGCGGGCTGTTCCTCGACTTCGAGCCGGAACGCGGCTCGGACGGCGCGATGACGGGCTACGCCTTCCCCGACATGCTCGTCGAACTCGACCGGCTGCACAGCGCGGGCGAGCGCGACGCGGCGCACGATCTCTTCGACGCCCACCTGCCGCTGATCCGTTTCGAGCAGCAACCGGGGGTCGGCCTAGCCGTGCGCAAATACGTGTTGATGCGGCGCGGCGCCATCGCCTCGGACGTGCAGCGCAGCCCGCGCTCGTCGCTGACGCCGGTCGGACGGTCCGAGGTCGACTACCTGCTGGAGCGGCTGGCTCGCAAGGACCCGCGCGCAAGGCTTTAACAATTCCCGGAAATCCGCATTTTTGCCGCCAGCTGCGGTCCGCGTGAGAAGCGTGGGCAGGTGCATGCTAAAGACCGCCCGTCAAGGCGTTGCAGCCTGCCTGGTCATTGTGACTGCCCCTCGATCCGGTCGACGATCATCCTGGCGATCGGCATGGCGGACGTCGCGGCGGGCGACGGCGCGTTGCAGACATGCAGCTGGCGCGGGCTGTCGAGGAAGAGGAAATCGTGCACCAGCGTGCCGTCGGCGAGTACCGCCTGCGCGCGGATGCCGGCGCCCGGCTGGCCGAGATCCGAAAGCTCGAGCGAGGGACAGTATTTGCGGCACTGCTCCAGGTAGCCGCTGCGGGATATCGAGTTGCGGAACTCGTCCATGCCGGACCTGAGATTCCTGCGGGCCATCTTCCAGAAGCCGCCGAAGGCCAGCATCTGGGCGACGTCGCCGAAGTCGATGCTGCCTTTTGGATAACCCTCGCGATGGAAGCCCAGTACGGCATTGGGCCCGACCGTCACGCGCCCGTCGATCATGCGCGTCAGGTGAATGCCGAGGAACGGCAGATCCGGATCGGGGATCGGGTAGATCAGGTGCCTGACGATCTTCGATTTCGCCTCCGGCAAGGTGTAGTACTCACCACGAAACGGCACGATCTGGTGAGTGGGGCGAAGCCCAGCCAGCTTTGCCAGGCGGTCCGATTGCAGGCCCGCGCAGGCGACGAGCCGCTCGGCACGGACCGCCTCGCCGCGGTCGGTGGTCACCGTCACGCCGGTATCGTCCTCCACGATGCCCGTGACGCGGGTGCCGGTCATCAGCTTCGCGCCGTTCGCCTTGAGACCCTCGGCCAGGGCGTCGCAGATCAGCCTGTAGTTGACGATGCCGGTCGAGGGCACGAGCAGAGCGCCCAGGCCGGCGACGTTCGGTTCGATGGCGCGCAGTCGCGCCGCATCGATCTCCTCGAAGCCGATGCCGTTCTCGGTGGCGCGGCCCTTCAGCGCCTCCATGCGCTCCATCTCGAGCGGGCTGGTGGCGACAAGCAGCTTGCCGCACACCTCGAACGGAATGTTGTTGGCGCGCGCGAAAGCCTTCGTGGCCTCGGCCCCCTCGCGGCAGAGCTTCGCCTTTAGCGAGCCGGGAGCGTAGTAGATGCCGGCATGGATGACGCCGCTGTTGTGGCCGGTCTGGTGCTCGCCGAAGCCCGCCTCCTTTTCGATGACCAGGACGCGGGCGGCCGGATCGCGGGCGAGAATTTCGGAGGCGGTGGCGAGCCCGACGATGCCGCCACCGACGACGCAATATTGAAACGACATGTGCTGCAGGTCCCGTCAGACTTCGGCTTCGTCCGCCGCGATCATCTTGCGCCCCATCAATTTGAGGAACAGCGGGATCAACAGCACGAGCAAGGTGGCGATGAAAAGCCCCAGCGCGATGGGTCGCTCGATGAAGACGAGCAGGTCGCCCTGCGACTGGATCAGCGTGCGGCGGATGTTGCGCTCGAGCAGCGGTCCCAGAACCAGGCCGAGGATCAGCGGTACCGCCGGATAGTCGAGCCTCGCCAGGATGATCCCGGCGCCGCCGGCGACGATGGTCAGCATCACGTTGAAGGCCGAATTGTCGATGGCGAAGACGCCGTAGACGACGATCGCGATGACGATCGGATAGAGATAGGCGGTCGGAATGAACAGCGCGGCCGCCAGCAGGGGCGTCAGCAGCAGCGTCAGGAACACCAGCGCCAGGTTGCCGAGCGCGAAGGAACCGAACACCGACCAGACGAATTCTGGATTCTCGGTGAACAGCATCGGACCGGGCTGCAGGCCGATCATGATCAACCCGCCCATCATCACCGCCGTGGTCGCCGAGCCCGGAATGCCGAGCGTGAACAGCGGGATCATCGCGCCGTAGGACGCCGAGTTATTGGCCGCCTCCGGCGCCGCGACGCCTTCGACGATGCCGGTGCCATATTTCTCCGGCGTCGCCGATATGCGCTTGGCAAGCGCATAGGACAGCATCGTCGCCGCCGAGGCGCCGACGCCGGGAAGGACGCCCACGAAGAAGCCGAGCACCGAGCCTTGCAGCAGCTGCCAGCGTGTCCGGACGGCGTCCGAGATGCGCGGCAACAGCGAGGCGAAGGTGTATTTGGCCACCGGCTTGTCTACATTCACCTCAAGCGACATGAAGATGGCGGCAAGCCCGAACAGACCGACGGCGACGATCGAGAAGTCGAGTCCGTCGAACAGGTTCATCGAGCCGGCCGTATAGCGCGGCAAGGCGGAAATGGGATCGAGCCCCACCATCCCCAGCCAGAAGCCCAGCGCCAGCGCCACGAAACCCTTGAAGACGTTGCGGCCGCCGAGCACGCTGAGCAGCGACAGGGCAAAACACATCATCGCCGTCATCTCGGTCGGGCCGAAGGCGAGCGCGTAGCCGGATACCGGCACCGAAAGGGCCACCAGCCCGGCGATGCCGAGAAGACCGCCGACGAAGGATGCGAAGACGCTGGTCCCGAGGGCGCGGCCCGCTTCTCCCTTCTGCGCCATCGGATAGCCGTCGAGGACGGTCATCACAGATGGCGCATCGCCTGGAATGCCGAGCAGGATCGACGTGATGGCGCCGCCGAACATCGAGCCGTAATAGACGCCACCCAGGCAGGCGATCGCCGCGACGCCGCCGAAGCCTGCCGCCACCGGCAGCATGATAGCCACGCCGGCCGTCGGACCAAGGCCAGGAAGCGCGCCGATCAGCAAGCCGACGACCGCGCCAAGTATGGTGCAGGCAAAGATTCCCGGATCGGTAGCAGCGAGAATTCCATCCCACAGCAGGGCAAGCGTTTCCATCGCGATTCCTCCCTCGCGTGACCGATTAGAAGCCGAACACGCTCTTGGGGATCGGCACGCCCAGGAGATTCTGGAACAGCAGCAGAAGAACGATCGGCGTCAGCACCGACACGGCCGCCAGCCTGACGAAGAAACGCGGACCGGATTCGGTCCGCAGGACCAGACCGATCCCCGCCATCGCCAGCATGGTGGCGATGGTCATGCCGAGATACGGAATCGCCCAGACGGCGACGAGCAGCGCCACGATCACGGCCGCGGCCTTCGCCGCCTCGCGGCCCGACATGCCGGCGCCAAGCTTCTCGAGCCCGCCCAGCGCGCGGTAGAGATTGACCGCGCTGAGCAGCGCGATCGCCGAACCGACGATGATCGGAAGGAGCCCCGCGCCAGGCGTGGTGCCCTGCATCGCGCCATAGCCGATGCCCGTGTAGACCAGCCAAAGACCGAAAATCACCAGCAGCGCGGCGACCAGCTGGTCGAGCCGTTGAATGCTCATCGCTTTCCTCCTCCCTATGGATGGGGAGCCGCCGCGTCGGGCGGCTCCCGCGCAAGTCATTATTGGATGAGGCCGAGATCCTTCATCATCGTCTCGTAGCGCGCGTTGGTGCGCTCGAGCACGTCCTTGAAGCCCTCCGCGTCGACGTAGTCAGGGACGTCGTAGAAGCGATCGATATACTGCTTTTTCCACTGCTCGCTGGTCGCGACTTTCTCCAGCACGCCCTCCCAGTAGGTCACGACCTCCTGCGGCACGTCGGCAGGCATGACCAGCCCCCGCAACTGGGTATGGACAATGTCGCCGTAGCCCAGTTCCTTGAAGGTCGGAATGTCGGGGAAGGCCGGCGAGCGCTCGGCCGAGGTGATCGCCAGCGGCCGCAGCTTGCCGGCCGTCATCTGCGTCATCGCCTCGGACGGGTTGAGAAAGCCGACATTGACATGGCCGCCGAGCAGCGCCGCCATCACCTCGCCCTCCCCGTCGAACGGCACCGAGTCGATCTGGATGCCGAGCGCGTTGGATGTCATCTTGGCCAGCAGTGCCGCGTCGGAGACGACGCCCGTGGTGCCGGTGGTGAAGCGTGGCGTCTTCTTCAGGTCGTCGAGCTTCTGGTACTCGCTGGAAGACGGGACGACCATGATGTACGGCGACTGGGCGATCGCAGCGAGGGGCGTGAAGTCCTTGTAGCTTACCGGCGAGCCGCCAAGCAGCGGCGTCGTGAAGAAGCTGACGCTGACGGTTGCCAGATAATGGGGATTGCCTTTCTCCTTCGCGACGGCGCTGTAGCCGATCGCACCGGAGCCGCCGGTGCGGTTCTCGGGCAGGATCTTCACCGGGATCAGCTTCATCTCCTCGATCACGCCGGCGATGGTGCGGGCCAGCGTGTCGCTGCCACCGCCGGCGCCGAACGGGATGATCATGGTGATGTCCCTCTCCGGGTAGTCGGCAGCCGCCCCAGGGGTGACGGCAAGGGCCGCGGCCGCGAGCAGGCCTAGGCCGGCGACACGGCCGCGGCCGATAAGATTGCAGAGTCCGTAGGTCATGGTTCGTTTCCTCCCAGTTTAAATTGGATCGCGCCGGGACCGCCGGCCGTCCGGCGGTCCCGCGCCGCGTTCGTCAGGCGCGCTTGTTCTCAATGGTTTCGCGCAACAGGTAGCCGTGCGCGTCACGGCCGGTGAACTGGCTGCCCTTGGGATCCATGACCCGACCGTCCTTCAGCGCCTCGTAGTTAGGCGTGAAGCCGAGGCCCGGCGCGTCGGGGATCGTCATCTTGCCGTTCACCGGGTCGGGGGTGCCGTGGAAGAAATGCTTGCCGGTCATCCACATGCCGTAGTGGAATTCGACCGGGCCGCCATTCATCACGCCCGCCAGGATATGCATGTTGAAGATCGGCCAGCCGCCGCCATTTGCCAACGGCAGGTTGAAGGCCTGGGCGAGATGCGCCGCCTTGAGGGCTTCCGTGTAGCCGCCATTGTAAAGGACGTTCGGCTGCAGCACGTCGACCGCATGGTGGACGACGAGTTCGCGGAAGCGCCAGCGATTGCCTTCCATCTGGCCGGCGGCGATCGGCACCTTGACGCGGTTGCGCAGGTCGGCCAGCGCGCGCGCGTCGTTCTGCTGGATGGGCTCTTCGAACCACTTCAGGTTCGCGTCCTCCACGGCCTTCGCCAGCATGAAGGCGTCATGCGGGTTGAAGTAGCAGTTGGCGTCGATCATGAGATCGACGTCCGGGCCGATCGCCTCGCGGGCGGCATAGACGCGGCGCACGTCGTCCTTCCAGGTGCGGGTCGGCTCGCCGCCGACGACCATCTTCAGCATGGTGTGTCCGTCGGCCAGGAACTTCCTGGCATAGTCGGCGATCTGCTGCTCGTCGAAGAACGGGTAGCCGAAGGTCGCGTAGGTGTAGGCTTCGCGGGAATAGCCGCCCAGCAGCTCCGAAACCGACTTGCCGACGATCTTGCCCTGGATGTCCCACAGCGCGATGTCGATCGCCGAGAGGGCGTTGGAGATGACGCCGGTGTAGGCGCGGTTGTTGAGCTGCTTCCAGATCCTGGAATGGATCGCCTCGGTGTGGAACACATCCATGCCCTTGATCAGCGGGAAGATGTGGTCCTCGATGCAGGGCATGGTCGACCAGGGCAGGAACTGGCCGGTGCAGCCAAGGCCTTTGACGCCCGTGTCGGTCTCGACCTCGACGAAGACGAACATGCGGGATTCGATGGATTCGCCGATGCCGGGCAGGTCGATCTCGTGGCGATGCAGGCTGGCGGTGATGTTTGCGATTTTCAAGTGAGGTCTCCCTGGGATGGATGGATCATGTGGCGGCCGCGACGGACGCCGCATTTTCGATGGATGCCTTCCAGCGTGCCTTGCCGTTGAGGACATGCTCGAGCCCGCGCTGCCGAGCGAGCTCGGCGTCGCCGCGCTCGATCGCCTCGGCGATGCTGCGATGCTCCAGATTGGTCTGCTCCGGCGATGACAGCGACCGCCGCAGGAAATGGGTTTCCCGGATCAGGTCGTTGTAGACGCGACGCGCGCAGGAATGGTCGGCGATGCGGCCGATCAGATCGTGAAACGCAAGGTTGATCTCGTAGTAGCGCGCGATCCTGCCGGCGGCGATCGCCGCATCCATGTCGGTGATCAGGCGGTTGAGCTTCGCCGCTTCGGCTCCGGTACGCCGTTCCGCTGCCTGCGCGCACATCAGGCCGGTGAGCAGCGAGCGCACGTCGTAGTTTTCGGCGATCTCGCGGTGGGACATTTCGCGGACGAAGACGCCGCGCGCCGGAATGAAGACGAGAAGACCGGCCTCGACCAGCGCCCGCGTCGCCTCCCGCACCGGCGCTCGGCTCACGGCCATCTGCCCGGCAAGCACCGCCTCCTTGATCCTGCTGCCGGGCTGCATGTCTCCCGTGAGGATCATCCGTTCGATTTCACTGTAGACGCGAGCGCTCAGGCTTTCGGATCGTTCAATCGGTCTTGCTGCAAATGTCACGTGTTCGCCCCCGGTTCACTGTCGCCAGTCAACTGTAAACTGTCGACAGAATCAACGGGCGAAAGCACCCAGTCGGCGCCGCATTCCTGCGCTATCCGATGGAGACGGCGGTGCAGGCCGGGCCCGATCGGAATTCCGGTCTTCTCACGCTCGGCGCGGACCTTGCGCTCGGGGTCGCCGGCCACCTGGACGGGCTTCGCCGGGTCCACCGGCGGCGTTGCGCGCAGGTCGTCGCAGAAGCGGGCTACATCGGCGCGGAAATCCGCAATCGGCCGGAACAGGGCGGGATTGATGGCCATGAAGAAGTGACCGACATCGAGGCCCCATGGCTGTTTCGAGTGGTTAGGATCGGTGATCAGCGTGGAGCCGGACAGGCACGAGGCGAGGATGTTGACCATCGCGGCCAGCCCGTAACCCTTGTAGCCGGCGCTCTCCGCCGCGCCACCCAGCGGCGACAGGAAGCCTCCCTCCATCACCGCCTTCGGGTCGAGCGTCGGCACGCCCTTGCCGTCCATGCCCCAGCCCGGCGGCATGAGTTGGCCTTCGACGATCTTGTTGCGGACCTTGCCGGACGCCACGGTCGTCGTGGCCATGTCGAGCACGAAAGGCCGGCCGGGCTCGGCGGGGGCGGCGAAGGACCACGGGTCGGTACCGAAGCGGGCCGCCGCGCCGCCGGTCGGGGGAACGCGGATGCCGAATACGCTGGTGGCGGCGATGCCGATCAGATCGTGATCGGTGGCCTTGGTGGTGAAGTAGCCCAGCGCGCCGAAATGACCGGAATTGCGGACCGACACCACCCCGACGCCGGCTGCCGTCGCCTTGGCGATCGCGGTTTCCATGGCCCGTATGGCGGGATCGTGGCCGAGGCCGCCGTCTCCGTCGAGCAGGGCGCTGACCGCCGTCTCCTGCACGAGCACGGGCTTCGACTGGAAGTTGATCGGCCTCGTCTGCCGCCGTTCGTTGTATTCGACCAACAACGCGATGCCATGGCTCTCGAGGCCATGAAGATCGGCCCAGGCCAGCACGTCCGCCGATTTCCCGGCCTTCTCCGCAGGCATGCCCCAGGCGCGGAAAATGCTCATCGCCTGACGGCGGTGCGTCTCGAAATCATGCCTCATCCTGACCTCCCGCGAAGGCTGCGACATGATCGGCAGCCATCGACGATCAAGGATAAGAATTTGACCGGTCGAAAAACAATGTCAGCTTCGATTGATTCAAACGATAGTTTTTCTTGACCTCGCGGGTCGGCGGCGCGCGATGATTTTCCTCGCGCACCAATGGCGCAAGTACCCTGTTCCCGCTGAGACAGAAGGCTGCCGGATCAGGGAGTCTCGCGGTCCAATTCGGCGGCCAGCGCAGCCCATGACCGGCCCGTCGGCGCTATCGGCCGTCCGCGGCCTCCTCGACCGCTTCGGCGCGGGGCGACGGTGCCACCGGCTTCTTGCGCGAGGCGCGCCAATCCTCGAAGCGCTGGAGGACGACGAAGAACGACGGCACGAACAGCACCGCCAGGCAAACCGAGGCGGTCATGCCGCTGACCACGGTGACGCCGATCGAGCGGCGGGCACTCGCGCCGGCGCCGGTGGCGAAAACCAGCGGCAGCACGCCGAGGATGAAGGCGAAGGAGGTCATCAGGATCGGCCGGAACCGCGCCCGAGCGGCTTCCGCCGCGGCCTCCACGACCGGCATGCCCTTGTGGCGCAGCTCGCGCGCCACCTCGACGATCAGAATGGCATTCTTGGCCGACAGGGCAATCAGCAGGACCAGGCCGATCTGCACATAAAGGTTGATCTCGACGCCCAGCCCCAGCATCACCGCCACGGGGCCTATCAGCGACAACGGCACGGCGAGCAGGACCGAAACCGGCGCGATCCAGCTCTCATACTGCCCGGCCAGCACCAGATAGACCAGCAGCAGCGCCAGCGCGAAGACCAGGTACATCTGGTTTCCGACCAGCTTCTCCTGATAGGAAAGCGCGGTCCAGTCGAAGCCGACGCCCGGCGGCAGCGTCTTTTCGGCGATCTCCTCCATCAGCCGCATCGCCTGGCCCGACGAAAACCCCGGCGCCGGCACGCCGACGAGCGACGCCGAGGGATAGAGATTGTAGAGACTGATCAGCGAAGGGCCTACGCTCGGCGTGACGGTCAGCACCGTGCCCAGCGGGATCATGTCGCCGTTCTTGTTGCGCACGGTCAGATTGCCGATGTCGTCCGGCTTCAGGCGGAACTGCGCGTCGCCCTGCACGTAGATCTGGAAGACCCGTCCGAACTTGTTGAACTGGTCGACATAGGTCGAGCCGAGATAGCTCGCCAGCGTAGAGAACACCGCGTCCGTGGTCAGGCCCAGGTTCTCGACCTTCTCGCGGTCGACCTCGACCCGGTACTGCGGCACGCTGGCGCGGAACGGCGCCGATATCCGCTGGATGCCGGACTGGGTCTCGGCGGCAAGCACCATGGCGTTCACCGAGCGCTGCAGCTTGCCGAAATCAAAGCTGCCGTCGCGGACCTCGATCTGCATGGTGAAGCCGCCTGCATTGCCGATGCCCTGGATCGGCGGCGGCGGCAGGACCAGGACGCGCGCGTCCTGGACCGCCTCCAAGCTCTTGCTCAACGTGGCATAGAGCGCGGGAAGGGACTCGGCCTTGCCGCGCTCGCTCCAGTCGTCGAACATGATGTAGGCGATGCCGGCATTGGCCAGCGTCGAGCTGTTGTCGAGCGCCGAGACGCCAGCGATGGTGATCACCTGGCGGACGCCGGGGATCGGCCTGGCGATCTGCTCGACCTGCTGCATCGCCGCCTGCGTGCGCCCGAGTGCGGCGCCGTCGGGAAGCTGCACGGCGGCCAGCACATAACCCTGGTCCTCGATCGGCAGGAAGCCGGTCGCCGCCCGCGACATGCCGTAGCCGGCCAAGCCGATGATCGCCAGCGCGATGAGCACCATCGGCACGCTGTGGCGGGCCATGGAGCCGATCAGCCGGGCATAGCCGTTCTCCAGGCGCTGATAGAGCGCGTTGAAGCCCCGATAGAAGGCGTTGCGCCGCTCCATCGGAACTGAGGGCCTGAGCCACAGGGCGCATTGGGTGGGCTTCAGCGTCGCCGCGTTGACGGCGCTGAGCAGGGCGGTGGCAGCGATGACCAGCGCGAACTGCGCATACATCTGGCCGGTGAGGCCGGGCAGGAAGGAGGCCGGCAGGAACACCGCCATCAGCACCAGCGTGATGCCGACGATCGGCGCGAACAGAGCGTCCATCGCGGCAATGGCGGCGTCGTGGCCGGACATGCCGCGATCGATGTTGTGGGCGGCTCCCTCGACGACGATGATGGCGTCGTCGACGACGATGCCGATGGCGAGCACGATGGCGAACAGCGTCGACAGGTTGATCGAAAAGCCCATTGCCGCCATCGCCGCGAAGGCGCCGATGATCGTCACCGGAACCGTCGTCGCCGGCACCAGCATGGCCCGCCAGTCCTGCAGGAACAGCAGGATGACGATCAGCACCAGGACCGCCGCCTCGATCAGCGTCTTGTAGACCTCGCCGATGGCCTGGCTGACGAACACGGTGGTGTCGAACGGGATGTCATGGGCGATGCCCTGCGGAAACTCGGCGGCGAGCTGGTCCATCTTGGCGCCGACGGCCTTGGCGACATCGAGCGCATTGGCATCGGGCGACTGGAAGATCGCCAGTCCGGCGGCCTGCTGGCCGTCGAGGTTGAACACCTGGCCGTAGGTCTGGGCGCCGAGCTCGACGCGGCCGATGTCGCGCACGCGCGTCAGTTCCGCATTGCCGCCGGACTTGACGATGACGCCGGCGAACTGATCGGGATCGTCGAGGCGGCTCGAAACGTCGATCGTGTACTGGAAGGACTGGCCGTCGGGGGTGGGCGGCATGCCGACCTGACCGGCCGTGACTTGCTCGCTCTGCTGCTGCAGCGCCTGCACCACATCCTGCGCGGTCAGGCTGCGCACGCGCATCTTCTCGGCGTCCAGCCAGATCCGCATCGAATACTGGCCGGCACCGAAGACGCCGACATTGCCGACACCGGGCAGGCGGGCAATCTCGTCCTTCAGCCGGATGGTGGCATAGTTGCTGAGATACAGGCTGTCGTAGCGGCCGTCCGGCGAGGTCAGCGTCACGATCTGCAGGATGGCGGTCGACTTCTTCTGGACATTGACGCCCTGCACCTGCACCGATTGCGGCAGCGCCGCCATGGCGCTGGAGACGCGGTTCTGCACCAGCACCTGGGCCTGGTCGAGATCGGTGCCGATGGCGAAGGTCACCGTCAGCGAATAGCTGCCGTCGGCGGCCGCGTAGGACTGCATGTAGAGCATGTCCTCGACGCCGTTCACCTGCTGCTCGATCGGCAGCGCCACCGTGTCGATGACGGTGCGGGCGCTAGCGCCGGGATAGCGAGTGGTGACCTGCACCGTGGGCGGCACGACGTTCGGGTATTGCGCCACCGGCAGGTTGATGACCGATACGATGCCGATGACCACCATCAGGATGGCGATGACGTTCGCCAGCACCGGCCGCTCGATGAAGAATTTCGAGATCATTGCGCCGAACCGGCGGACTGGGCGGCGAGGGTCCGCACCTGCGGCTCGACCTTCTGGCCGGGCACCACGTCGAGCAGGCCGGAGACGAGGACGCGATCCTCGGCGGCGACGCCCGCGGTGATCACGCGCAGGTCGCCGACCAGTTGGCCGATCTGCACCGTGCGCTGCTCGACCATGTCGTCCTTGCCGGCTACCAGCACATAGCGCCCGGCCTGATCCGCGCCTATGGCGCGATCGGGAACCAGCAGCATTCCCGGCTCGTTGCCGAGCGGCACGCGGACGCGGACGAAATAGCCGGGCAGAAGCTGGCGGTCGGCATTGGCCAGGACGGCGCGGACGCCGAGCGTGCCGGTCGAGACGTCGACGCTCGGATCGGCATAGTCGAGCAGGCCCTTGTGGGGAAAGCCGGTCTCGGTCTGCAGCCCGACCTCGACCTCGACCTTCTTGAGATCGGCCGGGGTCAGTCCACGCTGCCGCATAGCGGCGCGGATACGCAAGACGTCCTGCTCGCTGATCGTGAAGTTCACGTAGATCGGATCGAGTTGGACGATGCTGGCGAGCACGGTGGCTTCCGCGCCGCCGACGAGCTGTCCCATGGACACCTGCCGTGCGGTGACGATGCCGTCGAACGGCGCCTTCACCTGGGTGTAGCTGAGGTCGAGCGCCGCCTTCTTGGTGTCCGCCTCCGTCTGCCGCTGGCGAGCGGCGTCGGCGTCGCGCTGCGCGGTCGCCTGGTCGAGCGAGGACTGCGGGGAGACGCCCTTCTTCACCAGATCCTGCTGGCGGACGAATTCAGCCTGCGAGTTCTTCGCCGTCGCTTCGGCGCTGGCCTGGGCGCCCTGCGCGTCCTCCAGGGCCAGCTGATAGGGTTCCGGTTCGATGAGGAAGAGGACCGTGCCGGCCTTCACCTCGTCGCCATCCTTGTAGTCGATTTCCTGGATGAAGCCCTGGACGCGCGCCACCAGAGTGGTCGAGTTGACGGCGGTGGTGTTGCCGGTTGCCGTCAGATAGGGCGTGACATCCTGCTTCAACGGCAATGCAACGTCCACCTTAGGCGGCGGCGGCGGCACATAGGTGTTCTGCTCGGTGCAGGCGGCAAGCATCGCCGCCAGAACGACGGCACAGAACCCGCGCGGACCCGCTCTCCTAGCCAGCCGCGTCAAGCCCGATGAGGGGGCTTTCTCCCGGTCCGACGCCCGATCCGCGTCTTCCGGTGCGCAATATTGCTGCGTGATGGAAGCCCCCCTACTCCGTCAATCACAGGAACGCCGAGGAGAGAACTGCTCGACCTCAGGTTTTTCGTTTGACGCTATAGCGATTCCCGTTCGAAGTATAGCTGTCCGGGGAACTCCAAAGGAGGGGTAAGATGTGGGTGAAGGGGAGCACGATGGCCTTGCTCGCCGCCTTGTCCGCAGGGCAGGCCAGCGCCCAGACGGCTGAGGAACGCGGCGCCTGCCCGGGCGTCATCCCAGGCGGCGGCCGGGTGCTCGAGTGCCTCGCCAAGCAGATGGACAAGCTTTCGCCGGCTTGCCAGAAGGTCGTGCAGACGCACATCAAGTAGGACGCCGGATCGATCCTGCCGGAGCCCGGCTATTGCGTCACCGCCGGGGCCGACACGGCCTTCGTCGGAAGGCTGCCGCGTCGATCGTCCGCGCCGGCCGCAGCCAGCGCACCGGCATCCTCTCCCCGCAGCGGAGGAGAATTCGGAAACCCGTGAACGGGACGATCTAAGCCTTCTTCTTCGCCGGCTTGCGCGAACCGCGTTTTTCCGGCGGCGCGTCGACCTGGAGTGCTTCCCTTGCCAGTCGCGCCTGGCGGAGCTTCGCCGTCTTGGCGTCGCGCTTCGCCGCTTCCGTCGCCACAATGGTCCGGGCGGCGCTGTCGGTCACCTCGGCCTTGGTCTCAGCCCTTGAGCGCGACGTCTTCAGCAGGCTCAGCCGCTCGATCGCCTTGGTCATTTTGCCCTCCGTGATGAAGGTTCGTCCTCGAAAACAAAAGGGCCGGGCGCGAGCCCGGCCTTCATCGTCGTGGCGACGATCCGTGCCAGTACATCCGTGGTCACGGATCGGTGCCGAATGGTCAGACGGCCGTGAGGTTCTCGGCCGCGCTCTTGCCAGAGCGGTTGTCCTTGACGATGTCGAAGCTGATCTTCTGCCCTTCGACGATCGTGCGCATGCCGGCGCGCTCGACGGCCGAGATGTGGACGAACACGTCGGCAGCGCCGTCGTCAGGCTGGATAAAGCCGAAGCCTTTGGTGGAATTGAAGAACTTGACGGTTCCGGTGGTCATGACGGCTTCCTTTTCAATTGGTCATGAAACTACGCTCGCCCGGCCGTATGCAGGGCGACGCAATGCAATCGATTTTGAGAGGGAAGATCGTCGGAAGCGCGTTGGCGCCAGAACAAAGTTCGACAAGCAAGATCGATGGGGCATAACTAACCCTTATTCCGATCCAAATCAAGGTATTGCGAAAATATTCCGACGGCGCCACGCCGGACAGCTCTACCCCGGGGGCGGATTCAGCCGGCCCGGGCGCCGCGGCGCCGCGGAAGAAAGCACCGGCGGAAAGGCGTTACAGCTTCGTCCAGGCACCGTTTTTCTTCGAGGATCGGACGCAGGCCTCGACGAAGGCGACGCCCTCGACACCGTCCTGCACGGTCGGGAAGATCACGTCCTTCGGCGGCTTGCCGCCCTTCTTGCGCATGGCGCGAATGGCGCGTGCGGCCTCCGCATAGATGTTGGCGAAGCCTTCGAGATAGCCTTCGGGGTGCCCGGGCGGCACGCGCGTCATCCTGGCCGCCGCCGGGCCGGAGCCGGCGCCGCCGCGGGTGATGAGCTGCCGCGGCTGGCCGAAGGGCGTCCACCACAGATAGTTCGGGTCTGCCTGCGTCCATTCGAGGCCGCCCTTGGTGCCGTAGACCCTGAGCTTCAGGCCGTTCTCGTTGCCGGGCGCCACCTGGCTCGCCCACAGCATGCCCTTGGCGCCCGGCGCCTTGCCGCGCGGCTTGAAGCGCAGCAGCACATGCGCATTGTCGTCGAGTGCCCGGCCGGGCACGAAGGCGTCGAGGTCGGCGGCCAGGCTGTCCAGCTCCAGCCCGGTGACGAAGCGCAGCAGGTTGTAGGCATGCGTGCCGATGTCGCCGGTCGAGCCGCCGGCGCCCGACTGCTTCGGGTCGGTGCGCCAGGCCGCCTGCTTGGAACCGCTGTCCTCGGCCTTTTCGGTCAGCCAGTCCTGGGGATATTCGGCCTGGACGACGCGGATGTCGCCGAGCTGTCCGGACGCCACCATCTCGCGCGCCTGCCGGATCATCGGATAGCCGGTGTAGTTGTGGGTGAGGACGAACAGCTTGCCGCTCTTTTCGGCCAGCGCCGCCAGCTTCTTGGCGTCGGCCAGGGTCGAGGTCAGCGGCTTGTCGCAGATAACGTGGATGCCGGCTTCGAGGAAGGCTTTTGCCGCCGGCCAGTGCATGTGGTTGGGCGTGACGATGGCGACCGCCTCGATGCCGTCCGGGCGCTTCGCCTCGGCCTTGGCCATCTCGGCGAAGGAGCCGTAGCTGCGTTCCGGATCGAGGCCGAGCTCCGCCGCGGAAGCCTTGGCTCGCTCTGGGCTGGAGGACAGCGCGCCGGCCACCAGCTCGAACTCTCCGTCGATACGCGCGGCGATGCGGTGCACCGCGCCGATGAAGGCGCCCTGCCCGCCGCCGACCATGCCGTAACGGATGGGCCCCGAGCCTGATTCGACCTGCCTGCCGGATACCATTGGTGTCTCCCAAATGAGCGAATAGCGAAATAGCGAATAGAGAATAGCGGGTTCGATGCGCGACCGATCGGACGACGTTTCATGTTCGCTATTCGCTACTCCCTAGTCGCTACTCGCTCTCTATACCCATCATCTTCCTGAGCGCCGCCTTGTCGGACTTGCCCTCCGCAAAATCGTCGAAGGCCCGCTCGGTCACCCGGATGATGTGATGCTGGATAAAAGGCGCGCCTTCGGCGGCGCCGTCTTCCGGGTGCTTCAGGCAGCATTCCCACTCCAGCACCGCCCAGGAATCGTAGTCGTAGGCGGCGAGTTTCGAGAAGATGCCGGAAAAATCGACCTGACCGTCGCCGAGCGAGCGGAAGCGGCCGGCACGGTTCACCCAGCCCTGGTAGCCGGAATAGACGCCCTGCCGCCCGTCTGGATTGAACTCGGCGTCCTTCACGTGAAAGGCCTTGATGCGCTCGTGATAGATGTCGATGAAGGCTAGATAGTCGAGCTGCTGCAGCAGGAAGTGCGAGGGGTCGTAGTTGATGTTGCAGCGCCTGTGGCCGCCGACGGCGTCCAAAAACATCTCGAAGGTGGCGCCGTCGAACACGTCCTCGCCGGGATGGATTTCGTAGCCGATGTCGACGCCCGCGTCCTCGTATCTGTCGAGGATCGGCTTCCAGCGCCGGCCGAGTTCGGCGAAGGCCTCCTCGATCAGGCCGGCCGGCCGCTGCGGCCAGGGATAGAGATAGGGGAAGGCGAGCGCGCCGGAGAAGGAAACAGAGGTCTTCAGCCCAAGGTTCTGGGAGGCTTTCGCGCCGAACTCCATCTGCTCGACCGCCCAGGCCTGTCGCGCCTTCGGGTTATTGTGGACCGCGGCGGGCGCGAAGCCGTCGAACTGCGCGTCATAGGCGGGGTGCACGGCGACCAACTGGCCCTGCAGATGGGTGGAGAGCTCGGTGATCTCGACGCCGGCATCGGCGCAGATGCCCTTCACCTCGTCGCAATAGGTCTTCGAGGTCGCCGCCTTCTCCAGGTCGAACAGCCTTCCGTCCCAGGTCGGGATCTGGACGCCCTTGTAGCCGAGCCCGGCCGCCCACTTGGCGATGGCGGGAAGGGAATTGAACGGGGCGGCGTCACCCGCGAACTGGGCCAGAAATATCGCCGGGCCCTTCATCGTCTTGGCCATCTGTCTCCTCCTGGATCGCGGCCGCATCCTAGGCATTTCCGCCGCAGCCGCAAGGCTTCGAGGGGAACAGCGACCGCGGTTGGTCTTCGTCGCTCTGGTCATACCAAATCTGAAAACGAGGTCAAGGCCGCGCCGGACGCATGGCAGTGCGTCACTCTGCTTGCAGATCGCCCATTTTTGTAGTGTTTTCATAAACATGTTCTGCATCCCCTTGCTCGACCTGCACCTTCTTGCGACCGGAAGGCAAATGGGCTAGAAATCTTCTAAAGCCCAATTGGTCGAACCAGTTTGCGAAAAAGACTGGACGGCCTTGCGGGAGGAAACGGCTCCGCGCGGCGGAGCGAATTCAAGGCAGGACTGGAGACCTGGATCATGCATCTTTCGACGCACAACTGGATGCGCGCCGAGCCGCTGGAGGTAACGCTGAAGCGCATCAAGCGGTTCGGCTACGAGTCTATCGAGATTTCCGGCGAGCCGGAGCAGTACAAGACCGGCGAGACGCGGGCCTTGCTCAAGGAGCACGACATCCGCTGCTGGGGCGCGGTCACGCTGATGCTGGGCGAGCGCAATCTTGCCGCCAGGGACCAGGGTCAACGCGAGCGCTCGGTGCAGTATGTCAAGGACGTGCTCACCATGGTGAGCGAGCTCGACGGCGAGATCATCACCCTGGTGCCGGCGACGGTGGGCAAGGTGGTGCCGGACGGCACCGAGGAGGAGGAGTGGAGCTGGGTGGTCGACGCCACCCGCGAGTGTTTCGGCCATGCCAGAAAGGTCGGGGTGCGGATCGCGGTCGAGCCGCTGAACCGCTTCGAGACCTACCTGTTCAATCGCGGCGAGCAGGCGCTGGCGCTGGCCGACGCGGTGTCGCCCGAATGCGGCGTCTGCCTCGACGCCTATCACCTCAACATGGAGGAGTTCGACGTCCACGAGGCGATCCGCAAGGTCGGCAAGCGGCTGTTCGACTTCCATGTGGCCGACAACAACCGCTTCGCGGCGGGGCTCGGCACCATCGACTGGAAGCGGATCGTCGGGACGCTCAGGGAGATCGGCTATGACGGCGCGCTGACCAACGAGTTCGTGGCGCCGGTCGACCGCACCCCGGCCGCCCGCTATCCCGACATGGTCGAGCGCAACCCCGTCGACATCTCGCCGGAACAGCTGAAGTTCATCCAGGACCACGGTTCCAGCCTGCTCACCGAGACATTCTATACCGACCAGATGCGCATCACAGCAGAGACGCTGCTGCCGCTGATCAAGTAGCGCGCGTCTCGCCGCGCCGGCCGCCACCGGGGGGCGGTGGCCGGCGCGAGCCTCTTCCTCGCAACAGGCAACGGACACCGCATGCGCATCAAGAAGACACAGGCCTGGTGGGTACGCATCCCCATAGAAGCCGCGCGCCAGCACCGCAGCGACTTCGGACAGGTCCGGACCTTCGACGCGGCGATCCTGCGCATCGAGACCGAGGACGGCCTGGTCGGCTGGGGAGAAGGCAAGAACGCCGCCGGCAGCGCCGGCTCCTACGGCGCGCTGGTGCACATGCTCAACCACGAGATCGGGCCGATGCTGGTCGGCCGCAACGCCGGCGACATCGGACCGATCTGGGACATGCTCTACAACGGCAGCCGCGCCGAGACGGCGGCCAGGCAAGGCCACGCCATGCCGCAGATCGCGCGGCGCGGCATGACGATCGCCGCCATCAGCGCCATCGACATCGCGCTGTGGGACATTCTGGGAAAACATCTCGGCCAGCCGGTGTGGCAGCTCCTCGGCGGCCGCAAGGCCGACCGGCTGCCGGCCTATGCCTCCGGCGGCTGGGCGCCGGCCGAGGCGATCGGAGAGCAACTCAAATCCTACATCGACGCCGGCGGGTTCGGGGCGGTGAAGATGCGGGTGGGGGCGATGGACGGCGCGCCGCACATTTCCGCGGCGCGCGTCCGCGCCGCCCGGCAGGCGCTCGGCGACGGCGTCGACATCATGGTCGACGCGCACGGCACCTATACGGTGGCCGAGGCCAGGCGCTTCGTCGCGCTGGTTTCCGACTGCAACCTCGCCTGGTTCGAGGAACCGGTGATCGCCGACGACAAGGCGGGCATGGCGGAGGTGCGGGCCGCCGGCCCGGTGCCGATCGCCGCCGGCGAGAGCGAGGCCACCCGCTGGGATTTCCGCGATCTCGCCGTGCTCAAGGCCGCCGACATCTTCCAGCCCGACCCGGCCTTCTGCGGCGGCATCAGCGAGGCAATGAAGATCGGGGCATTGGCGAGTGCCTTCAACCTGCGTTTCGCACCGCATCTGTGGGCCGGCGCGCCTTGCTTTTTCGCCGGGCTGCATCTATGCGCGGCCTCGCCGGCGAGCTTCACCGTCGAATATTCGCTCGGCGCCAACCCGATGATCCACGACCTCGTCGAGGAGACGGTCGAGGCGAAGGACGGAATGGTCGCCATTCCGGACAAGCCGGGGCTCGGGTTCACCGTGTCGGAGAAATTCCTGGAGGCGCACGCCCAGCGCGGCTGATCGAAATGAAGGAAAAGGATCTCCTCGCGGAACTGGCCGCCTACCTCTACAGTTATTCCAACGCCGATACCGGCCGCACCCCCTCGGAGCGCGAACTGGCCGAGCATTTTTGTGTGAGCCGCGGCCAGATCCGCGAGACGCTGGCCGTGCTGGAGGCGATGCGCATCGTCGAGCGGCGGGCCAAGTCCGGCATCTATCTCACCACCAACCAGGCGAGCGTCGAGGCGATGGCGCTGTTCGCCAAGGCCGGCGTGCCGCTCGATCCGATCCAGATCTACGAGACGGTCGAACTGCGCAAGATCCATGAGATCAAGGCGGCGGAGCTGGCCTGCAGCAGGGCCACAGAGGAGAATTTCGAGCGGTTGCGCGAAATTCTCGCCGCCTCCGAGGCGCGGCTGGCGGCGGGCGAGGCGCTGGCGCGCGAGGACCGGGATTTCCATCTGGAGATCGTGAGGGCAACGCAGAACAGCGTCTTCCACAAGGTCTGCAGCGTCTACTACCTGATGGGCGAGCACCGGCTGCCGGTCTATTTCAAGGATCCCGAGCGCGGCCGCCGCTCGCATGCCGAGCACCTGCAGATCTTCGACGCGCTGCTGCGTCGCGACGGCAATCTGGCGCAGGCGCTGATGAGCGCGCATCTGCAGGGCGCGGAAAGCTACTGGAAGGGCCTGATCAGCGGCACCGCAGAGCCGATCAAGACGCCGGAAACGGTGTGATGTGCCGGCTGGGGCACTTGCACATGAAACCCGCTGCGAAACCGAGCCGCCTCTTACCTCCACGCCCAACCCCTCCCCACAAGGCGGACGGGGACTTTGCGGCCGCTGTGCCGGCCAGAACGGTCGACGACTGGCGCCTGGTTGAGACGAAAGCCCCTCCCCACAAGGGCGAGGGGCGCCGGTCAGGGGTGGAGGTAGCCGTCGCCCTGGCGAGCCGGCCGGCCGATGTGAGGGTCTTGTCCATGCGTCGTTCGGAGCTCGCCCGGGCCGGTCTTGTCCGCCGCTTTCTCGGGCCTGACGAGCCTCGAAAGGCGCACCTCTTCGCGCGTCGGGCGCTCCCAGTCGCGAGCAGCCGGCCATGGCGGTGATCCTGTCCACCCATGCGCTGCATCCGCGCGCCACCGCCATGCTGGAGCGGGCGGGCAAACTCAGGATCGCCTCTGCGCTTGATACCGACACGCTCGTCCGGGAAACGCACGACGCGGCCGTGATCATCGTCAGGGCGCCGCTTCCGTCCGAAATCTTCGTCGGCACGCATGGTATCCGCGCCGCGATCCGCCACGGCGCCGGGCTCGACATGATCCCGGTGGAGGCCGCCACGGAGGCGGGCGTGCTGGTCGCCAACGTGCCCGGCGTCAACGCCCGCTCGGTCGCCGAGCATGTGCTGTTCGTCACCCTGGCGCTGCTGCGGCGTTTTCGCGCCATCGACCGCGATCTCCGCGACGGCGGCTGGCTTGCCGGCCGCGACCATGCCAACGCGGCGCGCGAGCTTGCCGGACGGACGATCGGCATCGTCGGCATGGGCGCGGTCGGGCGGCAGGTCGCGGCGAACGCGCATCACGGCTTCGGCCTTGCCGTGCTCGGCAACAGCCGCAGCGGCGCCGGTTTTCCCGATTTTGTGCGCCCCGTCGCGATCGACGAACTGGTGGCGCAGAGCGACATCGTCGTGCTCGCCTGCCCGCTGACACCCGAGACGACCGGGCTGATGAACCGCCGGCGCATCCTCTCGATGCGGCCGGACGCCATCCTGGTGAACGTGTCGCGCGGGGCGGTCGTCGACGACGAGGCACTGATCGCGGCGCTGCGCGAGGGTCGGCTCGCCGGAGCGGCGCTCGACGTGTTCAAGACCCAGCCGCTGCCCGCCGACCACCCTTACCTCGGCTTCGACAATGTGATCGTCACGCCGCACCTGGCGGGGATCACCGAGGAGAGCATGATGGCGATGGGCGTCGGCGCGGCAGAGGAGGCGGTGCGGGTGCTGTCCGGCGCGCTGCCGGTCAACCTGCGCAATCCCGACGTTTTGGAGCGCTACCGGGCCCGGTTTCCCGTCTAGCCAGCCGCCGGCATAACCTCTCCGGCGTGCCGACCGACGAGCCGCGCCAGGCTAACCGGGACGGCGGGGGCGGGACCGGGTCAGATGGTGGCCGTTACGGCCGGTCCGTCCATCCCGCGGCGAAGGTCTCGGCGATCGCCAGCACCGCCGCATGCACCGGGCCGGATGGGATCGTCGGCATCACCGAGGCGTCGACGATAGAGAGATTGTCGAGCCCGTTGAACTTCAGCGCCGGGTCGACCACAGCTTCTGTGTCGGCACCCATGCGGCACGTCCCGACGGGATGGTGATGGGTGATCGCCGCCTTCGCAATGAACGCATCGATCTCGGCGGCGGTCCGTACACCCGGCCCGGGAAGCAGCTCGTCGGCTTTCCAGTCATCGAGCGCCGGCGCCGATCCGACTTCCCGGGCGACCTCGAAGGCACGGCGGAAGGTCAGGCGATCGTGCTCGGTCTCCATATAGGCCGGATCGATGAGCGGCCGGTCGGAAAGTTCCGGCCCGCCGATCGCCAGAAAGCCGCGGCTGGTCGGATGGGTGACGCCGAACAGCAGGGTGTAGGCGAAGCCCGGCGCGATCGGCGCGAAGCTCTCGGAGACGGAAGGGCCGGTGACGCAGCCGAGCACGATGTCGGGCGCGCCGTCCGGCCGCGTGACGTCGGCGGCGTTGAGATACATCAGCGATTCGGAATGCTGCAGCCTCGTCGGCGGCACCGGTCGGCTCGAGCGGTAGACGTTGCCGGCGCCGAGCAGATGGTCGTGCAGGTTGCGGCCGACCTCGGGGACCGCCAGCCGGCAGGCGACGCCGGCCCGCCGCAGCGTCTCGGGATCGCCGATCCCGGACCGCTGCAGCAGCAGCGGCGAGCCTATGGCGCCGGCGCAGAGCACGATCTCGCCGCCCGATACGATCTCGCCGCCGCCGCCGCGGGTGACGGCGACGCCGGCGGCGCGATCGCCCTCCAGCACCAGGCGGTGCACCAGCAGGCCGGTCAGGATGGCGAGGTTGGGCCGGGCGCGCACGGCGGCGGTCAGATAGGCGTCGGCGGCGCTGACACGGCGGCCGTCGCGGATGGTGAGCGCATTCGGCGCGGTGCCGTTGAGGCGCCGGCCGTTGTGGTCGCCGAGCGCCGGCACGCCACGCTGCGATCCGGCTTCCATATAGGCGCGCACCACCGGATTGACCTCTTCGCCTGGCAGCCAGACGGCAAGCGGGCCGTCGCCGCCATGCAGCTCGGAGCCGCCGCCGGAAAAGCGCTCGCTGCGCCGGAAGGCCAGCAGCAGCCCGTCATAGGACCAGTTGCGCGTGCCGGTCGCCTCCGCCCAGGCCTCGAAATCGTCGGGATGGCCGCGCACATGCGCCATGGCGTGCAGGCAGCTCGATCCGCCGACGACGCGGCCGCGCGGCCAGGCATGCACCCGCCCAGCCGTGCCGGCCTGCGACACCGTCTCAAAGGCCCAGTCGTAGTCGCGGCCCTGGATGAACGGCCACATGGACGGTTTGGCGATGTCCGGATCCGTCGGCTCGAGGCCGGCCTCAATCAGCGCCACGCGGCGGTCGGGATTCTCGCTCAGCCGCGCCGCCAGCACGGACCCAGCCGACCCCCCGCCGATGATGACCACGTCGAACCGCATGCCGCATGCCCCGTCCACTGATTCCAGGGGGCATTGTTAGAGCCTGCCCGGCCGAAGCGCCATGCGCCATCGCGTCGGCATCGGAGCGAGGTCGATTTCGCGGAATGCGGCGCAGGCACGGAGTCTCGGAACCGGGGCGCCCGGGCGAAGCAAGTCGCAGGACCCATCGATCGGGGCTCGCTGCCCTCCCGCCTTGCGCCTTGACACGCCAACGGCCGCGACTTAATCTTGACATTGTCAACATACGGAGCGCGCCATGGACGACCTGCTGCTCGACCTCGTTCTGGCGATCGCCCATCATTTCCTGGCGTTCCTGCTCGCCGCGCTCATCGCCGTCGAGTTGGCGCTTGTCCGGCCCGGTCTGGGAACGGTTGATCTTGCGCGCCTCGGCCGTGTCGATTCGGCCTATGGCGGCGTCGCCATGCTGCTGATCCTGGTGGGCATCGGCCGCGTCGTCTGGGGGCTGAAGGGCTGGGAGTACTACGTCTACTACCCAGTCTTCTGGATGAAGATGGCGGCCTTCGTGGCGATCGGGCTATTGTCCATAGGGCCGACGCGCCGCATCGTCGCCTGGCGCCGCGCCGGCCTGGCCACGGTGCCCGACGCCGAGGTCTCGCGCCTGCGCGGCTGGCTCAAGGCCGAGGCGGCGTTCCTGGCGCTGGTGCTGGTGTTCGCCGCGTCGATGGCGCGCGGTGTGGGCTACTGAGCGGCTTGCAACCCGCCGGTCGCCCCGATCTCGACCAGCGGTGCGGGCACCGACGTCGTCTTCTCCGGTGATTTGCACAGGTCGGCGATCACGCAGCGCGGGCAATCGGGTTTGCGCGCCTTGCAGACATAGCGGCCGTGCAGGATCAGCCAGTGATGGGCATGGCGCATGTATTGCGGCGGGATGATTTTCACCAGCCCGGCCTCGACCTGCTCCGGCGTCTTGCCGGGCGCCAGCAGGATGCGGTTGCCGATGCGGAAGATATGCGTGTCGACCGCCATGGTCGGCTGGCCGAAGGCCATGTTGAGCACGACGTTCGCCGTCTTGCGGCCGACGCCGGGCAGCGCCGTCAGCGCCTCGCGGTCGTCCGGCACGGCGCCGCCATGGTCGCGGACCAGCGCCTGCGACAGCGCGATCACGTTCCTGGCCTTGCCGCGCCACAGGCCGATGGTGCGAATGTACCGTCCTACCTCCCCCTCGCCTAGCGCCACCATCTGTTCCGGCGTGTCGGCCACCGCGAACAAGGGCCGCGTCGCCTTGTTGACGCCGGCATCCGTCGCCTGCGCCGACAGCACCACGGCTACCAGCAGCGTGAAGGCGTTGACGTGCTCGAGCTCGCCCTTCGGCTCCGGCCGCTGCACCGAAAAGCGGCGGAATATCTCGTGCACCTCCTCCGGCCGGTAAGCCGGGCGAGCCCGCATCGGCCGGGACTTTGCCTTCGCCGGGCCGACCGCCGGACGCGCTGCGGCGCTTTTTGCCTTGGGGTTTTTCATGCGCCCTCTATAATTGCGGGCGATGGACGACACAAACGCCATGCGGGATGCCGACGAGCCGTTCTTCCGGGCGCTGCTCACGCCGCACCGGTCGCTCGGGCGCACCGGCTTCGCGATCCTCATGGGCGCGCTGCTGTTCGGCTGGCTGGCCACCGGCGCCTTCTTCCTGTCGAAGGGCGCCTGGCCGGTGTTCGGCTTCTTCGGCCTCGACGTGCTGCTGGTCTATATCGCCTTCCGCATGAACTATCGCGCCGCCCGCGCCCGCGAGGAGGTGTCGGTGTCGCGCACCCGCCTCGACATCAGGAAGACCGCGCCCTCGGGACGCAGCGAAGCGCACCGCTTCAACCCGTTCTGGGCCCGCTTCGCGGTTGCCCGCCACCGGGAGATCGGCATCACCGGCATGGCCGTGGAGGGACAGGGCAAGAGCGTGCCTATCGGCTCCTTCCTCAACCCCGACGACCGCGAGAGCTTTGCCGCGGCGTTTTCGCGGGCGCTGGCGACCGCCAAGGCGCGCTAGTCACGGCGCGGCCTTCCATAACGGACGTCAGAACTCGAACCGCAGCAGCCGGCCGATTTTCTTCAGGGGCGGGATGAAGTTCCAAACGCCGATGAACAGGCGCGCGCCCAGCGTCATGCGCCTGACATGCTCGGTCTCGTAGGGAGCGATCTCCTCGACAAGCTTCAGCCCTGGGGCCGCCTTCTCCAGATCGTGTGGATCGTTGATCGCCCAGCGCAACTCGGCGCCGGTCGCCCTTACCGACGGGGTCATCGCCACGATCTTCAGGCCGAGGCTGCTGTAGGCGTCGCAGACGATCTCGCCGCGGTCGAAATGCCGGACGAGGCGGGCGAACAGCTTCGGTCCCTCGTCGGCCGGAAGATAGGGTGTCAGCCCCTCCGCCGCGATCATTGCCGGGCGATCCGCCGGCACGGTCTCCAGCCATTGCGGATCGGTCACCGACGATGCGACAAGGCGACAGTTTTCGCGGTCCGGGTAGAGCCTGCGGCGAAGCGCGATCACCTCGGGATAATCGACGTCATACCATGCAACGCCGGCCGGCGGATCCACGCGGAACACCCTGCTGTCGAGCCCGCAGCCCAGATGCAGGACCACGGCATCCGGATGCCGTGCGATGAAGGCGCGCACCCGGTCGTCGATCGACTTTGCCCGGATCGCCAGGCCGATGCCGAGATTCCTGTCGACCTTCAGCCGCCGGAAATCATAGTCGATCTTGCCGACAGCCTCGGCGGCGAACCAGTCCTTGAGCAGCGAATCCGGCAGCCGGCTCTCCAGCGCCTTGCCGCAGAGCGTGATCAGCAGAGTTTCCTTCTCCCTGGTGAGATGCGCTTTTTCGCCCGGCATCTTCCTCCCTCCGATGTGCAGCCCTATCTGGGTCCAGCGTCCCGCAAGGCAAGTTTCGGGTGGTTTCGCGCCTCCGCTGGCCCGATATTCGGGGCCAAGGAGACATTGCCATGAACGCTCTTATGTCTATGAATTCGCCGATGCCGACGAAACCGATGCCGATCCTGCAGAAGGATATCACGCCCGCCGACGGCGACTACGAGATCGTGCGCCGCGCCATCGAGAAGATCAGCCTCGACTATCGCGACCAGCCCTCGCTGGAGGAACTGGCCGCCGATGTCGGCGAGACGCCGACCGGGCTGCAAAAGCTGTTCACGCGCTGGGCCGGCCTGTCGCCGAAGGCTTTTCTCCAGGCGGTCACGCTCGACCATGCGCGAAGACTGCTCGACCAGGGCATGCCGTTGCTGGAAACCTCGTTCGAGCTCGGCATGTCCGGTCCCGGCCGCCTGCACGACCTCTTCGTCACGCATGAGGCGATGTCGCCGGGCGACTACAAGACGCGCGGCGCCGGCCTGACCATCCGCTACGGCTATCACATCTCGCCTTTCGGCATCGCACTGCTCATGGTCACCGACCGCGGGCTGGCCGGCCTCGCCTTCTGCGATCCGGGCGAGGAGCGTGACGCCTTCGCCGACATGTCCGGCCGCTGGCCGAACGCGTCCTACGTCGAGGACATCGGTGCGACCGCGCCCTATGCGGCACGCATCTTCGACCCAGCCAACTGGCGGTCCGACCAGCCGCTGCGCGTGGTGCTGATCGGCTCCGATTTCCAGGTGCGGGTGTGGGAGGCGCTGCTGAAGATCCCGATGGGCCGCGCCCGCAACTACTCGTCCATCGCCGCCGAGATCGGCGCGCCCGCGGCGAGCCGCGCCGTCGGCGCCGCCGTCGGCGCCAATCCGGTGTCCTTCGTCGTGCCCTGCCACCGCGCGCTCGGCAAGTCCGGGGCACTCACCGGCTATCACTGGGGTCTCACCCGCAAGCGGGCGATCCTCGGCTGGGAAGCGGGAAAGCTGGCCTGCGGATAATTGGGGCCGTTGGAAAGCATTCGTGGCCGGATAAGCGGAGAGAGCGGCCGGTAGGACAGCCGCTGAGGGCGCCTCAGGCTTCTTCGCCGAACCTGGACGCGACCAGGTCTTCCAGCGCCGAGAGCGCCTGGCGCGCCTCGGGACCGCTGGCGGAGACCCGGATCGAGCAGCCGGGGCTGGCGGCCAGCATCATCAGCCCCATGATCGAGGTGCCGCCGACCCTCACCCCGTCCTTCTCGACCTCGATCGTCGCCTGGAAGCCGGCGGCGAGCTGCACGAACTTGGCCGAGGCGCGGGCGTGCAGGCCGCGCTGGTTGATGATGACCATGTCGCGGCTGATGGCATCCTTCGACAGCAGGGGACCGGTCATTTACCGCTCAGCACCTGGCTCGCGACGTTGATGTATTTGCGGCCGGCGCTCTGCGCCAGTTCCAGCGCCTTGGCCATGTCGTCGGCCTTGCGGGCGCTGGTCAGCTTGATCAGCATGGGCAGGTTGACGCCGGCGATCACCTCGACGCGGCCGGGCTCCATGACCGAGATCGCCAGGTTCGACGGCGTGCCGCCGAACATGTCCGTGAGCAGGATGACGCCGTTGCCCGTGTCGGTATGCGCCACCGCATCGACGATGTCGCGGCGGCGCTGCTCCATGTCGTCGTCGGCGCCGATCGAGATCGTCTCGAAGCTCTGCTGGGCCCCGACGACATGCTCGACGGCGTTGCGGAACTCTTCCGCCAACCGACCGTGCGTCACCAGCACGAGTCCGATCATTCCGCCATGGCTCCCGTCATCGCCCCTTCATACGCGTTCGGTAAAATGCCTACCGCCGGAGCGGAGCGCCATCTTGTCCAGCCACCCGCCGTTGACAAGCCCAAATCTTCGTTAGCGGCGGCCATTTTGCCGCATCCTGGCATCCATGACACAGGTTCAGCCGAACGGCGGCAGTGACAGCCGCGCGGCAATCGCGGCCAACGCGCCGGCTGCATTGCGGCGCTCGAGCGTCAGAACCGGGATGCGGCAGCCGCCGATTTCTTCGCTCTCTTCCTCACGGTAGCGCGGCGCCGCCGGCCCGTCGACCAGGCGGATCAACAGGTCGACGACGGCTGCGGCCTCGTGACCGATCGGCTGCGGCGTCGAGCCGCGAACCTCCACCAGGCGGGCGATCGCCGCGGGAGCGGTGCACACCAGCCGCCCGTGCCGACGGGCAAGCAGGAGCTGATCGTCGGCCACCAGGGTCGCGAAGCGCCCGGCGGCGCGTGCCGCGGCGATCACGGCGAGCGCCAGCGTGGTCTTGCCGGATCCGGATTCGCCGCGGATCAGGATTCCCCGGTCGCCGACGACGATCCCCGTTGCATGCAGGTTTGGAGGATACCCTGGTTCGGCTTTGGCCATGACGATGGAAGGACGCACCGTTCCTGCCGCGGCGCTCACTCGTCGGCCGGCAGTGTCATGACGAAGCGGGCGCCCTTCACCTCGCCGGGTTTCGTGCCGGAGATGTTCTCGGCGGTCAGGCGTCCGCCATGTGCCTCTGCGATCTGGCGGCTGATGGACAGGCCGAGGCCGGAATTCTGGCCGAACGCCTCGCTTGACGGTCGGTCGGTGTAGAAGCGCTCGAAGATGCGGTCGATGGCGTCGGGGCGAATGCCCGGCCCGTTATCGTCGACGGTGACGACGTTGAACTGGCCGGCCCGCGACAGGCTTACCGTGATATGCCCATGGTCCTCCGGCACGAAGGAGCGCGCGTTCTCCACCAGGTTGGTGATGACCTGGCCGATGCGCAGGTCGTGGCCCGTGACGAAATAACCCCTGGCGGCGGGCGGCAGCTTGGCCGCCTTGAACTCGATGGTCGCCTTGCGCTTGTGGCGGCCGGTCTCCTGCGCGGCGGAGACCAGATCGGAGACCAGCTTGCGCAGGTCGACCCGGGTGGCGTCCTCGCGCGCCAGTTCGGCGTCGAGCCGCGAGGCGTCCGAAATGTCCGAGATCAGCCGGTCGAGCCGGCGCACGTCGTGCTGGATGATCTCCATCAGCCGCTCGCGCGAAGCCTCGTTCTTGGCGATCGGCAGGGTCTCGACGGCACTGCGCAGCGAGGTCAGCGGATTCTTCAGCTCATGCGACACGTCGGCGGCGAAACTCTCGATCGCCTCGATACGCGCATAGAGCGCGTTGGTCATGCCGCGCACGGCGATGGAGAGATTGCCGATCTCGTCCTGTCGGTCCGAGAAATCCGGAATCTCCTCGCGGCTCTTGACCCCGCGCCGCACCCGCACCGCCGCCGCCGAGAGCCGGCGCAGCGGATTGGCGATGGTGGAAGCGAGCAGCATCGACAGGATCGCCATGACCAGCGCCGCGACGCCGAACACCCGCAGGATGGCGTTACGCTCCGCCGACACGATCTTGTCGATGTCGCCGCCTTCGGTGGACAGCATCAGCACGCCCAGCACCGCGCGAAAACGCTGGATCGGCACGGCGACGGAGACGATCTCCTCGCCCTTCTCGCTGACGCGCACCACGGTGGACGGACTGCCGGTGAGCGCGTTCATGACTTCCGGAAAGGCCGCGCCATTGCCGCCGGGCTGCTCGCGATAGATCGGCAGGTCGGTGTTGCGGAACAGGTTGAAGACGAATTTCTCCGCCTTCTCGAGAATGCTCGGCTCTTCCTCGTCGACCGGCGGCAGGTCGTAGCGCAGGATCTGACCGCGCGAGTAGAGATGGCGCGAATCGAGCAGCAGGTTGGCGTCGCGATCGTAGATGCGGGCGCGCGTGCGGGTAGGCGAGATCAGCCGCTTGAGCAGCGGCGCGACGCGCTCGGGATTGATGGGGAAATCCAGATTGTCGAGCTGGTCGGTGCCCGGGCCGAGGCTCTCGCCGGCCTGCAGCTCCAGAAGCTTCTCCGGATCGATGCTGATGGAATCGGTTTCGACGGTCGCCGAGGCGGAGATGGCGCCGGCGATGATCTCGCCCTGCGTCATCAGGCTCTCGACGCGGGCGTCGATCAGGCCGTCGCGGAAGGTGTTCAGATAGAGGATGCCGGCGACCAGAACGGCAAGGCCGGCAAGGTTCAGGAACAGGATGCGGCGGGTGAGGCTCGAGAAGACGTGGTGGCCGAGAAATCGCCGCAGCGGCACCGTCAGCGCCGCAAGCACGGCCGCCAGCCAGCCCCGCGGCCGCCGGGCGGCGGCCATCGGCTTGTTAAGCTGGAGGTCAATCGTCATTCAATCCCGGATCCCCGGCGGTTCGGCTCAGGCCTCCCTGAACCGGTAGCCCACGCCATACAAGGTCTCGATCATCTCGAAATCATCATCGACCGCCTTGAACTTCTTGCGAAGCCGCTTGATGTGGCTGTCGATGGTCCGATCGTCGACATAGACCTGTTCATCATAGGCCGAATCCATCAGCGCGTCACGACTCTTGACCACGCCGGGGCGTTGCGCGAGCGAATGCAGGATCAGGAACTCGGTCACCGTCAGCGTGACCGGCTCGCCCTTCCAGGTGCAGGTGTGGCGCTCCTGATCCATGACGAGCTGACCGCGCTCGAGCGATTTCGTCTGCTGGCTCGGCGCCTTGGCGGCCGCCTCGCGGGCGCTCGCCCGCCGCAGCACGGCGCGTACGCGCTCGACCAGCAGCCGCTGCGAGAACGGCTTGCGGATGAAATCGTCGGCGCCCATCTTGAGGCCGAACAATTCGTCGATCTCGTCGTCCTTGGAGGTGAGGAATATCACCGGCAGGTCGGACTTCTGGCGCAGCCGGCGCAGCAGCTCCATGCCGTCCATGCGCGGCATCTTGATATCGAGGATGGCCAGGTTCGGCGGCCGGGCGGCAAAGCCCTCGAGGGCCGAGGCCCCGTCGGTATAGGTCTCGACGCGATAGCCTTCCGATTCCAGGGCGATCGACACCGAGGTCAGGATGTTGCGGTCGTCGTCGACAAGCGCGATCGTTGCCATTTCAAGCGGCTCCCTCATGATCGGGGGTCCCTTCCAATATAAGGAAGAGGCTATTGGCGGACAAATTGAGTACAAAATGTGGCACGGCGTCCGTCCATGGCATGACACGGCCGGCGGCGCAACTTCGGCCGGCCGTCCTGCAAAGCTTGGCAGCAAATGCTTAATTTGTAACGTCCGACTGCTGCACAGCTCTGCCTTATATAACCGATTTAAACGATTTCAAAATCTTTAAATCGATTAATAGTTTGATATTCTTCATCTTTTCTGGTTTCGACGAGCTTCGCTCAAGAAAAGTTGAGCGCATGGACTTCATTCCGGGCGTCACCCGGGAGTGCCAACCCACCAGGTCGAGGGCAAGATGGGCGAGATCGGTATACGCAATCCCGGCTGCGGGATCGAGCGAATCGGTGTGAGGACGTCGGGCAAGGTCCATTACAATTTCAGAAGGGCGGCGCTGTACGAGGAGGCAATCCGCCGCAACGAGGCGCAGCTTTCCGCCGACGGCGCGCTTGTCGCCTATACCGGCCAGCACACCGGCCGCTCTCCCAAGGACAAGTTCGTCGTCCGCGACGCAGCGACCGCCGACCAGGTCTGGTGGGACAACAACGCGGCGATGACGCCGGCGCATTTCGAAACGCTGCTCGCCGATTTCCGCGCCCATGCCGCGGACAAGGATCTGTTCGTGCAGGACCTCGTCGGCGGTGCCGACGCCGCGCAGGCGCTGCCGACCCGCGTGATCACCGAGTTCGCCTGGCACTCGCTGTTCATCCGCAACCTGCTGATCCGCCCGGCGGAGGATGCGCTGGCGGATTTCGAACCGCGGATGACGATCATCGACCTGCCCTCCTTCCGCGCCGATCCGGCGCGCCACGGCACGCGCACCGAGACCGTGATCGCCGTCGACCTCTCGCGCATGATCGTGCTGATCGGCGGTACCTCCTATGCCGGCGAGATGAAGAAATCGGTGTTCACCGCCCTCAACTACCTGCTGCCGGAACGCGGCGTGATGCCGATGCACTGCTCGGCCAACATGGGCCCCGCCGGCGACACGGCGGTGTTCTTCGGCCTGTCCGGCACGGGCAAGACGACGCTGTCGGCCGACGCCTCGCGCACGCTGATCGGCGACGACGAGCATGGCTGGGGCCCGGACGGCGTCTTCAATTTCGAGGGCGGCTGCTACGCCAAGACCATCCGCCTGTCGGCTGAGGCCGAGCCGGAGATTTTCGCCACCACGCGGCGCTTCGGCACGGTGCTGGAGAACGTCGTGCTGGACGGGCGCGGCGTGCCGGACTTCGATGACGGCTCGCTGACGGAGAACACCCGCTGCGCCTACCCGCTTGACTTCATCCCAAACGCCAGCCCGACGGGCCGCGCCGGGCATCCGAAGAACATCGTCATGCTGACGGCCGACGCCTTCGGGGTGATGCCGCCGATCGCCAAGCTGACGCCGGCGCAGGCCATGTACCACTTCCTCTCCGGCTACACGGCCAAGGTCGCTGGCACCGAGAAGGGCGTCAAGGAGCCGGAGGCGACCTTCTCGACCTGCTTCGGCGCGCCGTTCATGCCGCGCCACCCGTCCGAATACGGCAATCTGCTGCGCTCGCTGATCGCCGAGCATGGCGTCGACTGCTGGCTGGTCAACACCGGCTGGACCGGCGGCGCCTTCGGCACCGGCAGGCGCATGCCGATCAAAGCGACGCGCGCGCTGCTCGCCGCGGCGCTCGACGGCAGCCTCAACGAGGCGGAATTCCGCACCGACCCGAATTTCGGCTTCGCCGTCCCGGTCGCCGTGCCGGGCGTCGATTCCGGCATTCTCGACCCGCGCGCCACCTGGGCGGACAGGGCCGCCTACGACCGGCAGGCCAAGCGCATCGTCGGCATGTTCATCGCCAATTTCGAGAAGTTCGAGGCGCATGTCGACGCCCACGTGGCCGATGCGGCGCCGCGCTACGGAGAAGCAGCCGAGTAGGAGCGGCCAACCTCTTTCTTCCTCCTTTGAGGAAGAGAATTGCTGTCCGGCATCGGTCGTGTCCAGCGCCACGGCCCGGCCGCTTGACACTCCGGCGTCCACAGCCGATCACCTGCCGCGAAAAATCCGGTGCGGTCGCCCGGAAGCGGAAGATGGTGGCGGATGATCGACACGGAAGCACTGGTGGTCGGTGGCGGCGCGGCCGGGCTGGCGGTGGCGCAGGCGCTGGCGAAGGCAGGCATCGGGGTGCGCCTGCTGGAGGCCGCGCCGCGGCTCGGCGAGTCCTGGCGGCGGCGCCACAAGCATCTCACGCTCAATTCGCACCGCGACTTGTCCGTGCTTCCCGGCGTGACCTATCCGGCCGGTACGCCGGCGTTTCCAAAACGCGAGGCGGTGATCGACCTGTTCGAGGCTTTCGCGCGGCTGCACGGCCTGTCGATCGACCATGACACCGCCGTCGAGCGCATCGATCGCGCCGGCGATCGCTGGGAGGCGAGGGCAGCGGGACGGACTTACCGGGCACGGCACGTCGTCGTCGCCACCGGCCGCGACCGTGTTCCTTTCATCCCTGCATGGCCCGGCCGCGAGACCTATACCGGCCGGCTGCTGCATTCGGCCGATTTCGGCGAGGCGGCGGATTATCGCGGCAAGAGCGTGCTGGTGAGCGGAGCGGGCAATTCCGGCTTCGACGTGCTCAACCATCTGATCCGCGCGGAGACCGGCAGGCTGTGGCTGTCGGCCCGCCACGCGCCGGCCGTGCTGCCGAAGCGGGTCGCCAACCTCGCCGTGCACAAGAACGCCACCTGGCTGGTCAAGCTGCCGGTCGGCGTCGCCGATCGCGTCATCGGCGCGACGCAGCGGCTGAGCTTCGGCGACCTTGGCAAGCTCGGCCTGCCGCCGGCGGCCGGCGGCGCGGCAAGCCGCATGAAGGCCGACAGCATCGCGATCGCCACCGACGACGGCGCGGTTGCGGCGATCAGGGCGGGCCGCGTCGCGGTCATGCCGGTGATCGGCGGCTTCGAGGGAGGCCGCGTTCTGTTCGAGGACGGCAGCACGCTCAGCCCGGACGTGGTGATCGCCGCGACCGGCTACCGCACCGGGCTGGAAGGCATGGTCGGCCATCTCGGCGTGCTCGATCCGCGCGGCCGGCCGCGCTTCAACGGCGGCGAGAACGACCCCGCCGTGCCCGGCCTGTGGTTCACCGGCATGCGCGCCGATCTGCGCGGCTGCTTCGCCAATGCGATCGACAAGGCGCAGGCGATTGCAAGGGGCATCGCGCGGGATGGAAAGGGCGGCTGAGCGGACGCATGCAGCCCGCGCCGGTGCAAATGGACGCCGGAAATGCCGGCGCCGTGCCGCTACTGCACCGCGCCGACCAGCGGCGCCGAGCCCTCGCGGATGGTCACCCAGCGGCCGGTATGGTTCGAGGCCTGGCGCTTGAGGAAGCGGTAGCCGGTCTGGCTCCAGTCCTTGACTTCGTTGGACAGGTTGTCGAGGACGAAGTCGCCCTTGTCTGTGCGCACGGTAAGCACCGCATGGCCCTCGCCGTCCGGCTTGCGCACCACGGTGATGAGCAGGTTCGACAGCGACAGGCCGCCAGCCTGCAACTGGCGACGCTTCTCCAGCACATAGTCCTCGCAATCGCCGACGCCGTCGTCGGGATAGGCCCAGACCTCGTCCTTGCCGTAGATGTCGAAATCGTTCATCGGCTTCACGGCGCCGTTCACGTCGGTGTTGATGCCGACCAGCAGGCTCCACAGCGCGCCGGACATGCGCTCCGGACCAGCGTCTCGCACCCGGATCGAACATTCCGCCCGATTGATCTTGCAGAACTCATAGTGGCCGATCGGCTGCGAGGTCAGGCCGCCGGTCAGCATCGGACCGGATGCCGAAGCTGCGCCGGCGATAAGACTAGCCATCGCCGAAGCCAGCACTATCCCGGTAAGCTTCGCGGCGCGGCGCGCCCGCGGAGAGGATTGCATAGCCCACTCGCCCTTTGTCGTTAAGGAAACGTTAAGGACGATTTTTCCGCCGAGTCAATTCACGCCTGACTAGACTTTCGCGTGATGGTTACCGTGATCAGCGCGGCGCGATGAATCTGCAACAGCCCGTCCGGCGTCGCCCGGAGCCTGTGCGGGTGCATCGGGACTTCGGCCAAAATCAGCCCTTGGCCGCGCGCACGAGCCGCAGTTTCGCCGGCGCGCGGTTCTCCTTGCCGTAGCTGGAGATGAAATCGACGATGCGCGGCACGATCTCGGAGCGGAAGCGCGAACCGTTGAAGACGCCGTAATGGCCGACCGCCGGCTGCATGTAGTGGGCGCGCATGTCGTTGGGGATGTTGACGCAGAGGTCGTGCGCGGCCTGCGTCTGACCGATGCCCGAGATGTCGTCATTCTCGCCCTCGACGGTCAGCAGCGCGACGTTGCGGATTGCCGAAGGGTCGACCGGGGTACCGCGATGCGTCATCTCGCCCTTGGGCAAGGCATGGCGGACGAACACGGTCTCCACCGTCTGAAGGTAGAACTCGGCGGTCAGATCCATGACGGCGAGATATTCGTCGTAGAAGTCGCGATGCTTCTCGGCGTTGTCGCCGTCGTTCTTGATCAGATGCATGAAGAACTGCTTGTGCGCCGTGATGTGGCGGTCGAGATTCATGCTCATGAAGCCGGACAGCTGCAGGAAGCCCGGATAGACGTCGCGCATGAAGCCGGGCGCCGGCCACGGCACCTGCATGACGACGTTGTCGCGGAACCAGTCGATCCCCTTCTCCTCGGCCAGCAGGTTGACGGCGGTAGGGTTGCGCCGCGTGTCGATCGGGCCGCCCATGAGCGTCATGGTGGAGGGAGCGAAGCGGTCGCCGCGCGCTTCCATCAGCGCTGCGGCGGCGAGCACCGGCACGGAGGGCTGGCACACGCCCATCACATGCACCTCGGGGCCGAGCGCATGCAGCATCTCGACGATATAGTCGATGTAGTCGTCGAGATCGAAGCGGCCCTCCGACACGGGCACCATGCGGGCGTCGGCCCAGTCGGTGATGTAGACGTCGGCGTGCGGCAGCATCGCTTCCACCGTGCCGCGCAAGAGCGTCGCGTAGTGGCCGGACATCGGCGCCACGATCAGCAGCTTCGGATCGGCCTTGCGCCGCGCCGGCAGGTCGCGCACGAAATGGATGAGATTGCAGAAGGGCCGCGACCATACGACCTTCTCGACCACCCCGACTTCCTTCCAGTCGACCACCGTTCGGTCGAGGCCGAAGGACGGTTTTCCGTAGCGCCGGGTCGTGCGCTCGAACAGCTCCGCGGCGGCGGCGACCGAACGGCCTACCGCGGTGTGCGACAGCGGATTGATCGGATTGGAGTAGAACAGCCTTACCGCATCCGCGAAGGCGCGGTACGGCTGCATGGCCGCATGGTTCAGTTCATAGAGCTGGTAGAACATCGAAAACTCCGCCGGTCCCGCGCTACGGCGCGGAAAACCGCGTCCTATCGTTAGGCAGCGAAGTTAACGAACAATTGCTGCGACGCAATACGATATACGTCCGGCGATGGCCTCATCCTTTAGTCCAATTAAGGCGGGCGATGCGCCAGGCCGGACGTCAGACCCCGTCGACCAGCACGATCTCGGCTTCGGCGTATTTCTGGCGGATCGCCTTGGCGGCCTGGTATTCGGGCGAGTGGTAGCAGTCGTGCGCGGCCTGCAGCGAGGCGAATTCGATGACCACGTTGCGCGCCCGGCCCGGCCCTTCCGCGAACTCATAGGCGCCGCCGCGCACCAGCATCGTCGCGCCGTACTTGTCGAAGGCAGGCTTCGCCGCCGCGACATAGTCTTTGTAGCCCTCGGGGTCGCGCACGTCGACGCGGGCGATCCAGTATCCCTTCGGCATTTTTTTTCTCCCGTGTGAAACTCAGGCCGCGGCCATCTCGGCCAGGATTGCCTGCGCGGCCGCCCGCCTGTCAACGGCGGCGACGACCGGCCTGGCCACCACAAGGTGGCTTGAGCCGGCCCGGATGGCATCCGCCGGGGTGACGACGCGTTTCTGGTCGCCATGCTCGGTGCCGGCCGGCCGGATGCCGGGCGTGACCACGGCGAGTTCGGGGCCGACGACCTTGCGCACCGCCGCCGCCTCGCCGGCCGAGCAGACGATGCCCCCCATGCCGGTGGCGAGCGCCTGCTCGGCGCGGCGCAGCACCAGCGTGTGCGGATCGTATTCATAGCCGGCCTCGATCAGGTCGCTCTCGTCCATCGAGGTAAGCACGGTGACGGCGAGCAGGCAGAGCGGCGTGCCGCGCGCCGCTTCTACGGCGGCCCGCATCGCTTTCGGATAGGCGTGCAGCGTCAGCATCGTTACGCCCATTTTGGCGATGTTCTCGACGCCTTTCGCCACCGTGTTGTCGATGTCGAGCAGCTTCATGTCGAGGAAGACCTGCTTGCCCTCGGCGACGAGCTCGCGGGCGAAGTCGAGCCCGCCGGCGAAGGCGAGCTGGTAGCCGATCTTGTAGAAGGAGACGACGCCGTCGAGCTCGCGCACCACGGCTTGGGCGATTCGCAGGTCCGGTACGTCCAGGCCGACAATGAGCCGGCTGGCCGGATTGGTCTCTGTCATGCGCATCTCCGTCGGATCGGCGCCGTCCGCCGCGTCGAGTCGAGCGGCCATTATCACGAGTCGGCCCGTGTCGACAGCATCGCGGCGCGCTCGATCAGCGTCCGGCACAGGCGCTCCATGCCGTTGCGGAGCCGCTCCTCGCGAAAACCGCCATTCTCGTCGAAGGCTTTTTCGCCATAGGGCACCGAGACCTGCGGCGCGATCACTTCCATGCCGATATGCGACAGCACGGCGCGCAGATGGTTGGCGCTGCGGATGCCGGCGAAATGGCCATCGGACGACGAGCACAGCGCCACCGGCTTGCCGGAGAACGGGCGCACCGGCGCGCCGCGATCCTTGCGCACGCGGCTCACCCAGTCGATGGCGTTCTTGAGCAGCGGCGGCATCGAGCCGTTGTATTCGGGCGTCGCGATCAGCAGGCCCTCATGGTCGACGAACTGCCGAGCCAGCATCACGGCATTCTCCGGAACGCCTTTCTCCGCCTCCAGATCCTGGTCCATGATCGGCAGCGGATAGTCGCCGAGCGAGATGCGGGTCACCTCCGCCCCCTGCAGCGCGAGTTCGCGCATGGCCGCGTCCGCGGTCTTGCCGCTGTAGGCGCCGGTGCGGATCGAGCCGGCGAAGACGAGGATTTTTGGATGATGCAAAGGCCGGCTTCCTTTCGGGATCGGAGTTGGCCGGCTGTCAGTCCGGCCGCGCTTCGTCGGCATCCAGCGGCGCGTTCGCCGACAGCCACCCGAACGAGTGAGCACGCGAAAGCCGCTCGAATTCGCCGTAGCTCAGGATGACGCCTTCGCGCCTGCCGCGCCGGGTGATGATGGATGGACTTCCGGCAATCGCCTCGTCGAGGACACGCGAAAGCGTTGCCTTCGCCTCCTTCAGTGGGATTTCGCGCATGACAGCCCCCTTGGCTTCAGAAGTCATGCATGGGGAAATCAGCGGCGACAAGCCCAGCTTGTGCCGTCAGTTCCGCCGGCCGCGTTCATAGACCCACAATTGCGTGGGCGGGATGTTGCGGATGACGAAGTCGAAATGCCGCACCGTGTAGCTGCCGAGGCCGGGCGGCACGGGCGATTTCGGCCCGTAGGTCAACTGGATGACCGGCCGGCCCTCGGGAATGCGGTCGAGCAGGTCCTCAAGATAGGCGACGCGGCGCTCCACCGGAAAATTCAGCAGCGGCACGCCGGAGATCACGCAGTCGAAGCGCTTCGGCGCGTCGGCCCCCAGCGTGTGGTCGAGATCGAAGGCGTCGCCCTCGATGACGTTGACGCCGGGGAAATGGCGTCTCAGGTGGCGGACGAAGTCGGCCGAGTATTCGACGGTGTAGAGCTTCGCGGCCGGGACGCCGCGGGCGAGGATGGCGCGGGTGATGACGCCGGTCCCCGGGCCGATCTCCAGCACCGGCAGGCCGGACGAGACGTCGATGACGGAGGCCATCCGCCGGGCGGTGAAGGAACTGGTCGGAATGATCGAGCCGACGGCTTTCGGCTTGTCGATCCAGCCTCGGAAGAAACGAAGTTCGTCGTCGAATTTCTCGGCCAGCGCCTTACGCAACTCCGAACCGCGTCGCATCGCGTCCACTCCCTGTCGCTGTGAGGCGATCAATACCAGCCTGACGTCGTGATGCAAGGCTTACGCAGCGGCGAAACGGGGTTCTCCCCGACTGGTTCCATCGCGCGTGACGACGCCTCGGCGCACGCCTCAGTTGTTACCGAACGACTCGAAGAAGTCCTTCATGCGCGAGAAGAACCCGCTCGACTGCGGGGAATTCTCGGTGGAGGACAGCTTCTCGAATTCCTCCAGCAGCTCGCGCTGGCGCTTGCTCAGGTTCTGCGGCGTCTCGACCGCGGTCTGGATGTAGAGGTCGCCGATCGTCGGCTGCCGCAGGATCGGCATGCCCTTGCCCTTCAGCCGGAACTGGCGGCCGTTCTGTGTGCCTTCCGGCACCTTCACGCGGGTCTGCGAGCCGTCGAGCGTGGTCACCTCGAACGCGCCGCCCAGGGCGGCGGTGGTCATCGAGATCGGCACCTTGCAGTAGAGGTCGGCGCCGTCGCGCTGGAAGAATTCATGCGGCTTGACCGACAGGAAGATGTAGAGGTCGCCGGGCGGGCCGCCGCGCAGCCCCGCCTCGCCCTCGTTGGCGAGCCGGATGCGGGTGCCGTCCTCGATGCCGGCCGGAATGTTCACCGACAGCGAGCGCTCCTCGGTGACGCGGCCCTGTCCGGCGCATTTCGAGCAGGGGTCCTTGATGGTCTGGCCGCGGCCGTGGCACTGCGGGCAGGTCCGCTCGATCGAGAAGAAGCCTTGCGCGGCGCGCACGCGGCCGGAGCCCGAGCACAGCGAGCAGGTGACCGGCTGGGTGCCCGGCTTGGCGCCGGAGCCACTGCAATCCGAGCAGGAGATCGAGGTCGGCACGCGGATCTGCGCCGTCCTGCCGGTATAGGCCTCCTCCAGTGTGATCTCCATGTTGTAGCGCAGGTCGGCGCCGCGCTCGCGGCCGCCGGTCGAGCGGCGGCGGCCGCCCCCCATCATCTCGCCGAAAATGTCCTCGAAGATGTCGGAGAAGCCACCCGAGCCGAAGCCGTTCGCGCCCCCGTTCATGCCGCCATGCTCGAACGCGGCATGGCCGAAGCGGTCATAGGCCGCCCGCTTCTGCGGGTCCTTCAGGGTCTCGTAGGCTTCGTTGATTTCCTTGAACTTCTGCTCGCAGGCGTTGTCCCCGGGATTGCGGTCGGGGTGGAACTGCATGGCGAGCTTGCGGAACGCGCTCTTGAGGGCCTTTTCGTCGGCTGATTTGCCGACGCCCAGCGTTTCATAGAAATCGGCTTTCATTCTGCCTTGTGAACCGGTGGATGAGTTTCAAGCTAGGTGCACTGCTTGTCCGATCAGCGCGGGCAACTGGCACAGGATTTAGTAAACCGCAAGCCGGTATGCCATAGGGGGCGGCCGGCAAAGCGACAGTTTTCGGCAGAAAACCGGCCGTTGGAACGGATCAGGCGGTTCCAGTTGCGCCGGCACCACGCTTTTGCGCCGCCGCGCCGGCTTGCGTGCCGCCGAAACGGGCATTGAGATAGCGGCTGACCGGCCCTTCGAAATAGCGGTCCGACAGCAGCGCGGTCGCGATCACCGCCGCTGCCGGCAGATACCAGTAGGCGTAGAAGCTCATGACGCCCATCGGCTCGAGCATCTTGCGCCACACCACGGCGAGCAGGACGCTCTCGATCACCGGATGGATCATGTAGATGCCGAAGGAGACGCGGCCGATCGGATGCAGCGGCTTGAGATAGGCGGCGGCCTCGGGATCGTTGCGCTCGGCGAGCGCGGCGAGGAAGGTCGCGGCCGCCAGCAGGAGCACGATCACATAGGCGTTCTGCAGCGTCGCCATCGCCGCGACCGCCGCGATGAAGACGAGCCATCCAGGTACCAGGCTCGTCAGCCTGAGCCTGCTGTCGCGCACCGCGACGGCGACCATGGCGCCGAGCGCGAAATCGGCGAAGGCGCGATAGGCGCCCCAGGTGTTGGCCTGCAGCCAGCTCGGAAACGGTATCCAGCCCATGGCCACGCCGATTTCCAGCGCGACGATGGCCGCGGCCGCAACGGCGGCCAGTCCCCATATCACGTACCGCTGATAGGCCAGGACCAGTACCGGCAGGGTGAGATAGCAGAACCATTCGGCCGAAAGCGTCCAGCCGACATCGTTGAAGGTGAGCGTGTCGGTGAGGCCCCAGGCCTGCACCAGCAGGATGTTGGCTGGCAGTGCCGACCAGGCATAACGCTCGGGCTGCTCCGACTGCACGAGGCCGAGATGCAGCGCGGCGGCGACGACGCAGAAGAACAGCAGCGTCATGAAATAAAGCGGATAGAGCCGCGCCAGCCGTCGCACGATGAAACGCCGGAACGAACCGGGCTCTGACATCAGCGTATCGGCATAGCGCAGCATGATCAGGAAGCCGGAGATCATGAAGAACATCTCCATGAGCGGCATCAGGCGGTACAGCGCGGCGCTGGCCGCCTCGTGCCCGGGCGGCGCGTAGCGCAGGAAATGCCACATCATCACCGCGAGGGCGGCCGACAGCCGCCAGATCTCGAGCGTCCTGAAATGCATCGGCCCCTGTTCCGACCCTGCCCGGCAGCCGTGCCGCCGGCAACCCACGACAAGTGTATCTCGGGAGAGAACGTTGGGGGGAGGTTCCTTCAGGTAAGCTTAACGAAGGCCCGCGGTGCGTTCACAAAAAAGAAGCCCGGCGCAGTGGCCGGGCTCCCATGCTGTCTCCGTCCGATCGGGATCAGGCGGACTTCTTCTTGTCGTCGTTCTCGTCGATCTCCTCGAAATCGGCGTCGACCACGTCCGAATCCTTGGCGGCATCCGCCTTGGCGTCGGCCTCGGCGGCTTCCTTCTGGCTCGCCTCGTACATGGCCTGACCGAGCTTCATCGAGACTTCCATCAGCGTCTGCGACTTGGCCTGGATGTCGTCGGCGTCGTCGCCCTCGGTCGCCGTCTTCAGAGCGGCGATGGCGTCGGCGATCGCCGTGCGATCGGCCTCCGAGACTTTTTCGCCATACTCCTTCAGCGACTTCTCGGACGAATGCAGCAGCGCCTCGGCCTGGTTGCGGGCCTCGACCAGCCCGCGCCGCTTCTTGTCGGCCTCGGCGTTCGCCTCGGCGTCCTTCACCATCTTCTCGATATCGGCGTCGCTGAGGCCGCCCGAAGCCTGGATGCGGATCTGGTGCTCCTTGCCGGTGCCCTTGTCCTTGGCGGTGACGTTGACGATGCCGTTGGCGTCGATGTCGAAGGAAACCTCGATCTGCGGCACGCCGCGCGGCGCCGGCGGGATGCCGACCAGGTCGAACTGGCCGAGCGCCTTGTTGTCGGCGGCCATCTCGCGCTCACCCTGGAAGACACGGATGGTGACGGCGCCCTGGTTGTCCTCGGCGGTCGAGAACACCTGGCTCTTCTTGGTCGGGATCGTGGTGTTGCGCTCGATGAGGCGCGTGAACACACCGCCCAGCGTCTCGATGCCCAGCGACAGCGGGGTCACGTCGAGCAGCAGCACGTCCTTGACGTCGCCCTGCAGCACGCCGGCCTGGATGGCCGCGCCCAGCGCCACCACCTCGTCGGGGTTGACGCCCTTGTGCGGCTCCTTGCCGAAGAACTGCTTCACGATCTCCTGAACCTTCGGCATGCGCGTCATGCCGCCGACCAGCACCACCTCGTCGATCTCGCCCGCCTTCAGGCCGGCATCCTTCAGCGCCGCCTTGCAGGGCTCGACGGTGCGCTGGATCAGGTCGTCGACGAGCTGCTCGAACTTGGCGCGCGTCAGCTTCATCGTCAGGTGCTTCGGACCGCTCTGGTCGGCGGTGATGAAGGGCAGGTTGATCTCGGTCTGCGCCGACGACGACAGCTCGATCTTCGCCTTTTCGGCGGCCTCCTTGAGGCGCTGCAGCGCGAGCTTGTCGTTCTTCAGGTCGATGCCCTGCTCCTTCTTGAACTCGGCCGCCAGATACTCGACCAGGCGCATGTCGAAGTCCTCACCGCCGAGGAAGGTGTCGCCGTTGGTCGACTTCACCTCGAACACGCCGTCGCCGATCTCCAGCACGGAGATGTCGAAGGTGCCGCCGCCAAGGTCGTAGACGGCGATGGTCTTGCCGTCCTTCTTGTCGAGGCCGTAGGCGAGCGCGGCCGCGGTCGGCTCGTTGATGATGCGCAGCACCTCGAGGCCGGCGATCTTGC